>JBLMXM010000001.1:0-5702 GCA_050257775.1 Hyphomicrobiales bacterium
TAGGCCCGGACCAGGCTCGTTTTTGGAATAAGCTTTCGCTGATAGCCCTGCGTGAGTGGTTCCAGTGAAGTTCTAGTGTAGGGTCCGGTCCAAGACCCCGTAAGCGGCTCAGACAGCCAGACGCGTCCTCAACCGGCCACCCGGGCGCATACCCCTCCGGGACTGGAACGAACTCGATAAAGTCGCCCAATGCTGATTTTAACTAAAGGGGACAGCTCTTCGGAACCATTTGAAGGTCCGCTGCCCCTGGATCGTCTCCTCGCAGATCTTCGGCATGAGCCGCAGCAGGGCGGTCAGGACGGGGAAATAGAAGCTCGGGGGCAGGGAAAATATGATCTGCCGGCCTGCGCGGGCATACTTGAGTTCGGGGTAGATGATCCGGCGGAAGCTTTCCCGGTAGCGGCCGCCGGCGGATTCGGGATGCGAGCGGCTTTCGACGACCGCCTGTGCCGCCAACTGAGCGCTGCGGTGCGCGTAGTAGATCCCTTCGCCCAGAAACGGGTCGGCCAGGTGTGCGGCATCTCCTGCCAGAAGGATGTTTGCCCGGCCGGGCGTCTTGAGGTAGTTGCCGTAGGGAAGGAGATGGCCCTGGATGGAAAGCGCCCTGGGACCGGGGATGTGAAAGCTTGCCAAGAACTCATGGAAGCCGTTCATGATCTGCCGGCCGGCTTTCTGCCTCAGGGCGGCGATCCCCAGGATCTGGTGATCCGGAAAGGGGAACGACCAGGCATACCCCCAGGGAACGAAGCCGTAATAGATAGCGGGCGACTGCGGAAACGATCCGGCCCGGCGCGGAAGGAAACATTCCAGGGCCATAGCCGTTCCGGGACGTGGCGGGTCAATCGGTTTTTCGGCAGCCCGAAAGGCTTGACGGACGCGGCTGTTGACGCCATCCGCGCCGATGATGACCCGGCCTGTCCATGTTTCGCCTTCTTCCGTGCGCACCTCATTTCGCATGATATCGACCGTTGCAACGGCGGAGCCGGGATGAAACTCGGCCCCGGCCGCAACGGCATGCCGAAGCCAGAAGTCATCGTAAGCCTTGCGGTCCACCAGATGAAACGGATAATCGAGCCTCCGGCAGCGCCTGCGGCCGTGACGGTCGGCGACCACGTATTCGCGGGTGGCGTGGCGAATGATGCCGATTGACGCGAGGGTTTGAGAGCTGATTTGGAAAACTCGTTCAAGGATCTGGATAGTCTTCCACGTCAGCAGGCCTCCGCAAAGCTTGGGGCGCGGGAACTCTCTTCGGTCCAGAAGCTGCACCTTGAATCCCCGGGAGGCCAGGATGAAGGCCGCAGTCGACCCTGCCGGGCCGGCGCCGATGATCAGGACATCGCTGGTCGCGTTTCTCATGGGTAGCCCGATATAGCCATGGGAATAAGAGGCTGTCAAATCTTGACACCCCGGTCAGCCTGTCGATGAACCGCTGCGAATCGGATTGCGCGCATCAGGGGAATCGAGTATTTAAAGTTACTCCCGGGACACGACACTAGAAGCCTTCCTCTCACTCTTCGTCGAAGGGGAGTCGTCAGGAGCTCATGGGCGATTACCAGTTCGAACAACTCGAAGCGCTTATCCAGATAAACCAGCATCTCCAGGCGCTCCCGCGCAGTGAAGCAGAGAAGCTCCGGGCGATCATGAACGAGTATCTTGAGTTCCGGCGCCGGGTGGATCGCTTCTTGGAGGGGTATTTCAGCCTGGTTTGCAATCGGACCTGCTACCGGAGCAGGCTCAGTGCATGCTGTTCCCGGGAGGGCATCATCACCTTTTTTGCCGATATGGTGATCAATCTGCTCCTGTCCGAGGAAGCCGAGATTGATGCCCTTGCCCATGTCTTGCGCAGCCGAAACACGGGGTTCAAATGTGTGTATCTCGGAGTGGACGGCTGCCTCTGGCGGATCAAGCCGATCGTCTGTCAGATGTTTCTGTGCGAGCGGGCCAGAACCATGGTTTTCAGTGAACACCCGGAGGCTCTAGTCGAGTGGCAGGAGCTGGAGCGGCAGAGAAAGCTCTTCACCTGGCCCGATCGACCGGTTCTGTTCGACACGATCGAAACCTATTTCATGGCCGCCGGCTGCACCTCACCCCTGATGTACCTGCACAACAGTCCCGGCCTGCTGCGAGTCAAACAAAAAGCGGGTTTCTAACCCGCAGCCCTATCCCGCTGCGCGCTGCCTTTCCTTTAACTGCCGGCCTCAAAGTCCTGTTTCGACGCAAGAAGTGTAACGAGGGTGGTTTGCGCCGCTCGTAAGAATGTTATCGATTACTAACATAATTACATTCTGACAATCGCTATAGAAAATATAATTTAAAATGATTAAAAAATAAAAATAAAAAAAAATTTAAAAATAATGCTTGCAAGCTTAGGATAAATAAAATAATATATAAAACATGGGAAAAAAGAAGACATTCTCCACACGCATCGACGATGGCCTCCTTAAAGCCCTGAAACATCTCGCCGTGGATGTGGACAAGTCCATCGGCGACCTTCTGGAAGAGGCCATCGCGGAACTGCTCCGCAAGTACTCCAAACCCAAAGAGTGAAACAGGAGGGTGAGAGAGATGCGCGCCAAAAAAATGCGGATTTACGAAGAAACAGACGAGTGCGATGATATACCGGAGTTCAACGGCGGAGACGGCATCACCATGGAATGCATCTGCCCCAAGTGCGGGGTTACCCACCGCATGAAGATTCTGTGGGCGGGCCGGGGCAAACCCAAGAAGTTCTGCCAAGCCTGCAAGATGTACATCGCCACCCTGGAGACCGTCGAGCTTCCATGCCTCCCGGTTTCCGTCAACCGAACTGTGGGATGAGGCTGTTGCACGTCATATCCGATGGTGAGGGTCGGGCAAGCCATTCCCCATAGTTTCGTGTCCCGGGAATAACTTTAAATACTCGATACCCCTGATGCGCGCGATCCGATTCGCAGCGCTTCATCGACAGGCTGGCCGCGGCTCGCACCCCGGTCAGCCTGCGCCCGTACGGCAATCGACCTGCTCGGAGCCCACGGAATTATGTAACTTGTTGACGGGACACTCCACTAGTTATCGCCGCGGCTCAGGCTTCAACATCCGTCCGGTCTTCAGATAGTGCTCGAGCATTCTCTCGAGCTCAGTCATGCGTGCCTGGAAAGCGGTCTCCTGCAAGCTCCGAACCCACGAGTCGCCCTCCGCGTTCAAACCGGTGATGATCTGGCGCCAGTCGGCTTCCGTTCCCCCGCCTTCGGTTTCACGCAGCCTGATCGTATACCGAATCGCTCGGAGCGCATTCACCCTCACAAACTCGATCAGCAGCGGCGGCTCGAACCGGCAGACCACCCAGGTGTCCTCCGGTCCGTCAGCCGGAAAATCCGTCTGGAAGATGCAGTCCGCTTCGGCATAACCGGAATCCGAATAGATCATGCGACACTTCCAGGAGTCGATCCAATCGTATTCCCGGGAAGGACAGAGCAGGGGAAAAACCCTGGCCGGCGCAGCCGCTATCTGCATTCGATAGGATCGGGTTGCTCTGGTTCCGTTCACCGCTCATCTCCAGCCGCCTGAAACCGAATGCCGTCAGCAGGGCCGCATGCGGCTTTCGTTCAACCGGCGGCGGCATGGCCTTCTTAAGAGTTCATCTCCGGTTTGAACGCCCTGTTGAGCATCGGGTCCATGACAGCCTCGTAGCCGGTCAGCTGGGCGATGACCTGACCGTCTGCATCCAGGAACGTGAAGTCGCCGCGCATCTTTTTTTCGGTGGCCTCGCGCACTTCGAAGGCCACCTTTACACCCTGGGCCGGGAACGCGGTCCTGAACTGACGGTAGCAGGCGGCGTGGATCGGCAGCGATACGCAGCCGTGCTGATCGAAGCACCAGAGGCTGGCCATCTGGAAGGCTGAGTCGAGCACGAGCGGGTCGCACAGCCACGCGTTGCGCAGAGGGGATGCGATCCATTGCGCCGGGTCCGGGGCTCCGGCGACTTCCGCGACCATTCCGTCCGCTGTGCAGCATTGCACCCACCTCAGCCCATGGAGATGGCTGCCATGAAAAAGAATCTTTTCATAAATTTCTGCAGCCGAGCGCGGGTAGTGATTGCAGGACAAGGTCTCCGGCAGCCGGTAGGTCGGCGGCCGGTCATAATCCTCTGCCAGTATGGCCCTCGCCCGCGAGTGCAGGACGTCTTTGCCCTCGGCCACACCGTTGCGCAGTTCGAGATCCACCTCGTAGAACCCCTCTTTGCGACGGGCTTTCCCGGCCAGGACCCGGATCAGCTTGGATTCACCGGCCAGGCGGATGCCGTTTAGAATGCGCATGTCCTCACGCCCCCGGAGCAGCAGGCCGGGGTTTTCATGCAGCGCGCCATGGCCGAACCATTCGGCGATCAGGGCCATGGGCACCACCGGCTTGCCGTCGATGACGTGCGACTTGAGAATCGGGTGGGTGTTGACATCGATTTCCCGCTCGAACAGGATGGAAAGATTTGCCCGGCGCTCCGGCGGGGTCATCTCGATCCCGACCGGGTTCAACATGCTGCCGATTACCACCTCCGCCGGCAGCCCGGCTCCACCGGTCATTTCCTGCATCAGGGATAGGACGCCGTCCGCAACGGGGAGCAGCGAGACCCGCTGGCGTTCGAACTCACGTTTGAGCGACGCCGTGACCATGCCGCCCTGCCACGGTCCCCAGTTGACCGAAATGACCCGGCAGCCCGGCCGGCGCTGCGATTCGGCCACGGCTATCTTGTTCAAGGCCTCGTTGGCCATGGCATAGGCCGCCTGGCCTTTGTTGCCGAGGCGGGCGGTCACCGATGAGAACAAGACGATGTACTTCAGGTCGTCTTCCGGTATGGCCGCCGTCATGGACAGGAACCCCTTGACCTTGGTGTCGAAAACGCGGTCGAACTGCTCCGGACGCGTGTCTACAATGAGCCGATCCTCCAGCACGCCGGCCCCGTGGATCAGCGCCCGTACGGGGCCATGCTGGGCGCGGACCTCCGCGAGGATGCCGGCCACGCGCCCGGCGTCGCGGATGTCGACGGCGTAATACCGGGCCGAGGCGCCGGTCGACGCGAGCTTTTCCAGGGTGTGGGCGATTTCGCGGTTCGCCAGGATCCGGTGAAGGCGGGCGTCGACTTCGGCCGGTTTCGCCGAGGCTGCGGAAAACTCGTTTCTCAGCAAGGCCTTCTTGATGGAAGCGTCATCCTCGAGAGGCCGGAGCCAGTCCGGCTCGGGAACCGGCTCGGGGGAGCGTCCCAGGAGGATCAGCGTGGGTCGCACTCGCCGCGCCAGTTCGACGGCGCACGCCGCCGTGATGCCGCGGCCTCCTCCGCTGACGACGACCACGTCCCCCGGGTCGAGATTCAAAATCCCGTCGGGATAGGCGGCCGCGGTCAATGCCGGCGTTTGCCGGCGTTCCGGCCCCAGCCCGATCTCGACCGGACCCCGGGCCATGAGTTCCTTGACCACGGCTCGGGCGGCAGCGCGGTGGTCGTTCCACTCGGGATGGATATCCAGGGCGCGACAACGCACATCCGGCCACTCGATGGCCGCGGTCTTGGCCAGCCCGGCCAGGGCGCCCTGCATGGGGCTGTGAAGCCGGCCGCGGCCCAGCCCGAAGGCGCCGTCCAGCCGGGTGATGGTGGTGAAAAAAGCGCCGTCCAGCCGGGCTGAATCCACGAGGTCGGCACCCAGAGCCCGGGTGAGTTCGAAGGCATTCCGGAG
>JBLMXM010000002.1:0-42629 GCA_050257775.1 Hyphomicrobiales bacterium
CGAGCACCAGTCGAAGCTGACCCTGATGTCCGAGTCGCTGCGCAACGACGGGCGCGTATGGGTGCCGCAGAAGGCACGCGACACCCGCGCTCCGAGCCAGATTCCGGAAGCCGCGCGGGACTACTACCTGGAGCGCAAGTATCCGAGCTTCGGCAACCTCGTGCCGCGCGACGTGGCTTCCCGCAACGCCAAGGAGCAGTGCGACCAGAGCAAGGGCGTGGGCGAAACGGGCCTGGCAGTCTACCTGGATTTTGCAGACGCCATCCGGCGCGACGGCCGCGCCGCCATCGAAAAGAAGTACGGCAACCTGTTCCAGATGTATGATAAAATCACCGGCGAGGATCCTTACCAGACTCCGATGATGATCTACCCGGCCGTGCACTACACCATGGGAGGCCTGTGGGTAGACTACAACCTCATGAGCACCGTCGACGGCCTGTTCGTCCTCGGGGAAGCCAACTTTTCGGACCACGGCGCCAATCGCCTGGGGGCGAGCGCCCTGATGCAGGGGCTGGCCGACGGGTATTTTGTAATCCCCTACACCATTGGAGGTTACCTGGCCGGATCACGCTTCGCGGAGATCACCTGCGACCACCCGTCCTTCATCGATTCCGTGAAACAGGCCCAGGAGCGGACCGCCAGGCTCCTTTCGATCCGCGGCCGACGCACCGTGGACGATATCCATCGGCAGCTCGGCCTGATCATGTGGGACTACTGCGGCATGTCCCGCAATAACGCCGGCCTGCAGAAAGCCTGCGGCATGGTGCAGGAGCTGCGCGCGGAGTTCTGGAAAAACGTCCGGGTGCCCGGGGTAGAGAACGACTTCAACCAAAGCCTTGAAAAAGCCGGGCGGGTCGCGGATTTCCTGGAGTTCGCGCAGCTCTTGATCGTCGATGCGCTGGCCCGGCAGGAATCCTGCGGCGGGCATTTCAACGAGGCCTTCCAGACCCCGGAAAACGAGGCCCAGCGAGACGATGCCAACTTCTGCCACGTGGCCGCCTGGAAGTTCACCGGCGATGACCGGGAACCGGTCCTGCACAAGGAACCCCTGGTGTTCGAAAACGTGCACCTCACCCAAAGGAGCTACAAGTGAGCAAGTCCATCAACCTGACGCTGAAGATCTGGCGGCAGAGCGGCCCTGCTGATAAGGGCCGTTTCGAGACCTATGCGGCCAAGGACGTTTCCACGGACATGTCCTTCCTCGAGATGCTGGACGTGGTGAACGATCAGCTGACGCTGGAAGGCAGGGAGCCGATCGCCTTTGATAATGACTGCCGAGAGGGCATCTGCGGCACATGCGGCGGCATGGTGAACGGCCGCGCCCACGGGCATCTCAGGGGCACCACCCTTTGCCAGCTGCACATGCGCCACTTCTCCGACGGCGACACCCTCGTGATCGAGCCCTTTCGGGCCCGGGCCTTCCCGATGATCAAGGATCTGGTGGTGGACCGCAGCGCCTTGGACCGCATCATTCAGGCGGGGGGCTTCATCTCGGTCAACACCGGCAGCGCTCCCGAGGCCAACACTTTGCCGGTGCCGCTCGACCGCGCCGAACGTGCCATGGATGCCGCCGCCTGCATCGGCTGTGGGGCTTGTGTGGCCTCATGCCCCAATGCCTCGGCCATGCTCTTCGTGAGTGCAAAGGTATCCCAATTCGCCCTTCTGCCCCATGGCCGGCCTGAGGCCGCCCGACGCGCCATCGGCATGGTCCGGGCCATGGATGCCTGCGGGTTCGGCAACTGTTCCAACCACCGGGAATGCGAGAAAACCTGCCCCAAGGAGATCTCCATCGTCAACATCGCACGACTGAACCGCGAGTACTACAAGGCAAGCTTCATTTCTCTCGAAGCCTAAGGCCCCCGGGGCTTAGGCTTCCCCAGTTGAAGCGATTTTATCGAGCGGCACCTGAGCCCAGAGGGGCATGCGACCGGGTGAGGACGGCGGCTGACTGGTCGAGCCGCTTACGGGGTCTTGGCCCGGACCCGATACCGAAAGAGCGGTAAAGCCTCGGCATTCCGAGGCACCTCCTGCGGCTATACTGGAGACGGGCCTGGTCCGGGCATAGACCCCGTTGGCGGCGAGTTTCAGCCGCGACCCGAAACCGCTTACCCGGGCGCTTGCTCCTCCGGGCCTTGCTGAAAAAAATCCAGCAGAGGGAATCTCTCAGGTCGGGTTTTCGGACAGAAGAGTTTGGACCATCTTGAGCAGCACGGGGATGTCGAAGGGCTTGGCCAGAACGTGGGCGAACCCGAGCGCGGCCAATTCATCCAGCTTGCGGTGGCCCGGAAAGCCCGTGGTGATGATCACCTTCATGCCGGCCAGCGCCGGCTCCGCACGAATATTCCGGCAAACCTCCAAGCCATCCATCTCCGGCATGAACACATCCAGAATCAGCAGGTCGGGCCGGTAGGTGCCGAGCCGGATCGATGCCTCGATGCCGTTGGCGGCTTCCTCCAGGAGATAGCTTTGCGGAATCGCGAGCGCCTCCATGAGGATCTGACGGACCATGGGGTCGTCATCCACCACCAGGATCTTGGCAGCCTTCCGTTTCAGCACGGTGGGCAGCACCACGCTGAATGTCGTGCCGCCGGACGGACGGAGCTCGAAGGTGATCTCCCCACCGTGAGCCTTTACCAGACTGTACGTGACGGAGAGCCCCAGACCGGTTCCGCCTTGCGCCTGTTTGTCGGTGACAAACGGCATAAAAATACGGTCGCCGAGGTCGGGGGAAACCCCCCGGCCGTTGTCCGAGATGCGCAGGTATATCCGGCCGTCTTTGGCGGTGAAACCCGTCTCGATCCTTATTTCGCCGTGGGGATGGTCAATCGCTTGAACGGCATTGATCACGATGTTCAAGACGACCTGCTCGATGTTCTGCAGATCGCCCTCGATATCGGGGAGGCTCTCCGCCAGTTCAAGCTTGACGTGGACTCCGGCCTTGCGCAGGGTGCTCTGGGACAAACGCAGAGCGTTGTGAACCGCCGTGTTGATATTGAGCGGCGCCTTCTCGGCCATGTTGGACTGACGGGAGAAGTTCTTGAGATCGGCAACGATTTTGACTACGCGGTTGGCCGCCATTTCCATATCAGCGATGAGCTGAGGCAGATGATCCTTCAGAAAATCATAAGTGAAGCCTCCGAACTTGCGCTCGGGCTGTCGCTGACGCAGATCCATCAGCACCGGCATGAAATCCGACCAGGTTTTCTGCAGCAGTGGCAAGTTGTAGAGGATGAGATTGATGGGGTTGTTGATTTCGTGGGCCACCCCTGCCACGAGGGTGCCGAGGGTCTCCATTTTTTGGGCCTGCTGCAGCTGCTGTTCGGTTTCCCTCAAGGCATGCTCGCCTTTAAGCACGAGCGACTCCAGCCGTTTGCATTCGCTGCAGGCGGCGTCCAGTTCCTGCAGCAGGTCCTCCCGACTGCGGGCCTCATCCGTCATGATGTCCGTTCCTCTTAGGTGCGCCCTTCGGACTTCAGGATCTTTTCGACACAGCTCCGAACGCAGGAAAGCGAAACGTCAGTGCGCATGCCGGGACAAAAGCCGGCCATGATCGTCCAATTGAGCGGGTCTTTCACAACGCTTTCGATAAACGGCCAGCGCCGGCACATGCGCGGCTTGACCGGATGGATGGCGCAGCCGCCGTCCCAGAAGATGCAATAGCCGTTATTCCGTTGCGCCAGAAGATATCTCCCCCCGGACACCCGGCAGTATCGCTCGACGACACCGGAAGGATCGGACTGGATGAACGCGGCAATGGCGGCGATGTCCTCAGCGCTGACATAAGTCCCGCCGTAGCCCTTGCAGCAATCCCCACAGCGCCTGCAGGCAAAGATATCGTTCGGTGCCAAATCATCTGAGGGCACGTCGTGACTCCATGGCCTTCTTGAGCGTCACCTGGTCCACGTATTTCAGATCCCCCCCCATGGGAACTCCCGAAGCGATGCGCGTCACGGACACCGGCAATGCTTCGAGCCGGCCTGCAATATAGGCAGCGGTGGCTTCACCCTCCACGCTGGTGCCTGTGGCCAGTACGACCTCCCGAACCCCTTCCGCCGCCACTCGATCGACCAGTTCGCGGATATGTATGTCGTCGGGGCCCACCCCGTTCAAGGGGGACAGCACGCCAGAGAGCACGTGGTAGACTCCGTTGAAGGAGCCGGATTTCTCCAAAGCGGCCATGTCACCCGGCTGCTCTACGACGCACACCACCAACCGATCGCGAGCCGGATTGCTGCAGATGGCGCAAAGTTCGCCGTCGCTCAGGGAGAAACAACGCGAGCAAAGGCGGACCTTCTGCTTGACATCCAGAATGCTGCGAGCCAGCTCCTCTACGAGATGATCCGAAGCATACAACAGGTGCAGCGCCAGCCGTTCGGCAGTCTTTTCCCCGATCCCCGGAAGCTTCGCCATGAGCTTGATGAGCTGGCGGATGGAGGCGGGATAGTGGCTCATGGGATCACATCAGACCCGGGATGTTCAACCCGCCGGTGAGCTTGCTCATCTCCGAGGCGACCATCTCCTGCGACCGGGTGAGGGCGTCGTTGACGGCTGCCAGGATCAGGTCCTGAAGCATGTCGACGTCATCCGGATTGACCACTTCCTTCTCGATACGGATGGAAACGATTTGCTGGCGGCCGTTGGCAACCACCCGGATCATACCTCCGCCCACGGCGGATTCCACCGTCTTTGCGGCCAGCTCCTCCTGCATCTTGAGCATGCGGGCCTGAAGCTTTTGCGCCTGCTTCATCATGTTGCCCATCCCCTTCATTTATCCACCTCCTGGGAAACCTTGACATCCACGAGCTTGCCGTCGAAGATCTCGATCGCATCAGCGACCAGCGGATGATTAAGAGTCTCCTTGATCCGCGCCTGGTAACGATCGCGACGCTCGTCGGTCGTCATACTGCATTCGTCCCCAATGGCGACGGTGACTTCCGGAGACCCGCCGAAGACCTCGGCGCATGCCTTCTTGAGAATGGCCATGTGCTTGTCGCGCCGCAGGGTCGAATCGATGAAGGAATTGCCTGAAGTCGCGATTTCCACCTGCTCGGCTCCCCCGCGCTTGAGGCAGCATCGTTTCAACTTGGCCGCCAGACTGGGCTGACTGACGGCAATGCGTTCGGTGATCTTCTGCCAAGCGGCCTGTAAATCGGTGACGCGATCCGCAGAAGCTGCGGCGGAGTGGCGGTCCTCCAGCGGCGCCGTTACAGACGATCTTTCGCGCCCGGCCCCGGAACCGGCTGGGTCCTGTCCGGCAACGCCAGCGGCCGGCGGCTCACCGGTCAAGGCTGAGGCATCGTCGGCAGCGCCCTGCACGTCCCTGCGCAAGTCCTGCAGCTTGGCGATAAGGGTGTCGATGGAGAGCACGGCCCGAGTTTGCAGAACCTTGAAGAATGCCATTTCCAGTGCCAGCTTGGGCTGGGACGAGAGGCGGACGGCAGCCTCCTCGCGATAGAGGATGTCCAGAACATGCTCCAGCGCGGGCCCCGAGTTCCGCCTGGGCTGGTCCCGCATCAGCTCGATTTCACGGCCGGGCAGGTCGACCAGTTTTTCCGGCGTCGGACTGATCTGGATCACCCAGAGGTCCCGCACATATTCGAGGAGGTCCGAGAACAATTTCTTGAGGTCGTGGCCGCGGTCGAAGATATCGTCCAGAGCGGCCAGAAACCGAGCAGCTTCCCCCGTCAGAACGGCATCGGCCAGATCATAGAGCCGGCTGCGGTCGATGACTCCGAGGGTTTCGAGAACCTGCTCCGAAGACACGGTCCGCTGGCCGCCCGAAATGACCTGGTCCAGCAGACTCAGGCCGTCCCGCACGCTTCCGCCCGATTCCCGGGCGATCAGCTCCAGGCTCTCGGCGTCGATCTCCACGCCTTCCCGACGGCAGATGACCTCCAGATGGCCGGCGATGGTGGAGAGCCGGATGCGTCGGAGATCGAATCGCTGGCAGCGGGACAGAATGGTGATCGGTATCTTGTGCGGTTCAGTGGTCGCGAACATGAAGAGCGCATGAGCGGGCGGTTCCTCCAGCGTCTTCAACAAGGCGTTGAAGGCCGGGGTGCTGAGCATGTGCACTTCGTCGATGATATAAATCTTGTAGGGACTGTGAGCGGGCATGTACTTGATGTTCTCCCGCAGCTCCCGGATCTGGTCGACGCTGTTGTTCGAGGCGCCGTCGATCTCATATACATCCACCGCATGCCCCGCCGTGATGTCCTGGCAGGAGCGGCAGGCGTTACACGGGCCCGCTGCCGGCCCCGCCTGGCAGTTCAGGGCCTTCGCCAGAATCCGGGCAATGGTGGTCTTGCCGGTCCCGCGCGGCCCTGCAAACAGAAGGGCATGCGCCACCCGGCCCGCGGACAAGGCGTTGCTGAGGGTACCGGTGACATGCCCCTGCTCCAGGACTTCGGCAAAGGTCTGGGGGCGATATTTCCGCGCTAAGACGATATAAGACATATGCGTGGGCGTCGAGATCCTGTCAGCTGGAACAGGGGAACGATGGCATTCACTTCGCCGGTCGCGCTTGCGGCCGACCGTTGCCGGCGAGACGGAACGAGTCAAGGGCCGCCCGCACAGTGGGCGGCTTGACTCTTCGGCCATAGACCGAAAAGTCAAAAGCACGCCAGTGCTTCTACGTTGAACCTGCACCCGCGTGCCGAGCACGGGGTTTGTATGGCAGGAATGATGTGGCGGAGAGAGTGGGATTCGAACCCACGGTGCCGTTATTAGCAGCACACACGATTTCCAGTCGTGTTCCTTCGGCCAGCTCGGACATCTCTCCGCAAATCAGCCGCGTAGCAATCTCAGCCCGAATGCCTCTCCGGGACCCGCTTGGCGATTTTGGCGGAGAGGGTGGGATTTGAACCCACGATCCCGTTTTTGACAGGATACCGCTTTTCGAGAGCGGCGCCTTCAACCACTCGGCCACCTCTCCGGGGCACAGCTCAACGAGTGGCAACCTTTAATTTAATCTTTTTCGCCAGCGGATGTCAACCTAAGGAATCACACCATGATACGAACGATTCTTGTTCGGGATTCTTGCGGCCAAGCCCGCAGGAGTCTGCGCTCCCCATGGGCTTACGCATATGACGCCGCGGGTTCGGCAGCGCTCCCAGGGATACAAATATGAACCCGAACAAGCGGCGACGGCAGCGGCTATCGTAGGATTTTTCTGTCGGGGGCTGTCTGAGCCTATCGCCGCGGCTGATGTTGCCGTTGTGGCGGCACCGGCAAGATTGCGGCGGCCCTGGGGGACGCAGTCCCCTCTGGGCCTCGGTGCCACTCGATATATTCGCTCCATTTAGGCCATACCTTATGGATCAGACGATAGACCAGAGGTAAACATCGCCTGCACCTCTTCGGAGTAACCACCGGGGTCGGCGTATACGATCAACGGCGCCGAAACGGTTACACCGGGGCCCGCGTCTTTGATCCCCTCGATCAGAACCAAGCGAGCATCGCTCCCCGCATGGGAACAAATGAGTCGCATGCGTTTCGGCTCAATACGCTCGGCACGCAGGTGCCAGAAGAGGTCCGTAATACGGCTGGCCGTGTAGATCATTATCAACCGTCCGCCGGTCCTTAATAGTCGCCGGGATACCCGCACGATCTCGGGCAGGGTGATGGCGAGTTCATGGCGGGCCAGTGCGCGCTGCTCATTCGGGTTCACTCGCCCGGAGCGCTCGTTGCGGTAAGGTGGGTTGGAGACGACCGTGTCCACCGGCGTCCCGACCAACTGTGGACGGATATCCCGCATATCGGCATGCAGAATCGTCACCTGCGACGCCATCCCGTTCTCGCGGATGTTGGCTTCCGCCACCGCAGCCAGCTGCTGCTGGAGCTCCACGCCCCAGATCCGGATGCCAGGGCGACGGAAGGCCAGAATCAACGGGATGATTCCGCAGCCAGTCCCGAGATCCACCAGCGTCTCCTGGGGCTTGGGTTGCACCGCACTAGCCAGCAGGACGGCATCGATGGAATAGCGATAACCGGAGCGGTGCTGCTTGAGCTGGATGCGCCCGTCGAAAAAACTGTCCTGCGTGACATCGTCCATACGGAACACTCAGGGCATTTTCGTTCTAAAAGGAACCGATCTTGAACTTGATGTCGCCGACGACGGTCTGTCCCAGGTCCGAGTTGAGCCGCTCGAGCAAGTCTTTTTTCAGATACTGCAGATGATGGAGCCAAGTGGAGCTGGTCACGTGCACTAGGAGGATCGAACCTTGGAAGCCCGCCGGCCTAGCGTTACGCGCAATGTCCGCGCCGACGACCCGATCCCACACTCCCCAAATGCGCAGCATCCCCTGCTCCGCCTCGGGGCGGAATTGCTTCAGCAGCCCGGTGAGAATCCCGCTGATATGAGCCGCTCCGGCGGCCTTTTGGTCGTCTGGGTTCATTTGCGCCCATTATACTCCGCCAGTTCCACCGGTCAACTTCGCCGCACTCGCCAGAACGCCAATTTCGGCGTTGCGCTGCATCCCGCTGTCGCTGCGGCATACTCCGAGTATGCCTCACTCCGCGGGAATCGCGTGCCTTGAACTTGGCGCTCTGGCGAATGCAGCGTTCCGCTTGTATCATTACAAGTAGAAGGATCGAATGACTCCCCTAACGCCTTGGAATCGATTTTCACTTGACTTGATGGGGCGGGTACTTTAACAATGTTAAGAAATCTTCGTACCTTGCGGAACCGCCGTCGGCATCTGCGGCGGGTTCGGGCCAATACCCATCCGGAGGAGAGTTTCAAATGACGAACCAGGGAAGAAGGAAGCCCGCATGAGTTGGGACTGGGAAAAACTCAAGCAACAGCAAAGCGGTCGCGGTGGCATTCCCCCTCAGATGGACGAGGTGGTCAAACAGTTCAAGAAATTCAGACTCCCCGGCGGACCGGCCGCCTTTGGGGTCCTGGTCATTGCCTTTCTGGCGTACAGCTCTTTTTACACGGTAAACCAGGACGAGGTCGGCATTGTCCAGCGCTTCGGACGCTATATTGAAACCACCCAGCCGGGGCTGAACTTCAAGCTGCCGCTCGGCATCGACGCCGTCACCAAGGTCAACGTCAAACGGGTTCAGACCGAGGAATTCGGGGGAACCCCCGCCGACACCGAATTTCGGCCGCGAGGCAAACCGGGCATCGACCCGTCCAACGTCGCCCTCATGCTCACGGGAGACTTGAACGTAGCGGTGGTCCCCTGGATCGTACAGTACCGCATTAAAGATCCGTACAACTTTCTATTCAAGGTAGCCAACGTACGCCAGTTTCTCAAGGATATGTCTGAGGCGGTCATGCGCCTGGTGGTCGGGGATCGAAGCATCAACGAGGTCATCAGCAAACGCGATGAAATCGCCCTCGAGGCCATGGGGATGCTTCAAAAAGAGCTCGACCTGGCGGAAACCGGCATTCAGATCGTCACCGTCGAAATGAAGAAAACCAACGTGCCGGCTCCGGTCCAGCCCTCTTTCAACGAGGTGAACCAGGCCACCCAGGAAAAGGAGCAGATGATCTACCAGGCGAACGAAGAATACAACAAGGCCATTCCGGCAGCGCGAGGGGAGGCGGAGCGGACCATCAAGACGGCGGAAGGTTATGCCTTGAACCGCGTAAACCGCGCCAAGGGTGATGCGACGCGCTTTCGGGATGTCTACGAGGAGTACCGCAAGGCCAAGGACATCACCAAGACCCGGCTGTATCTTGAAGGCATGCGCAGCCTGATGCCGAAGCTTGGCCCGGTATACATCGTGGACTCGGATCAGAAAAACACGCTGCCGCTTCTCAATCTAACAAGGCCGGGTGGTAAGGAGAAATGAAAACCAAGAGTGTATGGATCATTTTGCTGGTCGCTGCGGTAGCCGTCGTCTACGAATCGGCTTTCACCGTCGGCGAGACTGAACAGGTGGTGATCACCCAGTTCGGCAAGATCGTGCGGGATCCCATCCAAGACCCCGGCCTGCATTTTAAGATCCCCTTCATTGAAAAGGCCAACTTTTTCCCCAAGAACATTCAGGAATGGGACGGGGATCCCGGCCAGATCCCGACCTTGGACAAGACCTTCATCTGGGTAGATGCCTTCGCCCGTTGGAAAATCGTCGATCCGGTCAAATTTTTTCAGACCCTCAACAATCGGTTCAATGCCGTCAGCCGGTTGAACGACATCATTGACCCCGCCGTGCGCAACTTCATCACCTCGCACAAGCTCATCGACGCAGTGCGCAAATCCAACCGGGAGTTGGACACGACGGAGATCGGCCTGGAAGACCTGGAAAAAAAGCCGCAGAGCTTTTACGTCATCACCATCGGACGCGAGAAAATCACCCACGGCATTCTCGAGCAGGCGCAGCCCAAACTCGCCCAGTTCGGGATCGAGCTGGTGGACGTCAAAATCAAGAGCATCAACTATGTGGAGGAAGTTCGCAAATCGGTCTACGACCGCATGATCGCCGAACGCAAGCAGATTGCTGAAAAATTCCGCTCCGAGGGCAAAGGCGAGGCGCAGAAAGTGCTGGGACAGAAAGAGAGGGATCTGCAGCAGATCACCTCCGAAGCGTATCGCGTCGCCCAGGAGATCAAGGGCCGGGCCGACGCCGAAGCCGCCAAGATTTACGCCGACGCGTACGGGGTCGATCCGGACTTTTATGCCTTCACCCAGACGCTTGAAATCTACAACGAATCTCTCAGCAAAGACGCCTCGCTGCTGCTGTCGACCGATTCGGAGTTTCTCAAGTACTTCAAAGGCGTTCCCGCCAAATCGAAATAGCTTAGGTCAAAAAACTCAGCGCCGGCTTAGTGTTGCCCGCCGGCGCTGAGTGGAGTTAGTCTGGAAACGGCCCTATTTACTTCTTCGCTGGTGCCTCGTCTTGGCCAGCAATTTCTTATGCTTGTGTTTTCGCATTTTTTTTCTGCGTTTCTTGATGACGCTGCCCAATGACTCACCCCCCTTCACCCCATAAGCCGACGGCCGCCCGGGAAACGAGCGGCTTTGAGGCTCCGCCACACTCCGAAAAGACAAAAACGAGTCAGGGTTTTAAGCGCAACCCCTGCGAAAGCGTGGCACGCATGCGCTCGCTGTGACCGGAAGTCAACAACCGCCTACACCGGGCGGCTTGGGTTTTCGGCCTTGGACCGGAAAACTATTCCGGCGCTCCGAAATTGAACCTACAGCCTCGTGCCCAGCGTCCGGTTGGCATGGCGGAAATCACCTCATTAGGTAAAGTTTTTTATTACCACGTATAACCATCGATTGTCCACAATTTTTTAAGCACCTGGAATCTGCTCTATAGCTGTGCTATAGTGCGGGTGTCCAAACGGACGACCCTGCAGGCCGCCGTCATAGAATCTGGCTCCGCTCGAAGAATCTGGCTCCGTTCAAACGACGGCAGCAGTCTTTCGGTTGGAACTCGGAAATGGCAGCATGGACACCGTACCCTTAACGATAACGCCAGCATCGGCATGGGTGGCGGCCTATTCAGAAGTCGTTCAGTCGTCGGTCGAAACCTGACATCATAACTAAAGACGAAAACCGTTTAAATCATTTCCCTTCGCCATCCGTATGGATTTTAGACCCATCTTCAAGCCGGAGCAACTGTACACCATCACTCATGCCGTGGGCATGGCTGAAGAATTGGTGAGCAACCATTACAAAATGACCACCCGGGAGTGGCTGCGACCCACTTATGACGTCAAGACTCTGGCTGAACTGGAGCCGGGTGAAATTATCGACGGCCCCTTCGCTCAGATTATTCGTTACCGCGGGCAGCCGAAGGAAGCCTCGCTCAGCTCAACCAGTTATGATTTTTACAAGATTTGTCTGCAAGACCATGCCATATTGGCGGCGCTTCAAAAGAACATCGATCTCAGGCTGCTTCCGTTTTCGCTCTACATTCTCACCCACGAACTGATTCACATCGTGCGATTCAGCAGATTCCTCCAGGGATTCGACGCCTCGCCCGACGAGCGTCTGGCTGAGGAAAAACGAGTGCACGAAAAAACCCACGCGATCCTGCTGGGGGTGAGACTGCCCGGACTAGCGGCTGTGCTTCACTTTTATGAGGACTGGCGCGTCGTCTATGAACAAATTGATAACAATCCTTGACAAATACCCCTCCGTGCCTATATTAGCGATCGCTTGAAATTGAGAATAGTCAGGTTCGGGAGGCCCCGCATCATGCCAATCTACGAGTACCAATGCTCTAAGTGCGGAAACGTCGAGGAGGCGATACAGAAATTTTCGGATAAGCCACTTTCGAAGTGTCGGCACTGCTCCGGAAAGCTTCACAAACTTATTTCCCAGAGCACATTTCATTTGAAAGGCTCGGGGTGGTACGTCACTGATTACGCCAACAAATCCAAGAAGTCGTCATCCAAGCCCGACAAGACAGAATCCGCCCCAACCGATTCAGGCCCATCAAAGGAAAATGCGAGCGGACCCAAAGAGTCTGCTTCATAACCGGGCGCCCATTTCCTGGCCATCGATTCGCGTAAATTCTAAAGATCAAGCCGAACGGCTTTTTGCTACTGACTGCAACACCAATTTGCAGTTACCCATTCATGCAAAATGAACCCAGACCAGACGGAACGAAGGGAGGTGACGTCAGCAAGTGCTCCGCAAGATCAATTTAGGAAAATAACCTTCGGCATATGAGCATCCATTGGCAAGTACCCCATAATGCATCTACTACACCAAGGAGAGAACAAGGAGAACACGTGCGATGAAACTAAAGCCTTTACAGGATCGTATCCTGGTTCAACGGATCGAGGAGGAAAAGACCACCAAGGGCGGCATCATTATTCCAGACACCGCCAAGGAGAAGCCGGCGGAGGGTAAGGTGGTCGCGGTCGGCAATGGCAAGATCAATGAAGATGGCAAACGGGTCGCTCTTGAAATCAAGAAAGGGGACCGTATTCTGTTCGGAAAATATTCCGGCACTGAGGTTAAGATCTCAGGCGAAGACTATCTCATTTTGCGCGAGGACGATGTACTCGGCATAATCGAATAAGGAGGATGACGAAAAATGGCTGCTAAAATCATCAAGTACAGCATGAAAGCCCGTGAAGCAATGCTGAACGGGGTGAGAACCCTCGCGGATGCGGTGACCGTGACCCTGGGTCCGAAGGGCCGCAACGTGGTGATCGACAAGACCTGGGGATCCCCAACGGTGACCAAGGACGGCGTCACGGTTGCCAAAGAGATCGAGCTGGAAGACAAGTTTGAAAACATGGGCGCCCAGATGGTGAAGGAAGTCGCGAGTAAAACCAGCGATATGGCCGGTGACGGGACAACCACGGCTACCGTGCTGGCGCGGTCGATCTACGAAGAAGGCCAGAAGCTGGTGGCGGCAGGTAACAATCCCATGGCCATCAAGCGCGGCATCGACAAGGCCGTCGAGGCGATTGTGAAAGACCTCAAGGCCTTGAGCAAGCCCACCAAGGACCAGCGCGAAATTGCCCAGGTCGGTACCATCTCCGCCAACAACGACGAAACCATCGGCAACATCATTGCCGAGGCCATGAACAAGGTCGGCAAGGAAGGCGTCATAACGGTTGAAGAAGCCAAGGGCATGGAAACCACCCTCGAGGTCGTTGAAGGCATGCAGTTTGACCGTGGCTATCTCTCGCCTTACTTCATCACGGACCCCGAGAAAATGGTCTGCTCGCTGGACAATCCTTACATTCTCATCAACGAGAAGAAGCTCAGCAGCATGAAGGACTTGCTCCCGATCCTGGAAAAGGTCGCCAAGATGGGCAAACCCCTTCTGCTGATCGCAGAGGATGTCGAAGGTGAGGCCCTGGCCACCCTGGTGGTGAACAAACTGCGCGGCACCCTGCAGGTGGTGGCCGTGAAGGCGCCCGGCTTCGGTGACCGCCGCAAAGCCATGTTGGAGGACATTGCCGTTTTGACGGGCGGCCAGGTGGTTTCAGAGGACCTCGGCATCAAGCTGGAAAACGTGACGGCCCAGGATCTGGGCCGTGCCAAGCGCATCACGGTTGACAAAGATAACACCACCATCGTTGACGGAGCCGGTTCGCGCCAATCCCTGGAAGGCCGGGTGAAACAGATTCGCGCCCAGATCGACGAGACCACTTCGGATTACGACCGCGAGAAGCTTCAGGAGCGTCTCGCCAAGCTGATCGGCGGGGTGGCGGTCATCAACGTCGGCGCGGCCACGGAAACCGAGATGAAGGAAAAGAAGGCGCGCGTCGAGGATGCGCTCAACGCTACCCGCGCAGCAGTTGAGGAAGGGATTGTGCCCGGAGGCGGCGTGGCCCTCGTGCGGTGCCTGGAGGGCCTCGAAAAGCTGAAGGTCAAATCCGACCAAAAGCTGGGGATCAGGGTGGTGGCACGGGCCATTGAGGAGCCATTGCGTCAGATTGCCAACAATGCCGGCTATGAGGGGTCGGTCGTGATGGAAAAAGTCAGATCCCACAAGGGCGCTTTCGGCTATAACGCCGAAAGGAACGAGTTTGAGGATCTGATGGAATCCGGTGTAATCGACCCGACCAAGGTGGTCCGGCTCGCTCTGCAGAACGCAGCATCGGTCGCCGGCCTCATGCTGACCACCGAGGCTATGGTGGCTGAAAAGCCTGAAGAAAAGGCCGACCACCCCATGCCGGGCGGAGGCGGCGGCGGAATGGGTGGCATGGGTGGCATGGGCGGCATGGGCGGCATGATGTAACCTGCCCGTCGGCTGAAGAGCCAGCGCATCCGAAATCCTGAAAGCCCTGGTGACATGGTTTTGTCACCGGGGCTTTTTTATCGCCAACACGGGCTTGTCTTTCTGCCGGCATTATTGATGAATTTGTGATTGGGATAGTGATGGAACTATCCATAATCACACTGTTTTTTTGCGAAAGGCCGGGTTTTGAGAAAACGAGTACAGGATATCGCGCCTTAGGCATAAATATTGCTTTTATTGTTTAGAACGTTTTACTGCCGAAGGGGACGGTGCTTGGTATCGGTGGCGTCACCATGAAGACAGTCCCCTGTTCATCGCCAATCATCCATTCCAAAAAATGAGCGGAGTCTTCCATGAAGCAAAAATCGATCGTTCAGCTTGGGTGCGGGGTTAGCTTAATCTGTGCAGTGATCCTGGCCTTTACCGGGCTTGGTCGGGCCTCCGACAGACAACTGACCGAGACCGAGAACGGCTATTACTACACAGTACAGAAAGGCGATACCTTGTGGGACCTTTCCCGGCGTTTTTCAACAACCCCTTGGGTTTGGCCGGAACTGTGGCAGGAAAACAGCGAGATTATTGCCAATCCTCATCTGATCTATCCGGGCCAGAAACTCCGGCTTACCCGCCTGAAAGGCGTAAGGCCTCCAGAAAAAGCTGCTTCGGCTGAAACACCTCCGGAGGGCATATCATTCTACTATGCTTCGATGGACCAGGTCGGCTTCATCCGCAAGGTTCCGGTCGTTCCCGATGGTGTGATTTTCAAAAACAGAGAGACCGCCCGGGAGATGATCGCCCAGGACGACATCGTGTACATCAAGCCCGAAGGCCAAGCAGCGCTTGCCAAAGGGGCGCTCATGACCATTTTCCGGACCTTTGACCCGATTATCGACCAGAATACAAGAGAACTCATCGGCACCCAGCACCTGCTGTGCGGTTTGGTTGAAATTCTTCAGACGGAGCCGGAATACGCCGTCGGCAGGGTGGTCAGATCGTATCGTCCGATCCGCATCGGCGACAAGTTGATGCCTTACCAAAAGCGCTCCCCTCGCATCGGCCTTGAGAAGAGCCAGGCAGGGATCGACGGCACCATTATTTTTTCCGAAGAGCACCAGGACATGTTCGCCGAATTCCAAACTGCCTTTATAGACCGTGGCGGGATGCATGGCATCAAGCCGGGCCAGATCTACAGCATCTATTATCGCGATGAACACAATTTCGGAACGGCGGCTAAATCCAAGAAGGTCTACACTGCCGTCGATTACGGTGAGTTGATCATCCTGCATGTAGAGGAAAACAATGCCACCGTCCTGATCACGGACTCGGACAAGGAGTTTTTCGCCGGGACCCGGGTGCGGACGCCTCTTAACATCCAGTAAGTCCCTTCAAAAAAAACCGCGCCTCCATTCGGGGGTGCGGTTTTTTTTGTTCCAAGCGCTCCCGATCCAAGATCACAGGTACGGAATGCCGGCCGCAGGGAGCCGCGACATATTCTTCAGTACCTCCGGTGCTATTTCGATCAGCGGAATAAAAAGCCCGTTCCCTGCCCGGCAGACAACTCACTGGATGTGGACGCCTGTCCGAGCCTTGCGAGAGTTCTTCTTGCTCAGTTCGACAGGCTTATATTTCGTCCTGGTCTCGACCGGCTTTTCAATCTCCTGCACGACGAAGGCTGCTATATAGCCGTCGGGATGGAGGACGCCTTCCACCCGCACGTATTGACCGGCGCGAAACGAATCGCGGGATTCCGGCTTGCCTTCCCGGTTCAAATAGGACGTCCTGATCCTCTGATCTCCGCTTTCGACATCCACATCCCGGAGCTCCCGTTCCACTACCACGATCGCCCCCGTGTCGGGCCTGACCTCCATTATTTTGCTCTGGACCGTGACGGGTTCACATTCATTGAAGTCAATCCTTCTCACCATGTTCTGGCTCGCTGGGGATCCCGGGTCAGCAGACTCCACCTCAGTCGCCAGCAAGCCGTGGGCAACCAGAAACGCAAGTGCGAAGATGCGCCACGATGCAGTCTTAGTGATCATGGAAACTCTCCTTTGCATCAGAAGATCTGGTTCCAGTAGTATCGGTGCATGTCCTGAATGGCGATGGTCGGCAGGCTGACGATGCCGCCTTCGACGCCGATGAACAGGCGCGCCCCGCCGCCCAGGATGGCGATGACCGGTGCAGACGGGATCGCGGTTCCGACGGCGAGCGATCGATCCAGTTTGCCGAGACTCACGGAGTTGCCGGAATGATCGGTCTCGGTCGTCGAGCTGAACTCGTGAGTAGAGGCGCCTGTCTTGTAATTGAGGGCATACAGCCTGGATACCCCCCGCACGGTAGACGCCGCGCACGGGTCACCCTCAATCACGCCGGAGTTGTCAGACGGTGTGTAGGTCGTGAAGTAGACGACGCCCCCATACACGCGAGGGGCTGCAACCACTTTTTCCCCTGAGTTTTCGAAACAAATGTACCATCCCTTGCCCGCATCCAAGGCGGCTTTTACCTGAGCCTTTTCGTCGGCGGTGCCAAGCTGAATGAGATCGCTGGTGACATCCACAAGATCCGCCTCCGTGAGCGGGCTGGTCGCCGTCCAATCGTTCTTGACGGCATAGAACCGGTTGACCACCGATGTATCATCCGGGTTTTCCCGGTCGCCGGTGCCGAAAAAGATGTATTCGCCGTGGGCGTCGGGTGGATATTTCTCGGCCACCGCATCCGGTGCATAGAGAATCTTGAGTTTCTTGCCGTTGGATAGGGGAGCCTGGAACAGCTTCATCCCCGACCACACGCCGTCCACCACGTTCCTAGTGACGGGCTGGCCGCACACCGTGTAGGTCTGGACCTGGTCGTCTTTCAGGGCGAACATGGCCCCGCCCAGATCGCCGAAATAGATCCGGCTGACGATGCCGTCGCCGTCATGGTCAAAACCGGCAACATCCACGATGGAGTGGGTCAACCCCAGCGAAGGATGGGTGGCCGGGCTGAATTTGAGGTTGCTGAGGAGCGCACCCGAAGTCATGTTCAAGCCGAACACCGCCCGGCCGACGCTGTCCGCTGAGGTCGGTGGATCGTTATCCTCATTGGTGTCATAGCCGCCGGCCAAGAGAAACACGTCGGCGGTGCTGACCGCAATGTTCACGCCGCAGCCGCTCGTGGTCACGGTGGACCCGGTGGCCACGGTGACCTTGTCAGGCCGGGACCAGGACTGTCCCAGGTGTTCGTAATTGCTGGGCGATGGACCGAGGATACCGGGGCCAATGGTGTAAAGGTAGCGTGGGGCACTGTAGTTGGTGATGTCCAGAGCCGTATAGGACTCCCCTCCCCGGCGTGAGCCGACGACGAGGATCTTCTGACTGGTGCCGTAGAAGACTGTGGGCGAGCCGTCAACAAAGTAGTCGTGGTCGGCGTCACCGAGACGCCAGAGCCGGCCGAGCTGGTCCGGCGGGACGAAGCTCCACAGCTCCTGGCCGGTGTCATCGTCCACGGCGTGCAGCAGGCCGTCGTTGGCCCCCACGTAAATCACGGTCTTGGTGTCATAGGTGACCACCGCCGGCTCGGAATGGATGATGTCGCCGAACTCCCCGGTGCGAACGCTGGTGAAGAGGTTTTGGCGAGCCGTGTCGTTGGCCACATTGAGCATGGCGTTGGTGATGGCCGTGTTGGTGGTCACGAAGAGGTTGGACGCATCGGTCAGCAGCGCCTGAGTCCCGGTGTACGTGTAGACATTGCGGGTCGCCCCCGACTCGACCTGCAGGCTCAGGGCCTCGGCCGCCCCGCCCTTTTCCACCGCCGGGCCGTCGCTGCCCAGGGAGGTCCACCAGGAAAGGGCGTTTTCCTTGATAAGGCCGTCGGGGGTCGTTGCTGGCATGCCCGCGGCGTCGATCAAGGTGCCGTCGTTCCGAAGTGCGTAGCGCTTGATGTTCCCGATCCACCGGCCGTTCTGCTGGGGCTTGAAGAAGCCCAGGTAAATCTTGTCTCCGGCATACACCCGGTTCATACGGCTGATGGGCACCACCGGCGCCACGTAGCAGGCGTTTTTCGCGACGATGCTGGACATGATTTGGTCGAAAGCCTCTTTCAGCTGGGAATAGTTGTCGGCTGTGAAGTACTCCCCTCCTCCCGCGGCGGCCGTCCGCTGAAGCAGCGACTGGCTGGTCTTGAAGCCGATCGTGAAGGTAGTGATGTTCTGCTTATCGAACGAGGTCCCGTCACCCATCGTCGGGTTGCAGTCCTTCTGGTAAAGGTAACGGGCGACGTCGTCCAGGTAGTCCGACCCGTTCGTGGGGTAGGCCTGGCAGCCATTGGTCGGGTTCCAGTACTCCCGGTGGTTGGTCGGATCGCAGGGGGTCTGGTCGCCGTCCTGGTCGCCGATGAAATCCCCGTTGATGTAGGCCGTGTCGTACAGCCGGTGGTCCCTATCCTCGGTAGGCTCGCCGTCGGTCATGATGATGACGTAGTTCTTCTGGCAGCGCTCCTGCATCGGGGAGACATAATGCCCTGAAGTGTAGCTCCCAGCCGGGAACCCGCCCGTATTGAACCAGCTAGGCTTTCCGGCGAAATACAGCCCGATTTCAGCCAGAGTTTCAGCCAGGGGCGTATAGCCGTTCGGTGAAGCGTTGGCAACCGCATTGAGCAGCGTCGTCTTGTCGGTGCCGCAGGCCGCTGTGAGATGTCCGCCTTGGTAGTTGCTGTTAAACACAAACATCCCAAAGCGGACGTCCTCGGTGCTGGCGATGAGGTCGGTCAAGACATCCTGCGCCACGCTGATCCGCTTCCTGGGCGTGCCCAACCCGGATGCATCGTAGTTCAAGTAGTTGCCGAGGCGCAGCCGATATTCGTTGGAGCCGCCGCAGGCAAATGGCGCAGATGAGCGAATGTTGCCTTGGGCGTAGCCGATCGTCAGCAAGCTGTCCTTGATGCTGCTACAGCCGAGGTTGTTTACGTTGTTGGTGAAGAGGCGCCATTCATACTGGTGGGTATGGTCGTTCCAGTAGCGGTAGTAGACGGCATTCGCCAAGTAGGTGCAGCCGGCACAGGTGTAAGATATAGCCGGCTCGTATGGGTCGCCTGGTACATCTTCTGTATCCATGCTTAGAGAAGTGTCGAAGAGGATCATGACGTTCGGCTGGAGCGAGGGGTTGGCGACCGTTCCGTAGATCTCGGTGTCGTCCGCCCGCAGATGAACGGCGCCGCCGAGAATCATCACTAGGGTGAAAGCCAGGTATCGTTTCATGCCGAAGCCTCCTTTTCGCAAACGGCAAACCATGAAAGTCTAATATTTATTGAAAACCTTATAAGCCCCAACCTGGATCCGGGTGTTGCCGCTGGTCGAGGTGGCGGTAATGCCGTAGCGGCGCACCTCGAAATATTTCAAGCTGAAACCCGAACCTTCCGGAGGCGCTGACACATGCTGCTGGAGGGGCAGGCTGTTGGCCGCTGCATCCGCGGCCGCATTGGCCTCGGCAGATGCACGGCCCGAGTTGAAATCGATGGGATCGGACGTGTTTCGAACGCAACGCACCCTTACTTCAGCGACGGTTTGGCCGTTTTTATCCACCGAAAAGAATCGGTGGAAGGCGATGCCCGGACCGTCCAGAAGAAACTGATCGGTCAGCCAGTTGGTGGCTCCGACCCCTCCGGCGGTGGTCGATCCGGTGTCGTAATTCTCCAGGGCGTCAATCACGCCGCCTTCGGATGTATAGAACTCTCGCGTCAGATCGTTCTCGTTGCGGACGACATGCATCTCGGTGGTCGAGGTCCAGAGAGCCAGGACCCCTGCCAGCAGAAGGATGGCTGAAATCAAGATCGATGCACCGAGCATGAATCCGTGTTCGTTTTCAAGGATGCGCCGGGCGGTGGTCATCATGACGCCGTTATGCCTTTCTCACATGTTACGGCACCGGACCTGGGTGGAGTAGGTCCGGGATACCTGTTGGTTGCGCCCGGCCGGGCGGCTGACGGTCAGGGCGATGCCGACCGTACGGATGTCCGCCAGGCGGGCTGCCAATTGGGCCGTGGGGATGCTGGCCCCGGTTTCGTCTATATAGGAAAAGGTCAGATTGCTAACGTTTTCCAGGAGCACCTCGGTGCCGAGGTGGTTGGTCTGCTCGAGTCGGGTTCCGTTCAAGGCGTAGGTGATGTTTTCAAACGGATCATCGAGATCGCCGTCGAAGTTGCTGTCCGCGGTAAACTGCAGGCTCGTCGGAGTGGCAGCCACGATGCCGGCGCCGGCCGTGCCCAGGGGATTAAGCCCGGCAAGCCGTATGTCCTGAACCATCATCTCCACGCCGATGCGCGCGCTTTGCTGGGTGCCGGCCTTGACGTTCTCTGCGGTATAGGACCGATTGAGCCTTTCGAACCCCGAGTAGATGGCGCCGAACATGATGGCCATCGCCCCTAAAACAAGCAGCATTTCCACGATTGAGAACCCGGCACAGGAGAGGCGCCGGGAACTGGAGCTGTTTCGGACCGCGATGATTGAAGAGGGTCTCATGGTCATACACCGCTTCCTTTGGTGTTCGATGAAATCACTACGCTGCCCGGTGCGCCCCTGCGGTTCCACTGCACGGTTACCGTGATGCGGCGGGCTCCGGTTCCAAGGTTATCGATGGTCCAACTGCGGTTGTAGATGCCTCCCGGCTGTCCGTTCGCATTGACGGGGTTGTTGGGATCCTGATAAGGGCCACCAGCGGCCAGAAGATCGACATCCTGGTTCTTAAGATTTTCAAGCTGGGCCTTGGCCAGCATATTGGCCTGGGTTAGATGTTCCCCTTGGTGTTGTTGCGCGCTGAGCCGAAATGCATGGAGACGGCGGCCAACATTCCCATCGACAGTATCGCCATGGCAATCAACAGCTCGATGAATGAAAAACCCTTGTGATCCTTATGGTTGAAAACGGTAGGGCTCATAGTATGGATTCCTTGCGTCTACTGGGTCCTCATGCTGCCCAGACGGTTGACTCGGACCTCCTTGCGGCCCGCACTGTTCGCCAGGGGAATGGATGCCTCGGCGGCCAGATCGGGCGCCAGGCCGCGGCTATTGAACCGCAGGCGATCCATACCCGAAGGGATCGTGTCGCCCAGCACGAGCTGGACCCCCGCCGGCAGCTTGCGATATTGGACAAAGCTCTCGGTTCCGTTGCGGATCATATCCCCGGCCGTTCCGCCGCCATCGCCGTTGTCGAGGAACACGGAATAATTATCCCCCGCCAACTGGATGGCCACGAACGAACCTTCCCGTATGGCACGGACCTTGGCCATTTCCAGATCCGCCATCAGGTTGATGGCGGCGCCTCTCAACCGGTGGGCTTGAAGCCATTGTAGAAACGACGGCATCACGGTGGTTGCCAGAACAGCGATAATCGCCAGCGTGATGGCCACCTCAAAAGCCGTAAACCCGGAATCGCGGCGCATGTATAGACACCCCCCTGCTAGAATTCAGAGTCATCTTCCTCAAAACTTGTGCCACACCGTCTTGCCGGGCGCCTGGAGCGAGGCTGCAGTGATGGTACGAGAACCCCGTAATTACGACAACATCTTAAAATCAGTATATTTTATGATTAATGGATAATCAGGCGAAAGGGAGGAAAGCGGATGGGCGGGTGATCGAGCGGCAGTGCAAACCGAAAGCATATTAATTCAACCAATTTAAATAATTATACTTTCGCGTAAAGATCGACGCAGGCCAGCCGGGATGCAATCGCCGAAAGAGCTGGCCGCTAGGATCGTTTCAAAAAATTTTATATAATTTTAAGGTATTTGCGACGTCGCCCGACAATATGATTCCAGTTGATTCAGAGCTATTACGACCGATTTTCGTATTAATTCGATTAAGACCTTTATAAAAAAATTTAATGGGAGAGACGGCCTTCAGCCCGCGGGATATTGATAGCGAGATCAAGAATAACAGTGCTCAGGGGATAGGCATATTACGAAAGTGAAATTTGAAATCCACGAACGAAACCGCTCTTCCGGAGGATGTTGGGAAGCGACCGCCTCCTTCACGCGGCTTGCATATAGGCCACTGCATTTTGAAAGACTTGGAGGCCGACGGTGGGACCTACGCCGAAAGGCTTGCCTTGTCGTCTCTCGGTTTCGCGCTGCCGCAACCAGTCGGGGTGGTTCGTCCACTCGTTATATGCCTCGGGGTGAGGCATCAGGCCAAATATGCGGCCGGTCGGATCGCATATTCCCGCGATATCTTCCACCGAGCCGTTGGGATTGTAAGGGAAGCGGCCGTCCGCAGGCCTTCCGTCCGGAAGCGCATAGCGCAGGACAATCTGGTTTTCCTGCTTGAGCCGCTGGATGACCCGATGGTCCCCGTAAAGCTTGCCTTCCCCGTGGCGCACGGGAAAATCCGCATAATGGATCCCTTTCATGAAAATGCAGGGGGACTGGGGGTTGATCACCAACCGAACCCATTGATCGCGGAAGTTTCCGCACTCATTGGCGATCAGAGCCACCGAACGGGAGCGGTAGTCGCCGTCAAAGCCCGGCAGAAGCCCAAGGTTCACCAGCGCCTGGAATCCATTGCATATGCCGATAACCAGTCGGCCCCGCTCGACGAATTCGAGAAGGCGTTGTCCCAGATTGGTCTTAAACCGAACCGCCTGAATTACCCCGGCACCGTGGTCGTCACCCCAGCCGAATCCGCCGATGAAAACAAGAATGTGCTGATCTTCGAGGCGCACGGATCCATCGATGACGGAGTTGATGTGGATTCGACGGGCTGCGGCGCCGGCCACCTCGAGCGCGTACGCCGTCTCGTAATCACAATTGAGCCCGTATCCCGTAAGGACGAGGGCATTGATCTTTGCCATTCCATCACCTCTGATGAGTTCGCCAGAAGTTCAGTTTCGTCCATCTACCGTACAGAATCTCGCCCCCAAGGCGCTAGATCAGTTGTCCGAAGGGCCGTTTCCAGGAAGCCTTCAAATCGGAAACCGTGAGAGATACCAGCGGCTCGCCGCTCAACCCCTCCACCCTGACCACGGGCTCCGCCGTTACGGTCCCGATGCAGGCACAGGGCAGGCCTTCGAATTCGGACTCGAATTCGCGCCGCCGGTGCGGGTCGACCGTGACGACAAAGCGGCCGGCCGACTCGGAAAACAGCAGGATGTCGTTGCGGTCCGCTCTTTCACGCGGGATCTGGCCGGCATTCACCTGCAAGCCGAGGTTGCCGCCCATGGCCACCATGGCGAGATGGATTCCCAGACCGCCGCGGTAGATGCCGTGGGCGGAGGCCACGCAGCCCTTGTTCACGGCGCGGTTCAGGGCCCGGTAAAAAGGGATGAAATCGGTACTGAGCACCTGCGGCACATTCAATCCGACATAACCCAGGTGGGCGTAATACTCCGAGCCGCCCAACTCATCGCGGGTGAGGCCGACCGCGTAAACCAGGTCGCCGGCCACCTTGCTGTCCAGGGTGACGCAGCGGCTGACGTCCGGCACAACCGAAATCACCGAAAACTGCATGGTCTCCAGGGCGGACACCTTGTGGATTTCCCCGTAACGGCCCGGCAGATGCCCGTCCACGTACATGCTGTCCTTGCCCGACAGCAGGGGGATCCCGTAGGCGAGGCACATATCCCGCAGAGCCCAGCAGGCGCGCACCAGTTGGGCGGCTTTGAATTTGCCGTCGGGGTTGCTCTCGGGGTGAAACTGGATGTTGGGCCAGCAGAAATTGTCTACCCCTCCGATGTGCTCGAAATCTCCGCCCACGGCCAGAACCCGGCGCACGGCCTCATCGATGCTGCAGGCGACCATGGGGTAGGCATCGATCGCCGAATACATCGGCAGCAGCGCCTGGGCGAAGGCGAGCCCGCGCATGGATCCCAGGACAGGCCGCATGACGGCGGCGTCGCTGTTCACGTCCCGATCGGCTCCGGTCAGGGGCTTGATGACGCTGGTGCCCTGAACTTCATGGTCGTATTGCCGGATAATCCATTCCGTGGAGCAGATGTTGGGGCGCTCCAGCATGTCCAGGATCAGCCGGTTCATGTCCGTGGGGCATTTGAGCACCGGCTCGAACAACCCCCGCCGCTGTGGGGATGTCCATTCGGCCTCGAACTCCCACTGCGGGAACCCCGATTGCAAGAAATCCATATCCACGTAAGCGCAGGTCTTCCCATCGTAGGTGATGTGCAGTTTCCCGGTGTCGGTGTAGCGGCCGATCACGGTGCTCTCGACGGCATGCTGACGGGACAGCGCCATGAACCGCTCGCGGTCCTGCGGCCGGATCGCCACCGTCATGCGCTCCTGCGATTCGGAGACCCAGATCTCCCATTGGTCGAGGCCGTCGTATTTCAACGGGACCTTCTCCAGCGCCACTTCGGCCCCGTTGGAAAACCGGGCGGATTCCCCAACCGATGAGGAAAGCCCACCGCCGCCGTTGTCGGTGATAAATTGGATCAGGCCGGCGTCGCGGGCCTCCAGCAGAAAGTCGTGCATTTTTTTCTGGGTGTAAGGGTCGCCGATTTGAACGTGGCCGGCGGGTGTGTGCTCGGAGAACACCTCCGAGGAAGCGGTGACGCCATGGATGCCGTCCTTGCCGACCCGGCCGCCGCACATGATCAGAAGGTCTCCGCGGGTCGTCCGTTTCTGTTCGGCGGGCTGGCCGTTGATGCGGGCGGGCATGATGCCGACCGCCGTCACGAACACCAGGCACTTGCCCATATAGCCCGGATGAAACAACACCTGGCCGAACGCGGTGGGGATGCCGCTCTTGTTGCCCCCGTCGCGGACACCCTCGATCACTCCGTCCAGAAGACGCCGGGGGTGCAGCCTGGGCTTCAACGCCCCGGCGTAATCCCGGTGGCCGACACAGAATCCGTAGCTGCCCATGATGAGCTTGGAGCCCTTGCCGGTCCCCAGGGGATCCCGGTAGACTCCCACGATTCCGGTGATGGCTCCGCCATAGGCTTCCATGTTGGAGGGGGAGTTGTGGGTCTCGCCGGTGATGACATAAAAATGCTCATCGTCCAGGCGGCCGGCGCCGGCGTTGTCCCACAGTACCGATACAACCCAAGGCTTTTGCCCTGCCAGTTTGAGGGTCGGGGCCTCGATGCAGGTTTTGAAGAGGTTGTCGACTGTTTCACTCCGGCCGGCGTCCAAGTCCCGATAGCGGAAAAGTCCCCGGAAGCTGTTATGGTTGCAATGATCGCTGCGGCCCTGGGAAATGTACTCCAGCTCGACATCCGTCGGGTCGGCCAGGCCCACGGTGGCCCGAGCAGCCCGCACGCCGGGGTCGGAGAAGTACGCCCGGATCACGGGAATGTCCTTGGGGTTGAGCGCGAGGTTGCGTTCGTCGCTGATGCGCTTCAACGTGGCATCGCTGTCGATGGGGATCACGGTGACCGTCGGGGCGTGGTCCAGCCGCACTTTCGGTATGATGAGACCGATCCCTTCTTCGGAATCCCACTCCTGGGCGGACCAGATCCGCCACTGCTGGATGATGTCGTTGGCAAGCAGCTCCCCGGCGATCCGCTGAATATCTCTCCGGCCAAGACCTTTTCCGCTGAGGCAGAAGCGCTTGGAGGTGTATACCGCCTCGCCCGCCTGGAAGCGCATACCGAGAAGGTCCTCGATCGCTTCGACGGCCGTGGCACCCGGGTTGTCCCGCACCCCCGGCCGGAAACCGATCCAGATGATCCAGTCGCACTCCAACCCCAGGGGACGGTAAGAGGAGAGCTCAGTGACCGGGTTGGTGAAGATTTCATTCTGGATGCGGGCGAGCTGATCCGCTCCGAGACCGGCATCGATGGTCAGAACCTTCACCGTGCGGATGCGCGCCACGTCGATGCCGAAATACGCTTTGGCCTTCTTGCGAATGCCTTCGCCTTCAGGATCGATCAGATGGTCCTGGAGGGCGATTTCCAGTCTTGCGGGCATGGCTACCTTCCCAACCGTCAGGAGCTGAAGAACAGCCTGGTAATGTCGTTGTAAAACACCAGGATCATCAGCATGATCAGGATGACCATGCCGACCTGCTGGGCGATCTCGCGCACCTTGAAGTTCACCGGACGGCCCTTGAGAGCTTCAATGCCGAAGAACAACAGATGCCCGCCATCCAGGATCGGGATCGGCAGCAGGTTGATGACCGCCAGGTTGACGCTGATGACTGCAATGAATTGAAACAGGCTGCTGATACCGGCCTTGGCCTGATCGCCGGCCATCTGGGCGATCATGATTGGCCCGCCGACGGTGTCGATGGATATACTGCCGGTGATGAGCTTCACCACGATCATCACCATCAACTCCACAATACTGTAAGTCTGGCGCAGGCTTTCCTTGGCCGCTTGAAAAAAGTTGAGCTTCCGAGAGATGGTTTCGCCCGCAGTACCGATGCCGATCACGTAGCGCTTGATATCTTCTCCCAGAAGATTCTTCGACTTGACCAACTCGGGGGTGGCCTGCAACACAACGGTTCCTCCGGGGCGATCGACGGTGATTTCAAGGGGCTTGCCATTGCTGTGGGTGATGCGGTCGGCCATCGCCTCCCAGGTCTCAACGGTAATTCCGTTAATGGCGGTAACCAGGTCTCCCGGCTTGAATCCGGCGAGCGAGGCCGGGGATCCGTCCTTAACGGAGCCGACCGACGGCTTGAGGATCATGATCCCCGATGAAAAGGCAATGATCCAAAAAATCAGCACCGCCAGCAGAACGTTGAAAAACGGCCCTGCGAAGACAATCAGGATCCGCTTCAGGACGTGCTTGTGGGTAAATGAGATGGGAATGAGTTCAGGGTCTAGGTCCTCGTCCGGCTCTTCCCCCACCATCTTCACATAGCCTCCCAGGGGGACCAGCGACAGGCGATAGTCGGTAATGCCTATTTTTTTCCCGAGCAGCCGCGGTCCGAAGCCGAGGGAAAATTTTTCAACCCCGACCCGGAACAGGCGGGCGATCAGAAAATGGCCGAATTCGTGGAAGAAGATCAGAATTCCGAGGACAATCAAGAAGGCAAAGACACTCGTGCTCATAATCGTGCGGAACCCACCCTTTCATGATTGCGCCGGCACCGCCTCGCATGTGTATAAAGCCCAAACGATAAGGCGGTCAAGGGCTAAAAAAAGACGGAACCGGAGCGTCAAATTTTGCCGGCGCTTCTAAAATTGCGCTCGTAACCCGGTGCAAAGCGCGCGGTTGGTATGTCACGAAACCAGCTCGGCCGCCTTTTCACGCGCCCAGCCATCAGCCCCGATGATGTCCTCCAGCGCAGGATCGGCCACGGCCGTGTGAGACGCCATCGTCCGGCTGATGATGGGTGCAATGGCGGCGAACCCGATTCGATTTTCCAGGAACGCATTCACCGCCACCTCGTTAGCGGCATTGAGAACGGCCGGCAGGGTGCCGCCTTGCCGGCAGGCCTCGTACGCCAGTCCCAGGCAGGGAAATTTCTCAATATCCGGATCCCTGAACGTCAGATCACAGCCTCCGGAGAAATCCGGAAGCGGCTGCCCCAGGGCCAGCCGCTCGGGATAGGACAAGGCGTAGGCAATGGCCGCCTTCATATCCGGAATCCCCAATTGGGCTATCACCGCCCCATCCCGAAAAGCAACCATGGAATGAACCACGCTCTGGGGATGCACCACGACTCGAATGAGCTCGTGTGAAACGCCAAAAAGCCACTTGGCTTCCAGGACCTCAAGCCCTTTGTTCATCAGGGTGGCGGAATCCACGGTGATCTTGGCGCCCATGGCCCAGTTCGGATGCCGGAGCGCTTCGGCCGGTGTGATGTCTGCGAACGCCTCGGCCGGACGGTCAAGAAACGGCCCCCCGGAGGCAGTGAGCAGGATTCGGTCCACATCCTCTCGGCGCTGACCCTGCAGGCACTGGAAAATGGCACTGTGTTCGCTGTCCACCGGCAGGATCGAAACCCCTCGTTCGGCCGCCCTCGTCATCACCACGGCGCCGGCAATGACGAGAGTCTCCTTGTTGGCCAAGGCGATGGCTTTGCCCGCGGCGATCGCGGATAGGGTCGGTCTCAGTCCCGCGGCACCGACGACCGCTATGAGAGCCATATCGGCCGTCTCCCAGGCCGCGGCCGCCGCGTAACCGCTTTCCCCATGCAGGATCCGGGTACGGCAACTTCCGGGCAGGCGGGATTTCAATTCGCGAGCGCGGTCCTCGTCGAAGACGGCGGCGACCTCGGGCTGGAAGGTTCGAATCTGCTCGGCCAAGAGCACCAGGTTGCCTTTGGCCGCAAGGGCCTTTACGCAGAACCGTTCAGGAAACATCTGAACGATCCTGAGGGCGCTGCGACCGATGGAGCCGGTGGACCCCAATATGGAAAGCCGCTTCATAGGCCTCGTCATGGAAAGTCGGCTGCGGCCGACCGGAAGGTCACCCGATAACCAGCCTCAACCCGAACGCCACCGGGGCGGCAAACAGCAGCGCATCGATGCGATCCAGAATGCCTCCATGCCCGGGCAGGAGTCCGCCCGAATCCTTGATGTTTGCTGCCCGCTTCAGTTCGGACTCGAAAAGATCGCCCACCTGTCCTGCCAGCCCGACCGCCGCGGAGAAAATCAGGCATGCGGCCCACCCAGCGTCCGGTTGAAGAATAAACTTGCCCGCGGCACCGACCGCTAAGTTGGCGCCCAGTCCCGCTATGGCGCCTTCGACGGTCTTCCCGGGGCTGATGGCCGGGCTGAGCTTGTGCCGGCCCCAAAGGGTACCTCCATAGAATGCAGCCGTGTCGCCGGCGAAAATGATGGCGCACAGCAGGAAGATCCATACCGTTCCGCCGGGTGCCGACCGCAATAGGACCAGCAGAGACAGAGATAACGGGATGTAGCAGATCCCCTGAATTTGTCGCGCGACTCCGTCCAGCACGGCTCGGTCGGTCGCGAATCGCAGCAGAGACAGCAAACCGCAGACCACCAGATTGATGCTCAACACAGCCAGGATCATCTCCGCCCGGCCGGTATGCGCACATAGGATCAGCGCCAGGCTTGCGAGATATCCCACCAGAAGCATGGGCTGCAAATGCATCCGACGGCCGGGAGGGGTAACGATGCGAAAATATTCCCACAGACATGCGACACCGGCCGCCCCCACCAGCAGGGAGAACGCCGCCCCGCCTGCGATCACGCATGCAATCAGCACCGGCAGGGCGAGCAGGCCTGTAATCCAGCGCTTGAGGTGGGCCTGGCCCGTGTTGCCCGCTGTCATGGCTGTCCTTCGCCTCGGTAGGGCCGAAATTGAAGATTTCCGCCGCAAGCGGAAGGGTCTTCCCGGTCAAATTGGTAAACTGGTTTTGGGTTGCTCGCCGATCCCGCTGCCAGCAACGGGGCGCGCGCTCGCTATGGCCGGTCAAACGCGCCCAAAGCGGCGTTCCCGACTCTTAAAGTCGTCGAGGATCTGCAGAAACTGCTCACGGCTGAAATCCGGCCAGAGTGTGGGAGTGACGTAAATCTCCGTATAAGCGATCTGCCATAGCAGGAAATTGCTGATCCGCATGTCTCCGCCGGTCCGGATCAGGAGATCGGGATCGGGGGTTCCGTGCGTGTCCAAATGCGCAGACAGCATCTCCTCGGTGATGTCCTCGGGTCGCAGGCGACCATCCCGCACCAAGGCCGCCAGCGCTTGGGCGGCACGGGTGATCTCGTCACGCCCGCCATAGCTCAGGGCCAGGTTGAGATGAAGGGCTGCGTTATTCCGGGTGCTCTTCATGGCTTCGGTCAAAGCTCCCTGGAGATCCTTCGGGAGACGCTCCCACTGACCGATCACATGCAACCGGATTCCGTTCTGGAGCAATTCCTGCAATTCGGTTTTCAGAAAGCGACGCAAAAGCCCCATCAGGGCTTCCACTTCGGCTCGCGGCCTCAGCCAGTTCTCTGTGGAAAAAGCATAAAGAGTTAGAAAGCCAATCCCCAGTTCGCGACAGGTGCGCACCGCCGTCCGCACCGCTTCTGCGCCTTTCTCGTGTCCCTTCATGCGGGACATCAGCCGCTGTTTGGCCCAGCGCCCGTTGCCGTCCATGATGATGGCCACATGAGCGGGCAGCTCGCCCGACGCGCCCGCGCCGGGACCGGTGGAAGGCGAATTAGAACTCAAGGATCTCTTTCTCTTTTTCTTTGTAGGACTCATCGATCAAGCGGATATGCTCGTCGGTGATTTTCTGGATCTTGTCCTGGGATGCGAAGGCGTCGTCCTCTGATATCTGGCCTTCCTTTTTCAGATCCTTGACCAATTCGTTGCTATCACGGCGGATGTTGCGGACCGACACCTTGTACTCCTCGCAAATCTTGTGCACGACCTTGACGAGTTCCTTGCGGCGCTGCTCGGTCAGCGGCGGCACGGCGATCCGCACGATTTTACCGTCGCTGGACGGAGTGAGGCCGAGGTCGGATCTCAGGATGGCCTTTTCGATCTCCTTGATCACGGTGGCATCCCATGGCTGGATGGTGATTAAACGGCTCTCGGGCACCGCCAGCGTGGCCAGTTGGTTGATAGGCGTCAGCGTGCCGTAGTAGTCGACTTTGATCCCGTCCAGAAGCGACAGGGAGGCACGTCCGGTGCGAACGCGCTTGAGCTCTTTCTTCAGGACGGCGAGCGCCTTCTCCATGTTCTCCCGGGTGTCCTGGTAAATAGAATCGATCATAAGGTTCTCCTCCATCACTCGATCGGCAGATCTCCGCGCGCGGTAGGTAGGGCCATCGATCAGGCGCCGAAGCTGGCTGGCTTCCATCGGCGGATCGGAAACGTTCGGCCATCCGACGCCCTCGGCTCTGCGGCAGGGTTCGACTCAACTATTGATCCGGGTGCCCACTTCCTCGCCGCAGACCACCCGGCGGATATTGCCCTTGGTCTTCAGCTTGAATACGGCGAGCGGCAGATCGTTGTCCATGGCCAGCGAAATGGCCGTCATGTCCATCACCTTGAGCTGCCGTTCCAGCACCTCCATGTAGTTCACCCGTTTCAGCAGCTTCGCGCCCTTGTTCTGGACTGGGTCTGAATCATAAACGCCATCCACCTTGGTGGCCTTGAGCAGCAGTTCCGCGTGGATCTCCTGGCCGCGCAGCACGGCTGCCGTGTCCGTAGTGAAATAGGGATTGCCGGTACCGGCGGCAAATATGACCGCACGTCCCTTTTCCAGATGGCGAATGGCCCGGCGCACGATATACGGCTCCGCCACCTGGTGCATTCCGATGGCGGTCTGGACCCGGGTCTGGATTCCCTGTTTCTCCAAGGCATCCTGCAACGCCAAGCTGTTGATGACCGTGGCGAGCATCCCCATGTGGTCTGCCGAGGTGCGGTCCATTCCGTAAGAGCTGGCGGCGATTCCCCGGAAGATGTTACCGCCACCTACAACGATGGCGGCTTGCACGCCGATTTCCACGATGGAGCGGATCTCCTCGGCCACGTACCGGATCATGTCCGGACTGATGCCAAACTCCTGGTTGCCCATGAGGGCTTCGCCGCTGATCTTGATCACCACGCGCTTGTGCTGAGGCTTGTACACAGCCGTCTACTCCCCAACTTGAAAGCGGACAAAACGTTTAATACTGATGTTCTCACCGATTTTGGCAATGAGATCGTTGAGCAGATCGCCTACCGTGATGTCGGGGTTGCGCACGTAGGCCTGATGTAGCAGGCAGCTGTCCTGGTAAAATTTCTTGAGCTTGCCTTCGACGATCTTCTCGATGACCTTTTCCGGTTTACCCGTCTCCTTGGCCTGGGCGGCGTAAATCTCCCGCTCTTTGGCGATGATTTCGGCAGGCACATCCTCGGGTCGGATTCCCAAAGGATTGGAGGCGGCGATGTGCATCGCGATATTCTTGGCGAACTCCTGGAACTGTTCGTTCTTGGCCACGAAATCGGTCTCGGAGTTGACTTCAACCATGACTCCCAGCTTGCCGCCCATGTGAATGTAAGCGGCGATGGTGCCTTCGCTCGTGGCGCGTCCGGCACGTTTCTGAGCTGTGGCCAGCCCCTTCTTGCGCAGGACTTCCACTGCCTTGGCCATGTCCCCGTCGGAGGCTGCCAAGGCCTCCTTGCAATCCATGATGCCCGCACCGGTTTTTTCCCGGAGCTCCTTCACCAGCTTCGCAGCGATTTCAGCCATTATGCCTCCCCTGTCGTCTGGTCGTCGTCAGGGCTGGACGGGGCCTCGGCCTCTCCAGCCGTGACGTCCGCCGTGGACCGCCGGATGACTTCCACCACCGGGCCCTGGCCGCCTTCGGAAATCACCTTGCGCTCACCCGGCTTCAGATCCGCCGCGGCGCTCAACGGCTGGGGCTGCTCCTCCGACATCTTGTCGGCATCCGCCTGCATGCGTTCGCCCCATTTCTGCTTGCCCTCGATACAGGCATCCGCCATCCGGGAGGTCAAGAGGCGAATCGCGCGGATTGCGTCGTCGTTCCCTGGGATAGGAAAGTCGATTTCATCCGGATCGCAGTTCGTGTCGACCACAGCAACGATGGGGATCTTCAGCCGACGGCCTTCATGCACGGCTATCGCCTCGTTCTTGGGATCGATGATGAAGATCGCCCCCGGCAGGCGCTCCATGCTGCGAATACCTCCCAGGTTCCCGTCCAGTTTTTCCCGGTCTTTGCCGAGCTGAATGCGTTCCTTCTTGGGGAATAGGTTGATGGAGCCGTCGTTGTGGATGGTGTTGAGGTAGTTGAGCCGATCGATGCTTTTGCGGATGGTTTGAAAGTTGGTCATCATGCCGCCCAGCCAACGGTTGTGGACGTAGAACATCTCGCAGCGGTTGGCCTCTTCGTATATGGCTTCCTTGGCCTGTTTCTTGGTGCCGACAAAAAGAACCGACTTTCCGCCGGCGGCGGTTTCCACCATAAAATCATAGGCCGTCTTGAACATCTTCACGGTCTTCTGCAGGTCGATGATGTAAATGCCGTTGCGCGCCCCGAAAATGAACGGCTTCATCTTCGGGTTCCATCGCTTGGTTTGGTGTCCGAAATGAACTCCCGCTTCCAGGAGTTCCTTCATGCTGACATAAGCCATTTGCCTCTCCCTTCTTTTCGGTTTTTTTCCACCGCTGCCGTCATCCCGGCCTCCAGTCCCGACCCCGGGACACCGGGAGGCAAGTCCGGCAACGTGCGTGTTGAGTTAACCGCCGATAGTCCTTAGAAATTGTTTTAAATAGCAACTATCTTACCGAGTTGCAACATTTTTTTTAAACAGCCAGACCACCCGGTCATGGCCGCTGTAGTCCCTTGCCCAACCGAATCCCTCATAACTCCCGGCCTGCTCGGCGATTTGTTGCACGGCTGGCCTCTGGTCGGCACCTATCTCCAATAGCAGGCTTCCCCCCGGGGCGAGATACCGGTAAGCCTCCCCGATGATCGCTCGATAACTGCGCAGCCCGTCCGCATCGCCATCCAGAGCCAGTCTGGGCTCATAGCGCGCGATCTCCGGCGCGAGCCGGTCAATCGCTGCGCTCGGCACGTAAGGCGGGTTTGAAACGATCAGGTCGAACATCGCCCGCCCCGGTTTCAACGCCGAGAACCAGCCGGCAACCCAAAAACCCACGCGCCGGGGCACTCCCGCGTCCTCCGCGTTGCGACGGGCGATGGCGGCGGCCGCCGGCGAGATGTCGGAGGCATAATAGCAATGCTCCGGCGCTTCGGCAGCCAATGCCAAAACAATCGCGCCTGAGCCGGTCCCCAGATCGAGAACACGGCTCCGACGGCCGGCCGGATATTTCTTCAAGACAGCCAAGGCGGTTTCCACCAGACGCTCGGTCTCAGGCCTGGGGATGAGCACCTCCGGCGTGACCGTGAGCTCAAGCGTCCAGAAGCCTTTCCGGCCGAGGATGTAAGCAGCGGGCTCCCGGCGCAGACGCCGAAGCAGCAGCTGCTTGAACACGGAAAGCTCAGGCTTCTCCAGGGGTTGGTCGTGGCGCACATAGAGTTGCACCCGGTCGGTATTGAGGGTATGCGCCAGCAGCAGTTCCGCCGTGGAGCGCGGGCTGTCAATGCCCCGCTCCTTCAGGAAAGCCGCGGCCCACTGGAGCACTTTCAGGACCGTCCAATCTAGGTTAGTGTTCATCCAGAAATGGTAGATTTCGGCTCAGGCCAAGGCCGCAGCGATTTGGCCACCGCAGGCGTAGTGAGACTACGTCGAGGATTGCCAAGAGCGAGAACGCCGGCCTGGACCGAAAGATGCCGTTTATGGGTGCACACCATGTTAGTGGCTGGCGGCCGGTTCGGCATTCTGGAGCGCTTGGGCCTGATAGTGAGTAGTCAGCCCGTCGATCAGGTCCTGGATGCCCCCCTGGAGCACGCTGTCCAGCTTGTAAAGGGTCAGGCCGATGCGGTGGTCGGTCACTCGGCTCTGGGGGAAATTATAGGTGCGGATACGGCCGCTGCGGTCGCCCGTCCCGACCTGATTCTTTCGGTCCTCGGCCCGTTTTTTCTCCTGCTCCTGGATTTTCATGTCCAGCAACCGTGAGCGCAACACCTTGAGGGCCTTGTTTTTGTTCTTGAGCTGGGACTTCTCGTCCTGGCAGATAACCACCAGGCCCGATGGCAGGTGAGTGACGCGCACAGCCGAGTCCGTGGTGTTGACGCTCTGCCCGCCCGGGCCACCCGACCGATAGACGTCGATGCGCAGGTCGTTGGGATTGATCTCCACGTCCACCTCTTCGGCCTCGGGCAGCACGGCCACGGTGACCGCCGATGTGTGAATGCGTCCCTGGGTCTCGGTAACCGGCACCCGCTGCACGCGGTGGATTCCGCTCTCGTACTTCAGGACGCTGTATGCACCCCGGCCCTGGATCATGGCGATGACTTCCTTCAGCCCGCCCACGCCCGTTGGGTGATGCGAGAGAATTTCGACCTTCCACCCCCGATCCTCCGCATAGCGGCCATACATGCGGAAAAGGTCGCTCACGAAAAGTGCGGCTTCATCCCCGCCGGTGCCGGCTCGGATCTCCATGATGATATTCTTGTCGTCGTTGGGGTCTTTCGGCAGCAGCAGGACCCGCAAGTCGTTCTCGAGCTGATCTCGCTCCGCCGCAAGGGCCGCGAGCTCGTCTTTCGCCAGGGCTCGGATATCCGTATCCCCGTCGTTCAGAAGTCCGCGGCTCTCCTCGATGCGGCCGAGCACATCCTTGTAACGCCGGAAGACCGTGACGATCTTGCCGAGCTCGGAGTGCTCACGCACCGTCTTCTGGTAAACCTCGCGGTTGCCGATAACGGCGGGATCGCTCAACTGGCGCTCCAGTTCAACGAACCGCTGTTCGACGCCTTCCAGTTTGTCATACATGGCCTGGGTACCTATTCCCCGTTCACATGCCAAGATGCCGCGGCGCAGTCCGGATGAGCGGTTGAGGATGGCGGCTGATGGTCCGAGCCGTCCATGAATTCTTGGTCCGGGCTCCCTCTCCAAACCACGCCGGAGCCATAAGCCGGCGGGGCATCTCCAGCCGCAAATCGGGAACACGGGCCTGCTCCGGCCATAGGATCCCGCCTTCGACGGGACTTATCCGGGCTGCGGCGCCTGCCATATATTCGTACAGAACCCGCCCGGCCCAGCGGATCGAGGGGTTCCCGACCCCGAAAGCCGACGGGGTCATCTGCAAATGACCGGGATTGGATGCTTTTGCGAGTGTCGGTCGGCCCTGCAGCCCCGGCTTTACAGCGTTCAGGCGATAGGGCCGCACATCAGAAAAAACGAGCCGGCCCCTTTTACGGGGTGCAAGCGGCGGGAGCAGCTAAGACGCTTTTTCCTTGCTCTGGTATTTCTGATACTTCTTGCGGAAGCGCTCGATGCGGCCTGCGGTATCGACCAGTTTCTGCTTACCCGTAAAAAACGGATGGCAATTGGAGCAGATTTCAACGGTGATGTTGTCCTTGGTCGAACCGGCCTCGATCACGTTCCCGCAGGCACAGCGGATTTTCGTTTGCTGATACTTCGGATGAATGTTCTCTTTCATTATGGTCAAACCCCCTCCTGTGGAATCATTTACGCATTCATGGACGCCAGAAATTCTTTATTATTTCTCGTCCCTTTCATTTTTTCAAGTAAAAATTCCATGCTGTCCACCGTGTTGAGGGTGGTGAGCAGCTTGCGTAGGATCCAGACCCGGTTGAGCACCTCCTCGGCGAGCAGCAGTTCTTCCTTGCGGGTGCCGGATCGTTTGATGTCCACGGCGGGAAAGACCCGCTTGTCGGCGAGCTTGCGGTCGAGCTGGATTTCGGCATTGCCGGTGCCCTTGAACTCTTCGAAAATAACCTCGTCCATGCGGCTGCCGGTGTCTACCAGGGCCGTTGCGATGATGGTGAGGCTGCCGCCCTCTTCGATATTGCGGGCTGCACCGAAGAAGCGCTTCGGCCGCTGCAACGCGTTGGAATCGACGCCGCCGGACAGGATCTTGCCGCTCGGCGGCACCACCGCGTTGTGCGCGCGCGCCAGGCGCGTGATGCTGTCGAGAAGGATGACCACATCCTTCTTATGCTCCACGAGACGTTTGGCCTTCTCGATGACCATCTCGGCCACCTGCACATGCCGCTCGGCCGGCTCGTCGAAGGTGGAACTGATGACCTCCGCATCGACCGTACGCTCCATGTCGGTTACTTCCTCGGGCCGTTCGTCGATCAGAAGCACGAAGGGGACGACATCCTTGTGGCTCTTGATGATGGCGTTGGCAATCGACTGAAGCAGCATGGTCTTGCCGGAGCGGGGCGGGGAGACAATCAGGCACCGCTGGCCGAATCCGATGGGGACCATGAGATCCAAAATGCGAGTCGAGTAGTTTTCCGGGTCGGTTTCGAGGCTCGTCTTGCGCTCGGGGTAAAGCGGCGTGAGGTTGTCGAAGAGGATCTTGTCGCGGGCGACCTCCGGGTCCTCGAAATTGACCGCCTCGACTTTCAGCAGCGCAAAGTAACGCTCGGACTCCTTGGGCTGCCGGATCTGACCGGAGATGGTGTCGCCGGTGCGCAGGTTGAAGCGCCGGATCTGAGAGGGGGACACATAGATGTCGTCCGGCCCCGGGAGGTAGTTCGAACTGGGCGAGCGCAGAAAGCCGAAACCGTCCGGCAGGATTTCAAGAGTCCCCTCCCCGTAGATCATGCCGTTCTTCTCGATCTGGCTCTGCAGTAGGGCGAACATCAGTTCCTGCTTGCGCATGTTCGAGGCCCCCTCGATATTGAACTGCTTGGCCATCTGCATCAGTTCGTTGATTTTCTTTTCTTTGAGTTCAGCGATGTTCATTAAAACGATTCCCCTTGATCTCGCATCGGACACCATCATGCATCCGCGCGTAGTTCCGGCGCCAGCGGCGACCGGTGCGGCTGAGTTCAGAAGATTGCCGAGTTTGTCTTAGGTAATTGCGCCGTCAACAACTACAACCTTAACCGGGGTAGTCACTTGAAAGAAACAGGAAATAACCTTGCACCCCTATCAGGGAATATACAACCGACGGGCCATGATCAGGTGGTTAGAAGATTAGGATCCATGTCGGTTGCACAGGAGGATTTTAAGACGTTAGAAGTAAGAGAATCCTCACAACTGGCGGGTTGACCTTGTCCTCGGACCTATGGTTCTAGTTTTATATCAGAATCCTGTAACTGTCAAGCGGTTTCGTATTTTCGGGTGCTAAAAAAAATGTTACTATTTCTCCGGCAACCCGGTCCGAGAGGCCAACGGCTGGCGGCATTCAAGGCTTCCCTGTAAAATCCGCCGGCGCCTGCAGGTTGCCGGAGGGATATGGTGTTGAAGTATGCTCCCGACTGGCTTTCGGTCGTTCCAGGCGCCTACCTGGTCGGAGGCTGCGTCCGGGATCTGCTTCTGGGGCGGACCCCGGCCGACTATGATCTGGCGGTCACGGGTGACCCATCGAAATCTGCGCGGGAGCTGGCGGCGGCCAGCGGGGGCCGCGTCATCGAACTCGGTAGGGCTGGTTTCCGCCTATGGCGCGTAGCCGCCGCCGGCCGCATCATCGACGTAACTCCCGCCGCCGGCGGCAGCATCGTCGAAGACCTTCGTCGCCGGGATTTCACGATTAATGCCCTGGCCATCGACACGGCCACCGGAGAAATCATCGACATCACCGGCGGCCGCAACGATCTCTCGGCCGGGATCATCCGCATGGTGGCCACCGCGGCTTTCAATGCGGACCCGGTGCGGCTGATCCGGGCCTTTCGGCTTGCGGCGGGCCTCGACTTCGCTATCGAACCGCTGACCCTGGCCGCTGTCCGGCGCGGGGCCGGCCTCATTCAGAATTCCGCCGGAGAGCGCATCCGCGACGAATTGTTCAAGCTGCTCGCCTGTCGGAACGCCTATCCGCACTTGGCCGCCATGGCCTCCGCCGGAATGCTCCAGGCCGTCTTTCCGGAGATGGACTTCTCCCCGCCCGGCCCCGGCCTGAGTCCCATCCAAAGCATTGAATCCCTGCTGGATGGCTTCGCTTCTTTTCCACCGGATGTCGCCGCCCGTCTTTCGGCGGAATTCCCGGCACACCGCCAGGCGCTGCTTAAGCTTGCCGCCCTGCTGAGGTCCAGCGGCAGCCGGCGGCAGGCGACCGACGACATCCTGACCCACATCCGGAATCGGCTGCGCCTGTCCAATCGCGACACGGCGCGCCTCGAGTCCCTGCTCCGTCCGGCGGCTCTGCCGTGGGAGGCGCTTTGCAGGGAGAGCTTTTCCGCGCGCGAGCAGGTGCGCTTCTTCCGCAGGTTCGGCACGGAAGCGCCCGATTTCCTCCTGCTGATGATAGCGACCGGCAGAGCGGACACCGCCGCGCTCCCGGGGCCGCCCGAGTCTATCGAGGCCGCAATCCGAAAATGGCTGGACGCTTATTTCTTCTGGTATCTGCCTCGGGCTCTGTCACCCCCGTCCATCACCGGCAATGATCTCATCCGGGAATTCGGGCTCAAGCCCTCGGGCCGGTTCAAAGGCATCTTGGACTCTATCGAGGAGGAGCGACTGTCTCGAGATGGGTTCACCCGCCCTGAGGCCTTGGAGCTGGTGAAAAAGTTTCTAAAAACCCATCCTGAAGCAAAAACAAGGGTCCCATCTTAAAGCGCTGCGGCGATGGAACCCTTGGTTGCTTCAGAGAGGCTATTTTCTGACCTTGTCCAAGGCCGAGAAAACCTTGTCCCGTATCTCTTCAACCTTGCCGATGCCGTGTACTCTGACGTATTGCGGAGCCTTCTTATCGCCTGATTCCTTCCACTTCTTATAGTAGCCGATCAACGGCTCGGTCTGCTTGTGGTAAACCTCCAGGCGTTTCTTGACCGTCTCTTCCTTGTCGTCGTCGCGCTGGATCAGGGGCTCGCCCGTCACGTCGTCCTTGCCCGCCACCTTGGGGGGATTGAAGATGACATGGTAGGTGCGGCCGCTCGCCAGGTGCACGCGCCGGCCGCTCATGCGCTTAATGATCTCTTCGTCGGGCACGTCGACATCGACCACCGCCTCGATCTGGACGCCGGCCGCTTTCATTGCATCGGCCTGGGGGATGGTGCGGGGAAACCCGTCGAAGAGGAACCCTTTCTTGCAGTCGGGCTCCTTGATGCGCTCCTTGACCAAGCCGATGATCACCTCATCCGGTACGAGCTGTCCTGCATCCATCACGGCTTTGGCCTTTTTCCCCAGCTCGGTTCCAGCCTTGACGGCGGCCCGCAGCATGTCGCCGGTGGAAATCTGAGGAATCTGATACTTCTCCTTGATGTAGTTGGCCTGGGTACCCTTACCCGCCCCAGGGCCGCCAAGCAGGATCAGACGCATAGGGGACCTCCTTTTAAAATTGGGATGATGGGAACAAGTGGTTGATTTTGTTGGCCGCAGAGTATGGCGGAAGGCAGGCGGGGTGTCAAGACAATTGTCATGCTCGGACCGGCGAACCTCTGTCAAATTTCTCTTGTAAAAGGCGAAATAATCCATTATTTATATCCTTCGTCATATATCTGCAGACTATCCGCCGGGGATGATTCCATTGCGTCGTTTCCGACGGCACGAAAGGGGCGATACAGTTGAAGGAAATCGAAGTCAGGGTCATCGACAATGACATCGAAAAAGCAATGCGTATTCTGAAGAAAAAAATTCAGAACGACGGTCTCTTTAAGCGCTTGAAGCTGAAAAAGAGCTACGAGAAGCCGAGCGAATTCCGGCGGCGCAAGCAGCGCGAAGCGCAGCGAAGGGAACGCATTGCCGCGGCCCGGGCCGCACGAAGACGCTAACCTCTCAATCCCGTTGAACCGAACCCGGTGGGCTTTCCCACCGGGTTTTTTCATGCCCATGCCGCACCGACAGACCCATACCGACTGCCTCAACACCCTGTTCGCCCTGAGGCGCTTCGGCATCAAGCTGGGGCTGGCCACCATGCGCCGGATCCTCGCCGGTTTAGGCAATCCCCAGCGCCGCTTCAAGAGCATTCATGTTGCCGGCACCAATGGAAAGGGGTCGGTGGCCTCGGGCTTGGCCGCCATCCTCCGCGGCTCCGGCTACCGCGTCGGACTGTACACCTCGCCCCACTTGGTGCGCTTCAACGAGCGCATCCAGGTCAACGGCGCACAGATCAGCGACGCCGACATCGTCAGGCTTTACCGCAGGGTCCACAAGGCCCTTCCCTCCGGACGGGAACCCACCTTCTTCGAGTTCACCACCGCCATGGCCTTCGATGAGTTCGCCCGCCGCAGGGTTGATTGGGCTGTGATCGAAACCGGCATGGGAGGCCGCCTAGACGCCACCAACGTGATCTCACCGGAGCTGACGATCATTACCAACATCTCTCTGGAACATCGCGAATACCTGGGCAAGACGATCCCCCGGATCGCCTTTGAAAAGGCCGGCATCATCAAGCGCCGCCGTCCGATCGTCACCGGGGTCAGGCAACCTTCGGCCTTTGCCATCCTGTCTGAAACCGCACGCCGGAAATCAGCCCCGGTCTATCGCTTGGGCGATGCGTTCAGTTTCCGGCGCACCGGAGCCGGCGTCTTTACCTACCGCGGCATCGACCAGGTCTGGCCCGATATGGTCACGACGCTTCAAGGCGACTACCAGGTGGAAAACGCCGCCCTCGTGCTCGCCGCCTGTGAGCTTCTGCTCCGGAAGGCCCCGCGGATTTCTCTTGAAAGCATGCGCGCAGGGCTGTTGGCCCATCGCTGGCCGGGCCGTCTCGAGGTCGTATCCGAGATGCCGCTCGTCATGCTCGACGGCGCCCACAATCTGGATGCCGCCAAACAACTGGCGCGGCACGTGCGCACGCATTTCACGGGCCGCGATGTCACCATGGTGGTCGGCATCCTGGACGACAAGCCCTACGCGGCCATGCTGAAACTGCTCTTGCCCATGGCCAGTCGCGTGGTCGTCACCCAGGCCAAAATCAACCGTGCATTGCCGGCGGAAAAGATCGAAGCGGTTGCGAACACGCTGGTTACCGACATCCGGATCATCCGGGATGTCGGCGAGGCCCTCCGCTTTGCCGTTGATACCGCCACATCCGAAACCATCGTCCTGGTCGCGGGTTCGCTGTACGTGGTCGGCGAGGCCAAGGCTGCCCTGGAGAAGCGATCCGTTCAGCCTGGCTGAACAGGCTTTTTCAGGCTTGACTAACGAGCCCTGTTCAATTATCTATTTTACTCGCATGCGCCCGTAGCTCAGGGGATAGAGCGTCAGCCTCCGGAGCTGAAAGCCGCTGGTTCAAGTCCAGCCGGGCGCACCATAATATCAAGCACTTATACGATTATATAAGTGCTTGATATTTTTTTTGGCTGATTTTCCAACCGTATTTCCAACCTCCAAGCACTAAAAAACGGTAAATAAGGGTAACTGGAGGTATGTTGTTTTGAGTTGCTTGGATCGGTAAAAACGCAGGCTCCTGCGAATTTAACCAGGAAAAAAATTTTATCTGTCCACCTGATCGAGCTGTCCAGAATTATTTTTCCATACCGCCAAAAATGAAAAAGCCCACTGCATTTTCACAGTGAGCCTTAAATAGATTCAGTAGCCGTTGAATTCAAATTGGGAGAAGGCCCCTGCCCTCCTATGTGATCT
>JBLMXM010000003.1:0-8851 GCA_050257775.1 Hyphomicrobiales bacterium
CAAAGGATTTCACTTCATTTCATGTTTGGCCTTGATTGACTAGATCAAGCCGTGAGTCATTGAAGCGATGCTTTTCAATTCTGAGGTCAGGTTTTTCTGGATTTCATCGGTTATAATCCCAACTCTGCAAGCAACATAAATTTGAGTTCGAAGTTCAGCGGCCGAGCCCTTGGCGATGTTCGGAAATCTTATGACTCGGCTTTGGAGTTTCTTTCTGAACCCTCTGCAATATTTGAAGCAATTGAGATGGCCGACCGTGTCATCTAGTCTTTTAAACCGTAATCTTTTAAATCTTTCAGGACCTCATATATGCGCACTGCAAGCCTGCGGGCTTTCTGCCATACCTTCAAGTCTTCAAAAGATTGATAAGCCATTATCTGCTTCCTAACACTTGAAACCTAACACCTAAAACCATCTTCTAATCCCCCCTCTTTACTTCAACTCCAGCGCGATGAGGGTGCACTTGGGGGTGGTGCCGATGACGCGAGCCTCGTCGAGGACCACCGCTGCGACCAGCTCGGTCTTGCCGTCGTTGTTGAAATCGCCGATCGCAAAGTCCCGGATACAGCCGGCGAATTTGCGGGTGCGCCAATCCTGGGCGAGCCCCAGGCCGTCCCAGAAGAAGGCCATGAACTGCGATTCGTTGAAACTCCTGAACTTTTCGAGCTTCAGGCCGGCAATGTCGTAGTTCTTGACCGCCAGGATCCTGCTTTTTCCGTCCTGGTCCGTGAGCGGGAGCAGTCGCGTAGTGAAATAAAGTGGCCGTTCCGTCTCGCCGACGTCGCTGCGGTCGGCCACGTAGTATAGGGTGGTGCCGCCGAACTTTTCTGCGGTCTTGTAGAGTTCCTTGCCGCCGGCGTCGAAAATTCGGATGTGATCGTTGCTGTCGTAGGCGACCACGGTTTCCTTCTGGTCCTTGATGAGGTCGCTGATAGTCAGTCCGAGCACGTTCGCGTCCCGGTTGTTGGCGAGCAGGTCGACGTCGGGTTCGTATTGGCCGTTGCGCCAGGCCATCTCGTAGATCCGGCCGCTGAAGGGGGTACCGATCCGGTGCTCCTGGCCCAGGAGGGCCTTCCCGCGGTCGGGGATCGAGCAGACTCGGAAATACCAGGGCGTGCTGTCGACGATCCGCTTGTACGACTTGCCGTCGTATTCAAGGACAAAGGACTCCAACCCCCGGCGGGTGAGGGAGAGGGAGGTGACGAAAATCTCCGGGATCCCGTTGCCGTTGATGTCGGCCACATCCACCCCGATGTTGGTTCCCCGAATGCCCTCCGTGATTTCCGCAATTTTCTGGAATCGCTGCTGGTCGAAGCGGTAGATCAGCACGCTCTTCGGCGTGATGACGACCGTCTCCACCTTGCCGTCGCCGTCCACGTCGCCTAGCGCGATGCCGTTGAAGACCAGGTTGTAGCTCGCGCTCCGCCAAAACTGGGGGTTGAGCTCGCGCCCGCCGCTCTCCTCCGTTGTAAACGGCGACTCCCGGCCCTCGGTGCCGAAACCGGTCTGCTGCCGGAACATTTTTTCCGGGTGGGTGTGCGTATCCGGGGCTCCGGGCTGCGCGGCTTGGGCCTGGGGAGCAGCCACGGATCCGCCTGCGGCGGATTTGGCCACCGCCCCTATACCGAACATCTTGTCGTTGATCTCCGCCGCCATCTGGTTCACGCGGGTCACAATGCCGCCGGCATCCTCGCTCTGCTCAAAGAAGCTCATGGTGGGTTTGGCGCCGCTGACGTCCAGCATCTTAGAGTCCACGCTGACGCTGTTGCCCAAAACCGTCAGGCTGCCGATCAGGATGAAATCCGCGCCGAGCAGTTTGCCGACGTCGCGGGCATTGGCCTCGGTCACCGCCCCGCCGACCGAGCCCAGGGCTTTTTCGACCCTCTGGCGGTTGATCACCTCGACCTGGCCCTCCTTGTAGAGCCGCGAGCTGAGCATGTCGTAGATTCCGTCCCGAAGAAAGCTCATGTCCTTTTCGGCGTTAACTTTGAACGGAACGATCGCCACTGTTTTTGCTGCCGCAAAGACAGCGGTTGGCAGAAGAATCAGCAAGGCGGTTAAAATAGCAGTGTTGAACCTGTTCATGAGATCTCCGAGGGAGCATTAAGTGTTAGGTTTTAAGTTTTAAGTCAAGAAAAGCGGAGCGATCCTTACGCTTAACACCTGACACTTAAAACTTAAAACCGCCTCAGCAGCTTCGAGAAGAACTAGAACTAGTAAAATTCCATTTATCGATCCAGGCTCTTCTTAAGCAACTCGTTCACCGTCTTCGGGTTCGCCTGGCCGCGGGTCGCCTTCATGACCTCGCCCACGAAAAACCCCATGAGCTTGGTTTTGCCACCGCGATAGGCGTCGACCTCGGCGGGGTTTTGCGCGAGGACCTCCTGGACGACGCTCTCGATGGCAAGCGCGTCGCTGATCTGGGCCAGACCCTTTTCCTGCACGATCGCCCGGGCGGTTTTCCCGGATGCGGCCATCTCGTCGAAAACGGTCTTGGCGCTACGGCCGCTGATGGCGCCTTCTTCCACCAGCTTGAGCAGCTCCGCCAGCCCGGCGGCGGGAACGGGGGACTGGTCGATCGCAATGCCCCGGGCGTTCAGCAAGCCCAGCAGGGATCCCATGATCCAGTTGCTGACCGGTTTGGGCTGAGGAAAGATCGCGAGACACTCCTCGAAGTAGTCGGCCAGCTCCCGTTCCGAGGTCAGGACGCCGGCATCGTAGGCCGGCAGGCCGTATTGCTCGACGAACCGGGCGCGGCGGGCATCCGGCAGTTCGGGCAGCGACCGGCGCACGCGTCCGATAAAGTCCTCGTCGATGACGAGCGGCAGGAGGTCGGGGTCCGGAAAATAGCGGTAGTCATGAGCCTCCTCCTTTCCGCGCATGGAGACGGTCTGGTTGCGGGATTGGTCCCAGAGCCGCGTTTCCTGGACGATGGCGCCGCCGTCCAGGAGGACCTCCTTCTGACGGTTGATTTCGTATTCGATCGCTTTTTCGACGAAACGGAAGGAATTCAGGTTCTTCAGCTCCGTGCGGATGCCGAGCCCTGAGGAACCTTCGGGCCGTATCGACACGTTGGCGTCGCATCGGAAGCTTCCCTCTTCGAGGTTGCCGTCACAGATGCCGAGGTAACGCACGACCGAACGCAGCTGCCTCAGGTAGGCGCCCGCAGTCGCCGGAGAGTCGATGTCCGGCTCGCTTACGATTTCGATCAGCGGGACACCCGTGCGGTTGAGATCCACCCGGCTGACCGGCCGGCGCGGGTCGTGGGTGAGCTTGCCGGCATCCTCTTCCATGTGGATCCGGCGGATGCGGATGCGCTGCGGCCGGCCGTCGACAGCGATGTCGATGTGGCCGTGCTCGGCAATGGGCAGTTCATACTGGGAAATCTGGTATCCCTTGGGCAGGTCGGGATAGAAGTAGTTCTTGCGGGCGAAGCGGCTCTCACGCGCAACGGTGCAGCCGGTGGCCAGCGCCATCCGCAGGGTGAAATCCACCACGGTCCGGTTGAGCACCGGCAGGGCCCCCGGCAGGCCCAGGCACACCGGGCAGGTCTGGGTGTTGGGGGGTGCGCCGAACTGGGTCGAACAACCGCAGAAGATTTTCGTCCGGGTCTTGAGCTGGGCGTGCACCTCAAGGCCGATGACAGGCTCAAATTGCATGGAGTAACCAGAATTACCTTTCCTGCATTTAAAAATGGCATTTTTACGAATAAGCTGCTGTTAGTCAAGCGTATTCTGGGTGAAGCGCGGGGGGCTTTGAGCGCCGCGTTGTCTGGGCCAACACCCAAACACTCGGATAACTAAACATCATATCCATTTTTGTTGAATTCAGATCAGTCATCCGAATTGATGGCTTTGTAAAGAGGCCAAGTTCAACGCGCGCAAGTCTCGTGGCGCGAGGCGTACTTAAAGTACGCCGCAGCGTCAGCGAGATGAAGCGCAACGCCGAAATCGGACTATTTACGAAGCCATCACTCGTCAGTATCGAACGGTTCGAAAGGCTCGGAGGGCGCATACCACCTGAAGAAGTGGTTCATGATGAATTTGACCGTCTGTTTGTTGACGTGGAAATTTTCGCGGCCCTCCTCGAAATAGGTGCGGCCGGCCAGGGGTTGATAGACCGTTGCCATCTCGAAGGCGGGAAAATAAGACACGTTGGGATGCCGCCCGACGAACTCATCGGCGGCCGCCCGCAATGTGCTCTTGGAGTTGCAGCTGGCGCTGATGATGTCCGCATCCCTGCGGAACGTCGCCCAGAGGTTCACCGGCGAGACCGTCAGGATGATCCGGCAGGCCGGGTTGTGCTCGGCCACGATGGAATGGATGCGCTCCAGGTTCGCGAGGTTTTCGCCATACCGGCTGACCCGGAACTCGTAGCGGCGCATGTCTCCGCCCTCGTTGACGTAGGGCCCGGCCGGCAGGCAGATGACCGATCCATCCGCCCGGTCCTGCCAGATTTCGGTGAGCCCCAGGGTCAGAATCAACACCTCGGCGCTGCTCAAGGCGCGGCGGGAGTGTTCGCGGTGGCGGGCCAAGTCCGCTTCGGCCTCAGCAGGGGTGTTGTAGAGGATGACCCGGCGGTAAGGGTCCTGGATTCGGCCGGATAACGGCGCCCGCCACCAGCGCAGGTCGGGTTTCCAGTCCTCGAACGTGTATTCGAAGATCTGGCGCATGCAATGGGTGCTGTACACCCGCTCCCAGGCGGCGCTGGCATGGACCGATGCCGGGTGGTGGGTCTCTTCCGCAATGTAGTTGAACCCCCGCTGCAGCAGGCGGCGCTTGATTTCGCGAGCGAAACAGGATCCCATGGAGGCGATCCGGGTTTGACGCGTGATGCTCAGGCCGGGATTGGGGAGTGACGGGAAATTGCCGTCCACCGGTGGGTTGTCGAAAGATCCCGGCCAGACCTGCCAGGGCTCAAATCGATGTACAGGGTGCATTCCCGAACGGGCCATACCCAGGTCATCTCCATCCGGATATCGAATCACGGGCGGCAATCGAAGCTGCTGCATCAAGCCGCGGAGTTTCTTGACAATGTGAGCCGAATCTCACTATAAAATAACCTTAAGACGGCTCTTTTTCAAGCGACCTGTCGCGGAGGGGCATGGCCCGCAATTCAACTTACAACATCCTGATGTATTCCCACGACACGTACGGTTTGGGGCATATCCGCCGCAGCATGGCCATTGCCTCGAACCTGCTCGAGCCGCGGGTGAATATCCTCATTCTGACCGGCTCGCCCATCGCGGGACGATTTTCCTTTCCCGAGCAGATCGATTTCGTGCGCATCCCGGGCATGATCAAGCGCACCAACGAAGAGTACCTTCCGTTGTCCATCAAGATCAACGCCCGCCATGCCCTGGACATCCGCAAGAGCATCATCACCGCCACCGTCAAGAGCTTCCAGCCCCAGCTGTTCATCGTCGACAAGGAAGCCCTCGGCCTGAAACGGGAAGTGCTGCCCGCGCTGCAGTGGCTGCGGCGCTGCCGACCCAATACCCGGACGATCCTGGGGCTGCGGGACATCATGGACGACGCGCAGACCACTCGGCTGGAATGGCAGGATAAGGGGGTTTACCAGGTTCTGGAAGATCTCTACAGCGAGATCTGGGTTTACGGCAACCGGGAGCTTTACGACCCGATCCGCGAATACGGCATTGCCGACGCCGTGAGTTCCAAGGTCCATTTCACCGGCTACATCCCGCGCAAGGTGCCCGCTCCGGAAGGCGTCCAGAACATACGCAAGGAACACGGGCTCCAGGAAGGGGAGAAACTTGTGGTGGTGACCACCGGCGGTGGAGGGGACGGCTTCGGCGTGATGGATACCTATCTCCAAATGCTCGAGTCCAGGTCCGCGCCGGCACCCTTCAAGAGCATCCTGATCACCGGTCCGTTCATGGCCAAGTCGGAGCGCAAGAACATCAACAAGCGCTCCCGCAAACTGGGCGTGCGCATGTTTCATTTCTACCGGCAGATGGAAAAAATCTTTGCGGCCGCGGACGTGGTGGTCAGCATGGGCGGCTACAACACGCTTTGCGAGATCCTCAGCCAGGGCACCCTGAGTCTGGTCATCCCCCGCGAAACCCCGCGCAAGGAACAGTTGATCCGCGCGCGGACCTTCAATCGCCAGCAGCTCACCGACTACATCCCCTGGGATGTTCTCTCTCCCGGGCTGCTGTGGGAGAAATTGAACGGGTTGCTGGAGGACTCCAGCGCCCACCGCGAAGCCATCGCCCGGTTTAATTTCACGGGCATCCACGTCATGAAGCAGCGCCTCAAGGAATTCAGGGGCGGCAAGATGTGACGGCATCCGCTCATGAATAACATGATGGCCCGCCCGGTGCTGGGGATGGTTCTCAAAGGCTATCCCCGCATATCCGAGACGTTCATCTCCAACGAAATCCTGCTTCTTGAAAACCTGGGGTTCTCCGTCCGGATCTTTTCCATGCGACAGGGGCGGGAGAACTTCACCCACCGGAACGTGGCGCGCATCCGCGCCGGCGTGGACTATCTGCCGGAGACCTTCTGGAGGAACGCCCATCGGCTGATCGCCCACAACCTCCGCCTGGCCATCCGCCGGCCCCGGCGGTACGCCGCTGGGATGGCGCTTGCGCGCCGGCGCTTCCTGCGCACCCGCAATCCGGCCTCCCTGCGCCACTTCCTCCAGGCCGGCTACCTGGTGAACCGATGCCTCCCCGGCCAAGGCGTGGTGCACCTGCACGCCCATTTCGCCCACTCGCCGACTTCGGTGGCGTTGTACGCCTCCGAGCTGAGCGGGCTTCCGTTCAGCTTCACGGCCCACGCCAAGGACATCTATACGTCCGAGGCCGAGCAGCTCCGGGAGAAGATCGCCCGGGCCCGCTTTGTGGTGACCTGCACCGACTACAATCGCCGGCACCTGCTTGCACTCGCCGAGGGGCTGCCGACCCCCATCCACCGCATCTACCATGGGATCGACACCGCGCTTTTCGCAAACGGCTGCGATGTCAAGGCCACCGTATCCCCGCCTTACCGGCTGATCAGCGTCGCCCGGTTGATCGAAAAGAAAGGGATTCCGACGGTGCTGCAGGCGGTCAAATGCCTGCACAAGACAGGCGTTCGGCTGAGGTACACGCTGATCGGCGATGGGCAGGACCGCGAGAAAATCATCGGCCTGATTCGACAGCTGGGGCTCGACCCCGTGTGCCGCTGGCTGGGGACCCAGCCCCATCACGTGGTGCTCGAGCACTACCGCCAGGCGGATCTTTTCGTGCTCGGCTGCGAGGTGGCGTCCAATGGCGACCGCGACGGCATCCCGAACGTGTTCTTCGAGAGCATGGCCATGGGGGTGCCCGTGGTCACCACGGAGGTGTCGGCCATATCGGAGCTGGTAGAGTCGGGCCGGACCGGATTACTGGTTCCGCCGGGGCAGCCGGAGGCCTTGGCCGAAGCCATGATGATGATGCTGACGGACGAGGGGCTACGGGCGCGAGTGATCCCCGCCGCCCGCGAGCGGGTGCTGCGCAGCTTCGACAACCGGGCTCTCGTCGGTCAGCTGGCAGACATCTATCGGAGTGCGTTGACGGGCCCTGAACCTCCGCTGTGAAGCCATCCTTCCGCGGTAAGCGCCCGCAGCTCCTGAAAGTAAGACTCCATGACATCCGTGGCAGAGGCCTTGTCGCGTACCAGCCGGTTCAGGTATTCGACCAGCACATAGCCGACCGCGTGGATAGCGTCGTGCCGACTCAATCCTTCAGTCCTTAGCCTTTCCAGGGTTTCCCTGACGGTTTGCAGTTTCTCCGCGAGCTGGTTTTCCACCACTGAATGAATTGCGGCGTGGATCTGCAGATCGGGCCGCTGGATCTTGGCGCGCCGGTGGAACGAGGCGACGAGAATGACGCGCTCGCTTTCGTCCAGCGCCAGCCATTCGGCCGGGTCAGGCGCTTCCTCTGGATCGTAGGTTTTCATGTCACCCGCGCTGGGGGCCTGCCCAACTTTGAGGGAATCGCAAAAAGTAATTCACTTCGACGACTTCGTAAGAAGGCCGAGGTCAAGGCGCGCGAGTCTCGCGGCGCGAGGCGTACGTTCAGTACGCCGCAGCGGCAACGAGACGAAGCGCAACGCCGAGATTGGCATTCTTACGCAGTCGTCAGCCTTGCCCGGCGCCGCCGGTGCCGACAACAAAGCCTTTCGGGGTTAAACCCGTGGCCGACTGGGTGCCCGCGATTTTGGCGAGGAAGGTCTCCCCGAGGGTCTGAATGTGTTCGTCGACGTTGTCGAAATAGTTGAAGTGAATCTGCTCTTCGTCGATGATGGTTTCAAAGAGCTTCATGCTGGTGCTGTCCCCATTTTCCCGGCAGACGGCGGCCAGCTGGTTGTAGACATCGATCGTGTTGTCTTCGAGCTTGGCATCGAATGAGAAGACCCCCTGGACCTTCTGGCCTTTCTGCACCTTGGCCCCGAACTCGGTGACCGGTTCGCCGTCGAGTTCCTTGATGCGCTCGGCAAACATTTCGGCGTGCCGCATCTCGTCGATGGCAATGAGTTTGACCTTGCCGGCCAGCTCGCCGTAGTCCATGTTGTCCAGATTGTAGTGCTGGTTCATGTATTGATGGATGGCATGCAGTTCCATGGCGCGCGCCTTGTTCAGCACCTCGATCACTTTTTTCTTGCGTTCTTCGCGGGATTTCTGAGCCACAGGGGACCTCCTTGGAAAAAGGTTTAGAGTTGTCAGGTATAAATTCCGTGAAGCCGTTGCTGGAAAGAGGGAATCTCGGCCGACGGGGGCAGCAGGTGATATTCAAATACGGTCGCCGCCTTTTTGTCAAGAGTCTATCGATCGTTACCTGCTTGCTTCCTGCCGCACCTTCAGC
>JBLMXM010000004.1:0-14298 GCA_050257775.1 Hyphomicrobiales bacterium
CATCATGTCCTGGCCGGTCGCCGGGTTGCGACCGCGGCGCTCATTCTTATCCTTGACACAAAACTTTCCGAAGCCGCTGATGAGAACATCTTCACCTTTTTCAAGCCTATTCTTCATCAGTTCCAATAGAAGCTCCAGGAGTTCAGCCGATCTGTTCTTGGGAAAACCGAGTTCCTGGTGGATGACATCCGCAATTTGCGCCTTCGTGAGTGTCATAAGCGGTCGGCTCCTGTGATCCGGACGGAATGGAGATTGCGTCAAGCGTGGCAAAGCTACTTAAATCGTTTGGTTTTGTCAAGGGGAAGAAGAAGCGAGCCATTCCGCTATGCGCCGGCACACCTTCTCGGCGGCAAGTCCCTCCGTATCGATCTGCCAGTGCGCCGCCTGCCGGTACAACGACAACCGGTGGCCCAGCACATCCTGGATTTCCGTTGCCGGGTCGGAAGCGGCGCTCAGCGGCGGCCGCATATCTCGAGTTCGCGGGTCGGCCGCCAAGCGCTCTTGAATGGCGCCCGGGGATGCCTGCAGCCAGATCACCCGGCCGCAGCCTCGCATGGCCGTCACATTGTCGGCATCCAGCACCACTCCTCCGCCTGTCGATACGACCCAGCCGTTCCGGCGGCAGACTTCCTGCAACAGGCTTTTCTCCTCTCTCCGGAAGGACGGCCAGCCCCAGCGGCCGACATAGGCTTGCAGGGTCGTGCCCAGCCGGTGTGTAAGCTCCTCATCCATGTCCAACCAGGGGCGCTTCAGTATCGTAGCGAGCCCTCTGCCAACCGCGCTTTTTCCAGTGCCCCGGTAGCCGATCAGAAAAATATTCATCGCATCAGGCTCTCCTGATACTTGATGAACTCATAAAAAAACTATACGTTTCGGTGACTTTGAAAGAAGGTTAAGATCAAGGTGCGCGAATCTCGTGGTGCGAGGTGTACATACCGTACGCCGCAGCGACGGCGAGATGAAGCGCAACGCAGAGATTGGCCTTCTTACGAAGTCATCTCAAGGCACCGTGGCCTTGTATAGCCGGGCCGGTCCAATGATCCGGTAGGCCGGCGCAGCAGCCGGCACCAGAACCGACGCCCCTTTAACTATTTCAAGGCGTTTGCCCCCGGAACTCATTTCAGCGAGGTCGGCCTTTCCGTCGACGCACAGCAGGATTTCAACGTTCCGCTCGGCCTGGCTGCTAAAACTGTCGCTTTCGTTCAGGTGGATTACCGATAGCGCGAACTCCGCTGCAGGAGTGATATACCTTGTTTCGGCCGGAATCCGGGTTTCGGTGCCGACCAATCGGGCTTCAGGACCATCGAATCTCACCACCTTAAACAGCTCGGGGATGTCGATGTGCTTCGATGTCAGCCCCGCCCGCACGACGTTGTCGGAGTTTGCCATGAGCTCGATCCCCGTTCCTTCGAGGTAGGCATGCAGCACGCCTTCCATTAGAAACAGGGCCTGGCCCGGTTCCAGCCGCAACCCGTTCATCAGGACCGGGGCCAATGCACCGATGTCGCCCGGATAGCGCCGCGCCAGGGATGGGATCCAGCCCAAGCTTTCATCATTTGTCTTTTCGGCATTGGACACCGCCTCGGCCACGGTCTTTCGGCGCCGCCGCGGGTCGAGGGCCAGCAGTGCGGCAAACAGATGCTTCAACCCCTCTGGGGCGCAACACTGGGCGAAGGCGCGGATCTCTGTTTCTAATCCGCTCGGGCAGAGAGTGCTGAGATAGTCGAGGATCTGTGCCGGCGGCCGGAAGCCGCACAAGGCCCAGAACGGTGTCAGGGCACAAAGGCATTCGGGCTTGTGGCTGGGATCCCGATAGTTCCGCTCAGGAGCATCAAGGGGAAGCCCAAGCCGGTTTTCGCGCGCATAGCCAGCCCGGGCGCTGACTGCGTTCGGGTGGGCCTGGATCGACAGCGGCTCTGCTGCGGCCAACACCTTGAAAAGAAACGGAAGCTTGCGTTTGAAGGCGGCTGATACCCGCGGTCCCAAAATATCGTCCGGGCAGCGTTCGACCAGCACATCGAGGGGCACCGGTCCCCCCGGCGCTTGAACGACGGAAGGGGATTTCGGATGAGCCCCCATCCAAAGCTCCGCCTGGGGAAGGCCGTCCGGGTTCGGTCGCCCCAGCAGTTCAGGTATAGCAGTCCTTGACCCCCACGCATAGGGTTGGATCGTGTTTTGCAGAAATAGAATTTCTCGCATGAAATTCAAGTCCTGTAGTGCTTTGCTCGATTATGCCCGCGAAGCCCCCGCAAGTCAAAGGCCCGCCCCGGTTTTTCTCATTAATGGAGGGTTGTTATTGAGGTGTATCCAGGCCGAGAGGAGTCTGCGCCGCGCGCATCCAGAACAAAAATCGCTTAAATTCGGTTTTTTTTATTTTTTGGCCGGCTTGACCTCTACACCCTTTGCGAATAAAATTAAGGAATATGATCTGCGTTGAATCAGCCGGGATTTCCGACATCGGCAAGAAAAGGGAATCCAACGAGGACTGCGTATTCATCGACGACCATCAGGGCCTTTACATGGTGGCCGACGGCATGGGCGGGCATCAGGCCGGCGAAATTGCCAGCTCTTTAGTTGTAAAATCCATTCGCGACTTTCTGGCCGACCCCGGCGTGCGCCCGGGAACGGCCCGAAACACCGGCCTGCTTTCAGCGGCGGCCGGTCGGCTTTTGGCTGGAATAGAATGGTCGAACCGGGTGGTCTACGAGGCAGCCGCTGCCCATGACGCTTATCGGGGTATGGGATCCACGGTCGCCGCCGTCTATCTGGCCGAAAACACCCTCATCGCCGCCAATGTCGGTGACAGCCCTATCTACCTGATTCGAAATGGTAAAATCGATTTATTGTCTGTAACTCACACCCTTGAGGCCGCCGCTGTGGGTGAAGCGCACGCAGCGTTTATGGGCAACGTTCTCACCCGCGCGGTCGGCCCTCGAGACACTGTGGAAGCCGACATCTGCGAGCTCAACTGTTTCAAAGGGGACACCCTAGTCATCTGTTCCGACGGGCTCAGCACGAAAGTGAAGCCCTCGGAGATCATGTCGGTCGCGAGCTCCCGCCGGCCGACCCAGGCCTGCCGAGCATTGGTGGATCTGGCCAACAAGCGGGGCGGGGAGGACAACATATCGGCCGTCGTGCTTCAGGTTACCGGTGTGCGATGCAACTCCTGCTCTGTTTTCGGTAGATGGGCCGGCTGGATCAGAAAACGACTGGCATCGATCGGAGCTTAACCTCTTAACCCCGAGCAACCCACATGCCCAACATTACGCTCAAGTTCAAAGACAACGTCATCGGTCGCTACCCGATCGGAAAGGGCAATTCTCTTACCATCGGCCGCCGCAGGGACAACGACATCGTGATCGACAACTTGGCCGTTTCCGGCCATCACGCCAAGATCGATGCCGTCGGGGAAGCCTATGTGCTAGTGGACTTGCAGAGCAAGAACGGATCTTTTGTCAACGAGCAACTGGTGAGTTCGCATTGGCTCAAGGATGGAGACGTGATCAGCGTCGGCAAGCATCTGCTGGTCTTCTCCGTTGGTGAAGCGGTGCAGGAGGGCGAGCATTCACCGGCTGAAATCGACAAGACCATGGTCATGGACACGAGCAACTACCGCTCCATGGTTCAGAAAAGCGCACCGGTCGTTCCAAAGCCCCTGCTGCGCCCGGGTGACCTGTGCGCACAGCTGACCTACCTGGCCGGCGGCCAAGGCAAACTGGACCTGACCGGCAATCTGATCAAGATCGGCAAGGACCCCACCTCCGAGATCGTGGTGAAGGGATGGCTGGTCGGCTGGACGGCGGCCACCATCAGCCGCAGGCCCGATGGCTACTACCTGAGTTATGCCGGCGGCTGGACCAAGCCCAAGGTCAACGATCAACGCATTCAAAAGGCCGTCATACTCCAGGATCTCGATGTGATCGATGTCGGATCGGTCAAACTGCAGTTTTTCACCAAGAGCCCGGACGCCCTCGCGCGCACGGAAGCGCTTTAGCCCGCTTGTTCTTTGAAGTCGTCATTCCTTGACACGTTCGACGTAGGCCCCGGTGCGGGTGTCGATCTTGATGAGCTGGCCTTCTTCGAGAAAGGTCGGGACCTGGACGACATGCCCCGTCTCCAGTGTCGCCGGTTTGGAGTCGCCGGAAGCCGTGTCGCCTTTCACCCACGGGTCGGCCTTGACGATGCGCAGGTTCATGAAGGTGGGGATGGTGATGCCGATCGCCCGCTCCTTGTAAAAGAGAACGGAGCAGACCGTATTCTCCTTGAGGAAATTCCTGGCCTCGCCCACCTGGTCTTCGCCTACGAATTCCTGCTCGTAGGTGGAGGTATTCATGAAGCAAAACTTGTCGCCCTCCTTATACAGGAACTCCATCTCTTTCTCTTCCAGGTTGGGTTCGCCGAATTTTTCACCGGATCGGAAGTTGCGGTCGAACTGGATGCCGGTGAGCATGTTCTTGAGACGGCACTTGTAGAGCGCCTGTCCCTTTCCGGGCTTGACGAAATCAAACTGGACGACGATGTAGGGATCGCCCTCGTATTCGATCTTGAGGCCTTTTCTCAAATCACTGCTTTCGTACATGGATCAAATTCCTCTCTATCTTCATCAGAGCAAGCGCTCGGCGCGGCGAACGGCCGCGACGAGCGCTTGAACTTTTTGCGTGTCTTTGCGGAAACGGATAGGACGGCCCTCAGCATCGCAAGCGTTGGTCTGCGTGCAGCTGTCGATCCCCGCCGGCCGCGTCCGAGCGATGGCCTCCTCAGCGTTCTCGGGCGATATGCCGCCCGCCAGGATCACAGGGATCTTGGATTGCCGCACCAGTTGTGCGGCCATGCTCCAATCGCACGCCCGGCCGGTAATGCCGACAAATCCGTCGACCGGCTGCGCTTCGACCGGCACGGCCGAGGTCCCCACCAGCAGGGTGTCGGTCATCAGAAAATCCGTGACCGTCTCGAACTTCCGGCCGAGTTCCAGCGCCGCTACCCGGTGGGTCTCGCCGGCCGGGGCGACGGGGATCGAGCGCATGACCCTCATTTCCGGGAAAAGCTTCTTAACACGGATCTGCAGGCTGATCAACCGTTCGCAGTCCTGCCCGGGAGTCCTTTGCAGCGGCAGGGCGTCGCAGAAGTGGACCACGTCCGGCTGGTAGAACTCCAAGGCCCGCAGCACCGTGGTTTCGGTCCGAAACAGCGGAATCAAACTGCTTTGGGCTCCGCAAGCCCTCACCAGACCGATCGTGTCCTTCAAGGCCGGCGTCTTCCAGTTTTCCTCGGACAGCACCACGCTGCCGATGCGGTCGACCCCCAGGGCGATGACCGCCTCGGCCTCCTGCGGAGTCTGGATCTCGTAAATCTGGATGATGAGCCTGGGCAATGCGGGTGCGCCTCCCACGGTCGCGCCGCAGGGGCGGCCGACTGCATTTTCCGATTGACATTTGGATGCGTGTTTACCATACTCAGATGGGTATAGCAATCATGCAGAGCTCATGGCGCCGCGGAGGGGCTGGTAACCGGATCCCGCTGCGGCGGCTTTTTTCCGATACCTCGTCACCATTGCAGAGTCTATCGACGGCCATGATTATCATTGTCGACTTCGGCTCCCAGTACAACCAGCTGATCGCCCGCCGGGTGAGGGAGAACCACGTGTTCTGCCAGATCGAGGCTCCGCAGCGTGCCCTGCAAGCCGCCGACCGCCTGAAACCTGAGGGAATCATACTGTCCGGGGGGCCGTCCAGCATTTACGAACCCGGAAGCCCCAATGTGGATCCAGCCGTCTTTGAGCTGGGCATCCCGGTCCTGGGCATCTGCTATGGCATGCAGTTCATGACGGCCGCGCTGGGGGGGCGCGTCGAGCGGGCCGCAAAGCGCGAATACGGATTCGCCGAGCTTTCCATTGCGAAAACCGACGGGCTTTTCAAGGGCGTCGGCCGGACTACTCCCTGCTGGATGAGCCACGGAGATTCCATTCGTCGTCTGCCCCGCGGATTCGAGGCCACGGCGTCCACCGCGAACACGCGGTTTGCCGCGGCTGCAGATCAGCAGCGCAAGCTTTTCGGCGTGCAGTTTCACCCGGAGGTCGCCCACACTCCCAAGGGCGGCGTCGTGCTGAAGAACTTCCTTTTCGATGTCTGCGGGTGCAAACGCTCCTGGACCATGAAATCGTTCGCCAAGGAGGCGGTCGCCGACATTCGTCGAACCGTGGGCAACCACAAAGCCATACTGGGGCTGAGCGGCGGAGTGGACTCATCGGTCGCAGCCGTATTGATCCATCAGGCCATCGGCAGGCAGCTCACCTGCATTTTCGTCGATAATGGGTTGCTGCGAAAAAACGAGGCGGAGAGACTCAAGGTGACGCTGAAGAAACACCTTCACATCAACATCCGCTTCGTGAACGCCGCCCGGCGCTTCTTGAAGGCGCTTTCCGGCGTGGTCGACCCTGAACGCAAACGCAAAATCATCGGCCGGGTGTTCATGGAGGTGTTCGAGGCCGAGGCGCGAAAAATCAAGGGCGCCGAGTTTCTGGGCCAGGGCACCCTCTATCCGGATGTCATCGAATCCATCTCGGCGTTCGGCGGGCCGTCCTCCGTCATCAAGTCGCATCACAATGTCGGCGGTCTGCCCAAGCGCATGAGGCTCAAACTGGTCGAACCACTCAGGTACCTCTTCAAGGACGAAGTTCGCGAGCTCGGCGGGGAACTGGGCCTGCCGGACGAACTCGTGTGGCGCCAGCCCTTCCCGGGCCCCGGCCTGGGCATCCGGATCCTGGGCGAGATCACCGCGCAGCGCTTGAACATTCTGCGCAACGTCGATGAGATCCTTCTCGAGGAAATCAAGGCCGCGGGTTACTACAAGAACCTCTGGCAGTCGTTTGCGGTGCTGCTTCCGATCAAGAGCGTGGGAGTGATGGGGGACGCGCGCACCTATGAGAACATTGCCGCCATTCGTGCGGTCACCAGCCGGGACGCCATGACGGCGGATTGGGCGCGGCTGCCCCATGAGTTTCTCGCCAAGGTATCCAACCGCATCATCAATGAGGTGGACGGCGTCAACCGGATGGTTTACGACATCAGCTCCAAACCGCCGAGCACCATTGAATGGGAGTAAGCTGAGAGCCATGGCTGATCAGGATCGTTTTCGCTTCAATCTGGGGGACGAGGAACCGGAAGTTCGCTATGATGACGAAGCGCTCAAGCGGCGGGTCAACAAGCTCGGCCGACGCGTAAGCTTCCTGACCCTGTTGCTGCCGTGCCTGCTCGCTGTCGCCCTGTATGTCGCCTACCACGACCTGGTCCTGCGGACGGCCCAAACCCAGAGCAGCGAGTTGCAGTCGGTGGAAAAGCTCTCCGCGGAGATCGAGCAGAAGTTGGCCGCCTTCGACAGCCGTCTGGCTGCTCTCGAGCCGGCCCTGACCGCCAAGGTGGAAGTCGCGCAGAATAGCGTTCAGGCCCTCCGAGAGGAACTGCGCAAAGGCGAGTCCGAAAAGGCGGACAAGAAGGATCTCGCCGAACTCACGGCGCGCATGGATGCGGCCCTGGCCGCTGTCACCAAGGACCTGCAGACCGTAACGCGGGAGATGCAGGCCATGGCACCTTTCCGCGAGGAACTCGGCAGTGCGGCGGCCTTGCGCAGCAACATCAACAGCCTCTCCGCACGCTTGGACAAACTGGAAAGCGGCCTGGGCAAGGACCTCACGGGCCTGGCCGGGTATATGGATCGTACCAAGGCCGATCTGGAAAAGATCAAGGCCGATCTGGCCGACCTTCAGAACCGTAAACTCGATCGCGAGGCCCTCGACCTGGAGGTCCTTAAGGCGAAACGGCTTTATCAAATGGCGCTCGACCAGGAAATCGGACGGGTCGACAAGACGCTCGGGGCGCTGCAGCGCCGGATGGACCAGATGGAAAAGGCCTTCGGCTCACGATCGACCACCTCACCTTCTCTGCCGCCCCTCACCGGCGGCATCAAGGAACAGCCGATCGAGTAGCACGGCCTGTGTTTGAAGTCGACAGTCAGGTGGATCGGAGAAAGACGCGCGGCACGCATGAATAAAGATCTTCTGAATCAGCTGCTGCAACGGGTGGCCGCAGGAGAAGTGGCAGCCGAAGAAGCGGCCCGGCAACTCCAGGTCTTGGCCTGTGAAGACATCGGCTACGCCCACATCGATCACCAGCGCAGCCTGCGAAAGGGTTTTCCCGAGGTGATCTTCGGAGAGGGCAAGTCCGCTGAGCAGATCGCCGGGATCATGGAGCGCATGGGCGCGCAGGAAAGCGTGATCCTGGCGACCCGGGTCGACCTACTGAAGGCGCAGGCGGTGCTGTCGCGCTTTCCCCAGGCCCGCTATGACAGCGAGGCGCGCATGATCGTTTGGGAAAAGGCGCCCGCCCGGGTTCAAGGCCGGGGCACGATTCTCGTCCTTGCGGCGGGAACATCGGATATTCCAGTGGCCATGGAAGCGGTTGTGACCGCACAGGCCATGGGAAACCGTGTGGAGAAAGTCATTGACGTGGGGGTCGCCGGCCTTCACCGCCTGTTCCGGCACCGCGAGATGATCGAAAACGCCATGGTGATCATCGTGGTTGCGGGCATGGAGGGCGCGCTGCCCAGCGTCGTGGCGGGCATGGTGAGCCGACCCGTAATCGCGGTCCCCACCAGCGTCGGCTATGGCGTGAGCCTGGGAGGTTTGAGCGCTCTCTTCGCCATGCTGAACAGCTGCAGCTCCAATGTGGCCGTGGTCAATATCGACAACGGGTTCGGAGCTGCATATGTGGCATCGATGATCAACCGCGCATGAACGTCAAGGATTTATAATGGAGACCAAGGAAGCGATTCTGGCATTCTCGCAGAGCGAAAAAGCCAAGGCAGGGCTGCTGATGGCGGCGCAGCTGCTCGAGATTTACAACGGCCTGCCGGATCATGAAAAGCACAGCGCCGAACGATTCCTCAGACCCCTCATCGGGATGATTTCAAGCGAGATCCACCTGTCCAAGAAAATGACCTCGGCCGACATGTGGACGAGCGTCGACAAGAGCCTCAACACCGCTCTGGTGATGATGAATTCCGGCGTTCTCTCCGAAGCTTCCTTCCATATCGCCCAGGCCATCAGCGGCGTTACCACCATCGCCCAACGCTCGATGGAATACCTCATTCGGCAAAAGTTGCTTTAAAACGATCGACAGACCGGAGGCATGCGGTATCAGCCGATCGGTCGGCGCACCACCGGGAGCAAACAACGATGCCGGCGCATGCTGTCGCAACGTCTAACGACCCGCGCCGGGTTATCGGTTATAGCAATCCATGGCCTGCTTGATGCTGACGGCGGCAAAGGCGGTCGTGAACGTCAAGGCCATGTCGATCTCTTCCCTGCGCTTTTCATCCAGCGGCCCCTTTTTTTGGTCCAAAGCCTTGTTGATGATCTGGTAGGAAGCGAAGCACTTGTTCAAGGCGTTTACAAAACAGGGCTGCGTCCGAGGATTTTGCTTGAGACGGTTAAGCTCGGATTCGGTCTGGCCGAGCAGCCGGTGAAGCGCCTGAGGGGACGGGCTTTCCTCCAGGCTTTGTTGGACGGCTTGAAACATGGCCAGGGCCTTTTCCTCTTCAACGGTCGGCTTGGGGCCCGAACAGCCTATCGCCAGGACCAGTAAATTAATAACGACACCGAACCACCCTATTCCCTTGCCCATATCCTCCATCCTTGCCTGTCGGTACGGCTTCAGGAGCAGTCTGTTTATTTGCCGTGGACAATCTCACTCCAAATAGTTTCGAGCGGCCGCAGTCCAGGGCTCAAGGTTGTCAGCAGCGGTCTTTTGACTTGAATCTGGAGATGCTCGAGCTCTGAGGCCAACTGTTGCATCAGGCTGGCCGTATCGGCATCGTTCAGAGTTCTGAGAATAAGCATGTCGTCTTGGATCTGTTGACGATAGAACTCCAGCGTATGGGCCGCGGCGCGGAACCCGCTGATGCGGTTGTTCAGGCTGTCCATGTAAGCGAACAGCCGCTGAACCAGGCGCAGGTTGTAGTCGATGCGGCTGATCTGCCGAGCCTGCGGAAATGAGGCGACGCCGCATCGACGCTGTTCCAGATGGATTTCGGTTTTGAGTTCATCCACCTGCTGCCCGAGCCTCTGGCGCACGTTCTCTGCGAGTGCCGCTCGCTGGTTGATTATCTGCTCGACGGACCTGATGTCGGCCAGGGCCTGGTTCAGCTCCTGAGATTTGCCGTCCTCTCCGGCCAGGCTGGTGCCCAGGGTCCCGACGAGAAACCCGATCATCCAGGCGGCAACGTGTGCACACGGCTTGGTCATACGTTGATGAGCTCCGCTGATCCTTAAAGAGATGCTCTTATGGCCGGCCCCGGCCTCGCATCTGCGCCGGGGGCTGGCCGGTGCGCCGGAACAATTCGATCTCGCGCCGTATGTCAACCGGGACAAAAAGCCTTCCGCCGGAGGCCTCCCACTGGGCCAGGTATCTGATCCCGGTTGACTTCCGCAGCCCCATGAGCTCCAATTGACGACCATTCCACTTCGCTAGGTGGCTGGCGGCCTCATCCGGCATTTCGCTTACGCCATTCAGCGACATCCACTGGCCCGGCCATGCAAAGAGCTGGCCCGCCAGTTCCGGGGTCAGCCGGGTCACCCCGTTCAGGCACAGCCATTGCCCCGGCCATTCGCACAGCTTTCGGGCCGCGGCCGGGGCCATTCCGTTCAGGCGGTTCAAGAAAAGCTGCATGGCTCCGGATTCGGCCAGGCACCGGGCCCCTTTTAGGGTCAAGTTGGACAACTCGGATAGCCTTCCAAGGTTGCCGGAGCAAACTTCCGTAATGATGTCCTGGTTCCGCTGATCTTCAGCGGATGTTTCCACATGTCTGGCCTTTTCGGCCAGGCGCCTCCAGATGACTTCCATGGAAGGCTGCACTGGAGCCGAGCTGTTTATGGACAGCTTCTCCGCCGTCGGCTGATACCTCCTCAGGGCGGAATCGATATCGGCCATATGAGTTGTCATATCAATATGTTCAGCGATATCCTTCAACTGCAGGTCGAATAATGCCCGCCGCTGAAGATACAGGAGTTCCTCGGAGCCGAGATCGATCCAGTGTAACGGCCTTTCCAGGTTGTCACGGTAGGAGTATCGACGCTGAATGCTCTGCAGGGCGAGCTCGAGCCGGTGGTTTTTCAAACCCTGGGATAGCGAGTCGAAGCTTCCGCGACGGATGAGGCGGGCGGCCTCTTCTTCGAGTTCGAGAATTCCGTACTGGTAGTTCTGCTGCAAGGCTAGAATTTCTTCTTTTTTCGCCAAGAGGGTCTGTCGCAGCGAGTCGATTTCCCGGAATTTGGCTTCCCATGCGAAATGCTCGTCTACGGCCGGTGCAGCCTGATTCGCATCAGATGAGGGCTTTTCCAGGACGACAGCAACCTCCTCGGGCACCGTGCGAGGTTGAATATCCGGGGGCGCAGGAGGTGGATAATGCGCATAACGCCAGATGCCCGAGGCGAGCGCCAGAATCAAGAGGCTGCCGCAGACCGCCCTGAACGCCTTCTGGGTTCGGCCGGATATCCCCCAAGTCCTCTTGCGCAGGTCCGCAGGCACTTCTTTCAGAACAGGAGCAGGAGCTTGGGTCTCAGCCGATGCATCGGGCAGGTGTGCGGCTGCGACCCCGGCAGATGCGGCAGGACCGCTGCCGGACGCTTCAACCGGTCCGTTCTGAGAAGCTGCCGCACGGCTCGAACTAGAGGATTCCAGATCGCCTAGATCCTTCGAGTCAAGCGTCTGAAATCCTTGCTCAGGGAAAGCTTCTTTCGTAGTATCAATGGCTTCTGCCACAGGGTCGGTCCATAGGGATATGCCGGCATCTGGCCGTCTGTTAGTGTCTGCCGCTCCAGGATTGAACGATATTTCCGTCCCGCCTGAGCATCAAGCACCGTAGCTCAATTCAAGTATCGGCATTTTCAAACTAATCTTAAAAAAAAAGGCCTTTCCCGAAGATGGGAAAGGCCTACTTAACTCAATGGGATTTCGGACCCGCAATCCTTAGTTGTCCGAGCGCTCCTTCAGCCAGCCGGCGATAGCGGGCGCCAGTTCACGTTGGGCGCGCGAGCTCACGTACATGCCGATATGGCCTACCGGGAAGCTCTTTTCGCTATAATCCGTTGAGGAAATCAGCCGCCCCAGCGGCTTGGAGCATGCCGGCGGCACCAGATGGTCCTGCTCGGCGTAAATGTTGAACACCGGCATGTCAATGCGTTTCAGGTCCACCTTGCGGCCGTTGATCTCCAGTTCGCCCTTCATCAGGCTGTTTTTCTTGTACATCTCGTTCAGGAACTTCCGGAAGGCTTCTCCGGCCTGGTCGGGGCTGTCGAAGATCCACTTTTCCATGCGCAGGAAGCTCCGCACGATCTCCGGGTCCTCCGCGCTTTCCACCAGGCCGATGTACTTGTCCATCATAAGCTGAAACGGTTTCAGCATAAGGAACCCCAGGTTCATGAAGTCCCCCGGGATGTTGCCCAGCGTGTCGACCATGAGATCCACATCCATATGGCGGGACCACACGTTGAGCAGCCCATCCTCGGTGTCGAAATCGAACGGGGCTACCATGGTAACCAGGTTGCGTATCTTTTCAGGATGCAATGCCGCGTAAATCCCCGTAAACGTCCCGCCCTGGCACACCCCCAGCAGATTGATCTTCTCCAGGCCTCGCTCGTTGCAGATGAAATCCACGCAGTCGTCCAGGTAGATGTCGATGTAGTCATCCAAGGTGATGAATCGGTCCATCCGGCCCGGGGAGCCCCAGACGATGATGTAAATGTCCAGGCCCAGCGCAAGGAGGTTGTTGATGAGGCTCCGGCCCTCCTCCAAGTCCATCATGGTTTCACGGTTCACGAGCGCATAGCAGATCAGAACCGGCACCGGGCAGAGGCTTTCCCGTTTGGGACGGAAGCGGAAGAGCTTCAATTTGTCTTCCTGGTACACGAGATCCTTCGGAGACCGGGCGAGGTCCACATCCTGCGTGTTCAGGAGGGTACGCGTGATGTGAAGAAGGTTGCGGCTGAATTTCTCGAATTCTTTGAAATGGGCGGCTGTTTGTTTTTCAAAGGGAAGCTCCATGTCTCGCTCCTCCTTGCTTACGCCGATGGCTCGGCTTTTTTCTGAAGGGCTGCGATGATTTTCTGCTGACGGCGGACCTTGCGGCGCAGCTCGTGCACCGCCTTGGCCAGCTCGTCGTAATCCGCGCGAGAGGGAATGGATAGGGTCTTGCACCATTCGGTCGTCAAATCGTCCATCCGTTTCTTGAGTCTCAGCCCGTAATTCAGCACTTCGCCCATGGCGTTTCCGAACTCGGGCTTCTTGAAGAGTTCGAAAAGCGCATTCTCATTGGTGGTCCACCAGATCTTGTAAACCTCCTTCAGCCGCTCCGGCGTCATCTCCTCAGCCTTGAAGTGCTTTAGCCGGTCGAAAAACTCCTTCAGGGCGTCCATGCCGGTCTGGTAGAAGAACTGGTAAAAGCCGGGCACGGCGTTCCAGAACTGCTGGTAGGCATCCCAGGTCCGGCGCAGGTGTTCGGTATGCTCTTTGGTCAAGCCAAAGGCCGGCATCCGAAAGATCTTCCCCAGAGTCTCGTCGTACACTTCCCGCCAGAGGCTGCGCCCCTCCTGCAGCGAAGACCAGTCGCCCTTCAGGAACCGCGCCATCTGCTCCTGCCACTGGGGCATGGCCTTCATCCAGGGACCCCACATCAAGCCGAAAGCCGACTGCCCCATCTGCAGCGTGTTCGCCCATGAGGCCATCATCTCCTCGGCCGTCTTCGAGACCGGCGAGCCGATGATCTGCTCAAAGACTTTCTTATAGAGCTCCACCCAGCGGTCATAGATTTGACGGGAAGCGGCCTCGTCCCACTTGGCCTGGTAAAGTTTCGGGAGATCCCTGAGGATTTCCAGCCAAAATTGGTTGAACAGTACGAACACGTTAGTCGATCGGAGGATGCGGAACATCACCTCGGGCCCGATGCCGCCCTCCACGCCGCCGGCGGCCTTCTGAAGGGTGCCCCTCATCATTTCGCTCCATTGGGAGAAGAGGTCGAAACCGGGGGGCGCCGCATGTCCCTCCTGCCAGATTTTCAGGGCGTCGGTCCATGGCTTGAACATCATGCCGCCGGAGACGTTCAACCACTGGTCGTAGAAATTTTTCTGAAACTCCATCCACTGGGTAAACATGTCGGTCGGCTTGGCCTGCGCTTCCATCGGTCACTCCTCCTTTTCCTTAGCCATATCCCCCGGCGATCAACGCTTGGCCATGATGTCCTCGATCTTCT
>JBLMXM010000005.1:0-16539 GCA_050257775.1 Hyphomicrobiales bacterium
CCCACGATCTCAACAACGTCCTTTCGGGCATTGTCAGCTACCCCGACCTGCTGTTGTTGGACCTGCCCGAGGACAGCCCTCTCCGCCGGCCGATCGAGGTCATCCGGGAATCCGGCAAGAAGGCGGCCGCCATCGTTCAGGACCTGCTCACCCTTGCCCGCAGGGGGGTGCCGACCGTCGATATCGTGAACCTTAACGACCTTATCGGCGAATACCTCATCAGCCCGGAATACCAGCGCCTGAAATCCTTTCACCCGTTCATCGAGGTCGAAACCCGCCTGGAACCTGAACTGCTGAATATTACCGGTTCCCCGATCCATCTTTCGAAAACCCTCATGAATCTGGTCTCCAATGGGGCCGAGGCGATGCCCGACGGCGGTAAGATCGTCATTGCCACCGAGAACCGGAATCTGGACCGATCCCTGGAGGGCAAGGAGGTGCGGGAGGGCGATTATGTGCTCCTGCGGGTGTCGGATTCGGGCGTGGGCATCCCCGTCGAAGACCTCCACCGGATTTTCGAGCCGTTCTTCACCAAGAAGAAAATGGGACGCAGCGGAACCGGTTTAGGCATGGCGGTGGTATGGGGAACCGTGCAAGACCATCAAGGATACATCGATGTCCAGAGCGTCGAAGGCCGGGGAACCGACGTCATCGTCTTCCTGCCGGCCACGCGGAAGGAATCATTAATGCAGGTTCCGCATAATACCCTGGATAATTTCAGAGGAACCGGTGAAACGGTGCTCGTGGTCGATGACATAAAGGAACAGCGGGAGATTGCCGCAAAGATCATCGAGCAGCTCGGCTATGTCGCCAGGTCTGCGGAAAGCGGCGAGCAGGCCGTCGAGCTGCTGAAACATGAGAGAGTGGATCTGCTGATCCTGGACATGATCATGGATCCGGGCATTGACGGCCTTGAAACGTATCACCAGGTGAAAAAACTAAACCCTCGCCAAAAGGCCATCATCACCAGCGGATACGCGGAAACCGGGCGGGTCAAAATGGCCCAGCGCCTGGGCGTGGGAGCCTATCTCAAGAAGCCCTACACCGTTCACAACCTGGCGTCCGCCATCAAGTCCGAACTGAACCGGAATTATTAGTCCGGCAACCACCATATGCCACCCCGTATTTGGGTTCAGGCGGAGCGGGGTGCCCGCCGCAGTGAGCCGCAATCATGCTTTCAACGAACCAGCGTACGGCAGCCAGCCCGCTCCATACATACTCGGAGAGCCCCGGAGAACTGACCCCCACGGAGCCGCCGGCCGTCTCTGCCTGCCGTCGGTACCCTTCTAATCGGCTGGGGGGCGTGGCAACGTCTTCAAAAAATTTGGTTGCGGCTTGCCGAGGCGGGCACCCCGCTCCACCTGTGTGTGAGATGCCTGAAATTGGTATATTTAGATCCCGGAGTAATAAGGCAGCTCCGCGCGCTCGTCGTGGAACTCGGCCGCGGTGAAGAAGCGCTCATAGTTCTTACGGCTGAACCAGCTCAGGTAGTCGTCGGCTGGCCGCGTGCGTTCTTCCAGTATCTTCCAGACCTCGCCGGGCATGTCCCAGTCCCCAACCTCGAGGCTCGCCTTGAGCTGGTCCAGGTTCCGAACCCCGATGATGACCGAGCTGACGAATTTCCGGCCAAGCGGCCAGGCGACGGCGAGCTTGACCATGGGAATCCCGGTCTCGCGGGATGCCTGCTCGACCGCCTCAGCGGTCCTGAAACCTTGCTCGTTCCAGAAGCGGGGTCCGTCCGTCTGGGTACGGTAGGAGAGGCGGGTGCCCTCTTCCGGCTCCTTCTTGCCCTTGTATTTACCGGTCAGCAGGCCGCCTCCGAGCGGGCTGTACGTCGTAAGCCCCATCCGGTGATCGACGACGGCCGGGATCAACTCCTTTTCCAGCTCGCGGTGGATCAAGCTGTAAATGTATTGCCCGGCCGCCAGGGGCTCAACTCCCATCCGGGCGGACACGCCCGCGGCTTTGGCGACCTGCCAGCCGAACATGTTGCTGCACCCCAGGTAGCGGACCTTGCCTTGGCGCACCAGGTCGTCCAGGGTGCGCAGGGTTTCCTCGTAGGGGGTGACGGGGTCGGGGCCGTGGATGTAGTAAAGGTCGATGTAATCGGTCCGAAGGCGCTTCAGGGTGGCCTCGCAGGAGGCCATGATATGCTTGCGGGACACCCCGTATTGGTTGGGTTTCTGGCCCATTGGAAAGTAGCACTTGGAGGCAATGACGAGGTCATCGCGCTCCACCTGGGGCAGAAAGTAGCCGATGATCTCCTCCGAACGACCGCCGGCATAAACATCCGCGCAGTCGATGAAGTTGCCGCCCGCATCAATGAAGGCCTTCAGGATTTCGTGGGAATCTTTCTCGCCGCAGCCCCAGTTGTCGGCGCCGAAGGTCATGGTCCCCAGCGCCAGGCGAGATACCAGCAACCCCGAGGAGCCCAGAAAACGATACTTCATGCGATGCCTCCCTTCTTCGTCCGCTCTTGCGCCGACGGTTCCCGGCCGGCGCAAGACGGGCATGACCACCCCCGTGGCACCCGAATCATTCAGCGATTCGATAGTCTGCCGGTGGCAAACGTGTCGTTCATGTTTATACTTGGTTTGATCTTCGATCGCAACCGGGCTGAAAACAGCAAATGTCGCCCACCATTGGAACTCTCGTTTGAGAAGAAATATCTGGAGGCATACGATGAGAACCCGTTTGATGCTGTTTGGAATCGCGTTGCTGGGAGTCTTCGGGGCAGGCCGTCTGAGCGACGCCCAAGAGTCAAGCGCCCAGCAGCCCGCTATGCCGCCGACGCGGCAGAAATTACCGCCCATGGATGTTACGGTCGCGGCTAAAACCGAGACCGCAACCTTCGCTCTGGGCTGATTCTGGGGTCCGGACTCCAGGTTCGGAGTCCTGGACGGCGTGGTCAGAACCCGCGTGGGATATGCCGGCGGCGCAACGGAAAACCCGACCTATCACAGCCTGGGAGACCACAGCGAAACGATTCAGATCGACTTTGACCCTTCGCAGATTTCCTATGAAAGGCTTCTCGAGGTGTTCTGGGAGGAGCACGACCCCACCAGCCGATCCTGGTCGCGGCAATACCAGACGGCGGTGTTCTATCACGACGAGGAGCAGAAACGGCAGGCCATCGCCAGCCGTGAGCGGCTGGCGAAAAAGCTGGGAAAAACCATTCACACGGAGGTCATTGCCTTCACGCGCTTCTACGCGGCCGAGGACTATCACCAGAAGTACTACCTGCGGCAGCACCGGCAAATCCTGAGGCAGTTCCAGCAGTATTATCCCCAGGCCGCCGACCTGATGAACTCGACCGCTGCGGCCCGGGTGAATGGATACATCGGAGGGTACGGCACGACCGCTTCTCTCAAGGCCGACATCGACCGGCTGGGCCTCTCAGAGGCCGCGCGGGAGGAGCTCCTGGAGAGAGTGGGCGGGAAGCTTTAGCAGTTGGGGCAAAAAAGGGGATGCCTGGGACGCATCCCCTCTGAAACACCGAATTCACCCGGCCAGCTTCTCAAGCCAGCAAGTGAGCAGCCTCGCGCATCAGCTTGGCGATGGCCAGCCCCTGCGGGCAGGCCTTTTCTGCCCTGGAATAGTCCAGTTCCGTCAGCTGCGAGCGCGCTTCTTCCGGCAATCCGGCGAAGACATCCCGGGCCAGCTCACGGTCGCCATAGTCCCGGTAGTACATGAGGCAGCGCATCACGTCGTTCACCGGCACCTTGCCGCCCACAGCGGCCTGGCAGATGCGGCCGCAGCCCGCGCAATAGCCGGTTCGGGTTTCATAGGCGAAGCGGTCGAGGACATCGAAATCGCTTTGGGATAATGTCTTCAGATCGCGGGCGGCCGCCACATTGGCCGCAAGGTAAGCCAAGTTGGGCATCTGGGAGCAGACGCTGGCGATGTTCGGGTTCTCCCACACGGCCTTGAGTTTGGCCTGCTTGTCGGTGAAGCCGCGTTCGAGAAATTTCTGAACCATCTTGAACTCGGTCTCGCTGTCCGCTTTGACCTGTCCGCCCGCCTGGGTCTTAAAAGAGGTCAAGCCGATGCCCGCCTGCGTGCACGCCTCCACGGCCTCTTTCATTTTCGGAGCGTTCATGACCCGGAAGTTGTACGTGAACATGACCGAGTCGATCCAGCCGGACTTCGCCGCGGCCAGCAGGCAATCCTCCATGTTCGCGTGCGTGCTGAAGCCGAAAAACTTTATCTTGCCGGCCTTCTTCATCTGCGCCACCCACTCGCGGGCGCCCGGGTCAATCTGGCTGAAATCATTGATGCCGTGGTTATAAAACATGTCCACGTGGTCCGTGTGCAGCCGCTTGAGCGCCTTGTCCAGAGCTTCGCTCAGCTTGTCGGGCGGGGAGGGGCGGAATTTGGTCACCAGAAAGATGTCTTTACGAGTCTCCGGATAGCGGGTGAAGAACCGGCCGAAGCCTTCTTCGCTCAGCCCGTTGCCGTATCCCTCCGCGGTGTCCCAGTAGGTCACCCCCCAGTTGTACGCCTGCCGGAGCAGCAGTTGATTGTTGATGGTGTCGAACATGCCTCCCAGACACAGGATCGACACCTCAGCCCCGGTCTTTCCGAGCTTGCGCTTGGGCATGTTCCCGGTCTGCGCGCCCGTCGGCGCCTGGGCGTCGGCGGCCCCGGCCAAGCCCAGGGCCGAAGCCGCCACGCCGCCAATTCCCATGGTCTTGATGAAGCCGCGCCGCGTCACCCCATCTGGTTTCACGGTTTTATCCATCAGCTTTACCTCCAGTGTTGTACAGCCGCGTCCCCTCAGCCACATCGCCGGTGGGAGGGCCTCTCTCAGCTTACTTGGTCAGTGCCTGGTTTTTCTTCAAATCATAGATCGGCTGGAATTTCAGTTCGCCGACGAGAACGTCCTCCGGCCGCTTCAGCAGGAGGTCACCGTTTAGCGCTATAAAGCGCAGCTCGCCGTCCACCACGAATCCCTTTTGGGCGGCCTTCTCAAGGCCGGCCTTGGCCGCACCGTAATGGGGTTCGGCCTTGCTCTTGTGAAATTGTCGGCGCCATTCCAGCCACTGGGCGGAATTGAAAGAGCGGTCGACGAAAACGTAATAAGTGACCTTGCCGGGGCAATCCGCTTCCAGGTAAACGGAATACTCGATGGGCCCGGATTGCTGGCCCTGGGCTTCGATGCGCTTGCGCTCGCTTTCTTCAATGAGCCAGGTGGCCGGGCAGGACAGCGACTTGACGAAATCCCTGACCTTGCCGAAGATGAAGGCCGGATCGGTCTCATCTGCCAGAAAATTCCCGGAAAGAAACGCCTCCGGCGGTGCATATTCGGACAAGCTGTTCTGGCTGCGCAGCTTCATGGCCTGTTCGCTGGCGCCCCCGCCCCAAGCTGCGCTGCAGAACGCCACCAAAAATAAAACGACCCACATGGTGGAACGGAAGTAACCCATACCCCCTCCTTTCTGTAACCGCTTGGGTGGGCTGGCTCCCGGGATTAGGCTGCTCTGAAGGTGAAAGATCCATTCTCCTTTCGGTACTTGGAGAGCCACCTGCTGTCGATTAAGGAAAAGGACCTGATACTGCTGTTAGAATTATTAATAATGGTTATCAGTTAGTACGGCGATAGTCAACGACCAATGCATAGCAAGCGAATCGCATTTAAGGCCATAAGATGAAAGACAAGAGCCCTTCATCACTTGAAATCCTTACGCCTGCCAATGGCCATGGCGGCGGCCGGGGCCAGATGCCCATTCCCAACTGAGGGCGGCTGTATTATAGGTCGGCATGATGGAACTGCGATGAAGGAGAGGAATTTCCGCGATGACAACGCTTTCTTCAGCCCAGAAAGAAATCCCCCCAGACATGATCGATCTCGGCATCGGCCAGCCATCGCCATGGCTGTTGCCGGTTGAAGCCATCGCAAGGGCGGCGGAGCATTGCAGGGATCGTCCTGAGTGCATGCTGCTGTCCTACGGTTCCGAGCAGGGGGACGGCCACTTTCGAACCGTCCTCTCCGGATTCCTCGAGAAGATCTACGCAATGCCGGTCGATCCGACCCGTTTGCTCGTTACCAACGGGGCCTCGCAGGGCCTTGATCTGGTCTGCACGCTGTTCAGCCAGGCGGGAGACTGCATCTTGGTCGAGGAGCCGACCTACTTCCTGGCGCGCAAGATCTTCGCCGACCACCATCTGCAGCCGGTGGCCCTGCCGATGGATTCGGAGGGACTGATCATAGAGGCCGTGGAGGAGGAGCTCAAGCGGTCGCGGCCCGCATTCCTGTACACCATCCCAGCCTACCACAACCCGACCAGTGTCTGCCTGTCCGCCACCCGGCGCGAGCAGCTGGCTGAATTGAGCCGGCGCCACACCCTCCTAGTCGTGGCCGACGAGGTCTACCATCCGCTGTCGTACACCTCTTCCCCGCCGCCGCCCCTGGCGCGCTCCTGCGACTTGGCGCCTGTCATCTCCCTCGGGTCGTTTTCCAAGATCCTGGCCCCGGGGCTGCGTCTGGGCTGGCTTCAGGCCGGGCCGGCTGTGATCGAGCGCATTGTTACATGCGGTCTTCTCGACAGCGGCGGAGGTTTGAACCCATATACGTCGGGAGTGGTGCGCAGCGCCATGGAGCTGGGGTTGACGGAAGCTAATCTGTCTGCTCTCAAGAAGACCTATGCCCGCCGGATGCAGGCCATGTGTTCGGCTCTGCGCAGCCGGCTGCCGGGCTCGGTGCGATTCACCGAGCCCGATGGCGGGTTTTTCATCTGGCTCACGCTGTCGGATGAAGCCGACACGCTTGCACTTCTGCCCAAAGCCAGGAAACGGAACGTGGAGTTCATGCCGGGGCCCAGGTTCTCGAACCGGCACGCGCTCAATAATTGCCTGCGCCTGAGCTTTGCCTATTACGATACCCCTGAACTCCTGCAGGGTATTGATCGGCTCGCGCCTGTCCTGGCAGGGCGCTGAGCCCGACCGGCGGCCCCGGATCAATCCATTGTTTCACGCTATTCTGGGTGGCTTGACGGCCATGATCGAAGCGGACGCGACGTAGTTTTCCGCGCCGCTTCCGGGAAACCATTGCCGGATCACCTCCCGGCTCTGCGGCTGCACCTCGACGCGCACATCGTCAAAGCCGATCTCATGCAGCATCATCTCCAACCGCTCAACCCGTTCGGCCCCGGCCACACAGCCGGTCAAAAGAGCGGCCTGCTGCTGCAGGTGCTCCGGCATGTCGGCCAAGGCCACCACATCCGAGATAGCCAGGCGGCCGCCGGGCTTCAATGCCCGGAAGGCTTCTCCGAATACCTTGCGCTTTTCCGGCGACAGGTTGATGACGCAGTTGGAGATGATCACGTCGACGCTTTCATCCGCGACCGGAAGATGCTCGATCTCCCCCAGCCGGAACTCCACGTTGTCCATACCCATGCGCTCGGCATTGGCCCGGGCCGTTGAAAGCATTTCGGGAGTCATGTCCACGCCGACGATCCGACCTTCCGGCCCGACGGCTTTGGCGGCCAGAAAGCAGTCGAATCCTCCGCCGCTGCCCAGATCCAGCACGGTTTCCCCGGGTTTTAGACTTCCGATCGCGAGCGGGTTGCCGCAACCCAGGCCCATGTTGGCGCCATCGACCACGCTCTCGAGTTGCTCTTTGGAGTAGCCGACTTGCCGGCCGAGGCTTTCGATTGAACTGGAGGCGCCTCCGCAGCACGACGGCAAGGCCCCGGAGCCGCAACCGCAGGGCTTCGCCGACGTTGCAATTTCGCCGTAGCGTTCCCGCACGAACCGTTTGATTTCATCCTTGGTCAAATGCTCCATAGATCCTCCTATTTTGATGATTCGATAACAATCGAATGGACTGCCTAAAAATTTTTCACTCCTTCTTCAGAACGAAAAGAATTTCTTCAACGACTCGATTTTTTCCGGGTCCACCCAACAGGCTATTTTCTGCCCGCGCCGCTCTGTCCGGATCAGGCCTACCCGCCTGAGTTCCTTCAGGTGATGCGAAACGGTGGACTTGACGATGTTCAGGTCCTCCCCCAGTTCCCCCACACAGGCCGTGTTTTCGTCGTCCACATAGCTGACGGTCCCGGGCCGGCAGCAGGAGGCCAGCCGAGTAAAGATCTTCAGCCGATTCGCGTTCGACAACGCCTTAAGGATTTCGGCCACGTCGTTCAGGCTATCTTTTCTATAGTTCGACATATATCGAACTATATGCCCATTACGACAGGCTGTCAAGAAGTTATTAGACCGGCGGCTAAATATTCCAGCTTCCGGCATTTGACGCACAGGCGGAGCGGGGTGCCCGCCGCGGCGAGCCGAAACCAAATTTTTCAGGCAACTCTGCCACGCCCCCCAGCCGTCTAGAGGGTACCGCGGACAGGCAGAGACGGCTGGCGGCTTCGTGGAGGCTGATTCCCTGGGGCTGTCTGAAGATGCATGCAGCGGGCTGGCTGCCGTGTGCTGGAGCCTTGCAGGATTGGTTTCGGCTCGCCGCGGCGGGCACCCCGCTCCGCCTGAACCCGAACAGAAACGGGCATATTTAGTTGCCGGAATAACAATTCGGTCTGCTTTAAGATAATGATGGCACGCAACCCGCACCGAGCTGCCCCGGCCATCGCCTTTTGCGTTTTTCAATCGAGATGCTATATAGTTGGCCATGGTTGCATGGGCGCCCCGCATCGACCTCGCACCTTCTCATCGCCCACTCCCATGCGATCAAATTCCTTCGAGCAGGTAACCGATGACGACAGAATCCATTCTCTTGGTAGAGGACAACCCGACCAACCTGCAAATGCTCTTTCAGCTGCTTGAAAAGAGCGTGGGCTGCAAGCTGCTGGTAGCGAAGAATGGCGAAACCGCGCTCAACATCGTCAAAAAAACCAGGCCGGACCTGATCCTGCTCGACATCATGATGCCGGGCATCGACGGCTTCGAGGTGTGCCGTCGGCTCAAGGCGGATGCGGGAACCAGCCGGATACCGATCATCTTCCTGTCGGCGCTGGATGATACTGCCGACAAAGTGAAAGGCCTGCAGCTGGGTGCGGTGGACTACGTCTCAAAGCCCTTTCAGGCCGAGGAAGTCATCGCGCGGGTCAACACGCACCTCACCCTTCACCGGCTCAGCCGCGAGGTGCGCAAGCAGCGGGACCAGCTCGAACACGAGCTCAAAGTTGTCGCCGCGTTGCAGCGCGGGCTTCTGCCCGGGAAGCTGCCCGAGATCCGCGAGATGAAACTCGGCGTGCATTATGACACGAGTCGCTATGCCGGCGGCGATTACTATGACGCCGTCGAATTGCCGAATGGTTGCTGCGGCCTGCTGGTGGCCGACGCCGAGGGACACAGCGCGCCTGCGACGATGATGATGGCCATGACCTGCGCCCTGTTCCGTTCCTGTGAACATCTGCACGACCAGCCCGACAAGGTCCTGGACTTCATCAACACCAACCTGTGCCGGGTCAACCGGGAGAGTTTCGTGACCGCCATCTATGCCGTGTTTGACCGCAACCACCGGACGTTGAGAATCGCCCGCGCCGGCCATCCCTTGCCCATCCTCTTCCGGCCGTCAGAGGGAAAAGCGCGCGAGGTCACCTGCGACGGGGTATTCCCGATGGGGTTTGAACCTTACGAGAAGGTCCCCACGACGGACCTCGGCTTGCAAGCGGGCGACCGGGTGCTCTTTTATACGGACGGCATGTCCGAACGCTTCAATGTGGACAGGACACCTTACGGTGAGCAGAGATTGTGCCAGCAGATGGAATCATGCGGCAGCGGAGGTCCCGCAGACACCTTGAGGGGCATCGTCGAAGACATGGAGCGGTTCACACAAGGACGCCCGGCCGAAGACGACCAGGCCATGCTGCTCATCGTCTTCGAGTAAAGCGGCTGTATCGCCTCCCGGCTTCAGACGCTGCCCAGGCATGCGAGGAGACCGAAGATGAAACTGGGGCATAAGATCTTGTCGCTCTTCATGGTGGCGAGCCTCGTCATCCTGGTGATGATCGGAGCGCTTCTTCACTCCAAGCTGAAGGAAAGCCGGTTTGCAGCCATCTCCGAGGAGTATCAGAACCAGCTGAAGCACATCGATTTTGCGTTGTCCACTCTTTTCAAGAATTACGAAAACGATCTGACCATGCTGGCCGCCAACGAACTCGTGAGATCGAGAGAGGATCAGCATTTCACCAACTTCACCGATGCGAACGAGGAAACGTTTCAGTACGCCATCGGTCCGCTGGAACAGTCCATCATTAATCTCTTCAAAACCTACCGCGCGACCCACGAATTTGTGAGTTCGGTCTACATGGGCAGAGAAAACGGCAGTTTCGTTCGATCCCACAAGAGAAACAAGCCCTCGCGATACGACCCCCGCCTCAGGCCGTGGTACCTCTTGGCCAAAGAAAACCCGGGCCGGATCATGACGACGGATCCTTACCCATCGGTAACATCTGCGGATGTCAATATCGGTATCGTTACCGCGCTGCTCGACGACCGGCGGCAGGTATTCGGCGTGATCGGAATGGACATCACTCTGGGCGATCTCGGACGCTATATCGAAAACGTGCAGGTCCCGCTGGGAGGTTATTGCGTTCTGCTGGATAACACCGGGACCTTCATGGCCGTTCGAGAGGCCGGGCTGTTCCAGAAACGAATTGACACCGTTTTCGGCGAGGAGGTAAGGACGGGACTTCAAAAACGCCAGGGGACCATCAATCTTCAGAGCCCCGCCGGAGACAGTTACCTGTTTCACTATACTTCCCCGGAGCTCGGCTGGAAACTCGGCATGATCATCCCGGCCGAGGCCATTGAAGGGGAAGTGAAATATTTTGTCAATCGAATGCTCTTGGCTCTCGTGGTGGCCTTTCTACTCCTGGGCGGCCTCACCTTGCTGGTTCTGCGCAAATTCGTGACCCAGCCCCTGCGAAACTTCGAAGCAGCCGCTCGACATATCACCCGAACCCGCAACTATACACATCACCTCGAGACGCCCTCGAACGACGAAATCGGAAATCTCGCCCGGGCATTCAACGCCATGATGGAATCAATCCACGAAACGGATGCGGCTTTGCGGGAATCCGAACAGGAGTTGAAGAACCATCGCAATACCCTGGAGACGCGGGTTTCGGAAAGAACCGCCGAGCTCAAAGACTCGGAGGAACGCACCCGCCTCATCCTGGATTCGGCCGGCGACGGGATTATCGGTGTGGACACGGCCGGGCGGGCCACCTTCGTCAACAATGCCGCCGAACGGATGCTCGGGCTCGCTGAGGGCGAACTCGTCGGCAAGCCCATCCATGAAATCATCCACCACAGCCGCCCTGACAGAAGCCCTTATCCCGAGGAAGAGTGCCCCATGCGCGCCGCTTTCACCGAAGGCACCGTTCATCGGGTGAACGAGGAGATGCTCTGGCGCCGGGACGGCTCCGGGTTTCCGGTGGAATACTCGGCCACCCCCATCTACAAGGATGGGAAGGTGATCGGTGCAGTGGTGGTGTTTGAAGACACCACCGAACGCCGACGGGCCGAAGAAAAGATCCGCAATTCCGAACAACGCCTGGCCCAGATCATCGACTTTCTCCCGGATCCGACCTGGGTCGTCGACAACGATGGAGTGGTGGTCGCATGGAACCGCGCCCTGGAGAAACTGACCGGTAAACGGGCGAGGGATATGATCGGGAAAGGCAACTACGAATATGCGCTGGCGTTTTACGATGAGAGGCGGCCCGTCTTGATCGACTTGGTGAGAGACTGGCGGCCGGAGTACGAGCAAAAATATCTCTCCGTCAAAAAGGATGGCAATATCCTCGTCTCCGAGTCGCATCACCCCCGTTTGGGTGACGGCGGGATATATCTCAGCGGCACAGCCGGATTGCTGTACGACGCCTCCGGCAGCCCCGCCGGCGCCATCGAAGCCCTCCGCGACATAACGGACCGCAAGCACCTCGAAGTGAAACTGCGCCAAGCCCAGGAACTGGCCGAAGCCGCCAGCAGGGCCAAAGGCGATTTTCTGGCCAACATGAGCCACGAGATCCGCACACCCATGAACGCCGTTCTGGGCATGGCCCAACTGGCACTGAAAACGGAGCTGACCGACAAGCAGCGCGACTACCTCGAGAAGATTCGAACGGCGGGGAACTCCCTGTTAGGGATCATCAACGACATCCTGGACTTCTCCAAGATCGAGGCCGGCAAACTGGCCATGGAGTCGCTGCCCTTTAACCTGGACGAGGTGCTGGACAACCTGGCCAGCTTGGTCACCCTTAAGGCCCACGAAAAGGAGGGGCTCGAAGTGCTGTTCAATACCGCCCCGGAGGTGCCCCGGGCCCTGGTGGGAGACCCCCTGCGGCTGGGTCAGATCCTCATCAACCTGGCCAACAACGCCGTCAAGTTCACCGAACGAGGCGAAATCGTGGTGTCCTGCGAGCGGGTGCGTGCGGGGGAGAAAACCGTGGAAGTAAAGTTCGCAGTTCGTGACACCGGCGTCGGGCTGACCGGAGAGCAGCAGGCGCGGTTGTTCAAGTCATTCAGCCAGGCCGACACCTCCACCACCCGCAAGTTCGGGGGCACGGGCCTGGGGCTGGCCATCAGCAAGCGACTGGTGGAGATGATGGGCGGCCGGATCTGGGTGGAGAGCGTGCCGGGCAAAGGCAGCACATTCAGCTTCACCGCGGTTTTTGGCGTTGGCAAGGAGGAAATCCGCTCCCGGCACACTCCGCCTCCGGACTTGAGAGGCCTGAAAACCCTGGTGGTGGATGACAACTCCACTTCCCGGGATATCCTGCAGGGGATGCTGGAGTCGTTCTCCTTCAAGGTGGGGCTGGCGGCTTCGGGCGAAGAAGGTTTGACGGAATTCGAAAAATCCATCGCTGACAGCGGATACGATTTAGTGGTGCTGGACTGGAAGATGCCGGGTATGGACGGCATCGAAACCGCCAGACGAATCCAAAAGCTTGCCGGTCCTGACCGGATGCCCCGCATCATCATGGTGACCGCCTATGGCCGGGAGGAGATTATGCGGCAGGCGGAAAAGCTGGGTTTGGACGGATTCCTGATCAAGCCGGTGAGCCCGTCGGTGATGTTTGACACCATCATGCAGGCGTTTGGAAAGGAGGCCGCACGGCCGCGCAAGCCGACCGAGGAAAAGGAGCTGCCGGCCGCGGCGTATGAAAGGCTTAGCGGCGCAGAGGTGCTTCTGGTGGAGGACAATGAGATCAACCAGCAGGTCGCCCTGGAGATCCTCTCCGGAGCAGGGCTGAAGGTGACGGTGGCAAACCACGGGCAGGAGGCGCTGGATGCCGTGAGTAGCCATGATTTCGATGCGGTGCTGATGGATGTGCAGATGCCGGTGATGGACGGCTATACCGCCACCCGCAAGATAAGAGAGCTGGAAACCACGCGGCCGCCGGCCTCCAACCGCAAACCTTCAATCGATCGCATTCCGATCATCGCCATGACCGCCCATGCGATGGCAGGAGATCATGAAAAGAGCATTGCGGCAGGCATGGACGATCATGTCACCAAGCCCATAGACTCGTCCCAGCTCTTCAGCACCTTGGCCAAGTGGGTTAGGCCCGAGCAAGCCAGGTCGTCTGCACAGCAAAAACCGCCCGAGGTCGCCCCGGTCCCAGCCCATCCGCCGAGCAAAGAGCCGGCGCCTCCGGAGCAATCCCTGCCGGATACTCTGCCCGAGTTCGACCTGGCCGAAGGGCTGCAGCGGCTCATGGGCAACCGCGCGCTTTACCGCAAGCTGCTCTCGAATTTTGCCGCCCAATACAGCCGCGGCGCCGCAGACATCCGCAGCGCATTAAATGCCGGCAACTTCGAACACGCCCATGGACTGGTGCACGCCATCAAAGGGGTAGCCGGGAACCTGGCGGCCAAGGATCTGCAGGCGCAGTCCGTGGCGCTTGAGAAACTCGTCAAGCATGCCGACCCGACCAATCCTCCCCCGGCAGATGAGTTAAACTCAGCCTGCGAGGCGTTCCTGGAATCGCTCGGCCGGGCGCTGGCGGCGGCCGGGTCGCTGATCCCCGCCGCCGCACCGAACCCGAATCCTGCCGCGTCGACAGCGGAGCGCCTGCCGCCGGATCTGGCAGGGGAGGCGGCCCTCGGGCTTCGGAAGGCGGCCGAGCTGGGCGACATTTCCGGGCTTGCCGATCTCTGCAATGAGCTGGCCGCCAAATCCAAAGCCTTCGGTCCTTACCGGGACAGGGTCATCCGGATGGCCGATGATTTTGACTTCGAGGGCGTGCTGAAGCTGGCTGAAGAGTTGGAAAACATGCACCTGTAAGGGCTCAAGCGGCATGCGGAGCAATTCTTGTGGTGATTCTCCCCATAGCATTTCGCTTGACCCCTTGAACCCATGACCCCGGGGACCCTGTGGTCCGGAGCATCATCATGACCGGTACACTTGAAAAACACGAAGCGCAGGTCGATGAGCCCAAGGTCCTGCTGGTCGACGACAACACCGCCAACCTCCAGGTGCTGCGCGAGAACCTGGACGGCCTCGGCTACAAGCTGTTGATCGCCAAAAACGGCAAGAGCGCCCTGGAGATCGTTCAGAAGGCTCGCCCCGATCTGATCCTGCTGGACATCATGATGCCGGAAATGGACGGCTACGAGGTGTGCCGAAGGCTCAAAGCGGCTGAGGAGACCCGCCATATCCCCGTGATTTTCCTGACGGCCATGGCCGATGCGCAGGACGAAGCCAAGGGACTCGCCATCGGAGCGGTGGACTACATCACCAAGCCGATCAATCCCGAGCTGGTGCGCGCCCGCGTGCGCAACCACCTCGAGCTCAAGCGCCACCGGGACCGCCTGGAGGATCTGGTGCGATCCAAGACCCGCGAGGTGCTGCTGACCCAGGCGGTCATGATCGAAAGCCTGGCCACGCTTGCCGAATACCGAGACCCTGAGACCGGCGGTCACATCAAGCGCACCCAGAACTACGTGAAGGCCCTGGCCGTGCATCTCAAAGATCATCCGCGGTTCCAGGCCGAGCTGGATGAGAAAACCATCGAGCTTTTATACCTCTCGGCGCCGCTGCACGACATCGGCAAGGTGGGGGTGCCCGACCAAATCCTGCTCAAGGGCGGGCGCCTGGACGATGCCGAATTCGAGCAGATGAAAAAGCATACCCTTTTCGGCGAAGAGGCGCTGCGTCTGACCGAGCAGAAACTGGGCCGAAGCACGTTTCTACATCTCGCGCGCGAGATCGCGGCCAGCCATCAGGAAAAATGGGACGGATCGGGGTATCCGCGGGGACTGAAGGGCACTGAGATTCCCGTCGCGGGCCGGCTGATGGCGCTGGCCGACGTCTACGATGCCCTGATCAGCAAGCGCATCTACAAACCGCCGATGCCCCATGAGAAGGCCGTTGAAATCATCCGACAGGGCCGCGGCACCCACTTCGATCCCGATGTCGTCGAAGCCTTCCTGGCGCTGGAAGACACCTTCCGCAACATCGCGCTGACCTTTGCGGACTGCGAAGAGGAGCGGGAAGCCCTGGGCGGTGAGAAAGCAACCGAGGTCTGCACGGCGGTACGAGTAACCCGCGTGCTTCTGGCGGAAGACAACCCCATCAACCGTGAAATCATGCTGAGTCAGCTTGCCGCGCTCGGTTACAGCGTGGATGACGCCGCCAGCGGTCAAGAGGCGCTTCGGAAGTATCGGGGTGAAACGTACGATCTTATCCTCACGGACATCGAGATGCCGGAGATGGACGGCTATAACTTGGCTCGGGAGATCCGAAGGATCGAAACGACGGCCGGGCGCCGGACCCCGATCCTCGCCATCACCGCCAGCGACTTCGACCTGGACAAGGACAGAGCCCGCGCCGCCGGCTTCGACGGCTACATGCTCAAACCTTTAGACCCCAAGGTGCTGGCGAAAAAGCTGGCAGACATCTTCTGTACCACAACGGCCGCTGAGAAACCGTGATGCTCGCCGATCGACCTCCCGCGACGTCGTCGGCCGGTTGAGCCCTTATCCCCGGGCCTTCATCTTCCTGAGCCGGATGGATTTGGGGGTCACTTCCACCAATTCGTCATCGCTGATGTATTCCATGGCCTGCTCAAGGGTGAATTGCCGCGGAGGGATCAGGCGCAGGGCTTCGTCGGCGCCGGCGGCGCGGATGTTGGTGAGCTTCTTCTCCTTGCAGATGTTGACCCAGAGGTCCTGGGGCCTTGAATTCTCGCCCACGATCATGCCGGGGTAGACCGGGTCGTTGGGACTGACGAAGATGGTCCCGCGGGGTTGCAGGTGAAATATGGCGTAGGTCACCGCCTTGCCGTCGCGGTCGGAGACCAGGACCCCGTTGGACCGGCCGCTGATCTCCCCGGCATACGGCCTGTGGCCGACGACGAGCGTGTTCAGGATCCCCGTGCCGCGGGTGTCGGTCAAAAACTGGCTGCGGAAGCCGATCAGGCCCCGGGAGGGGACCTCGAACTCCAGGCGCACGCGGCCGAAACCGTTGTTGACCATCTTGACCATCTTGCCGCGGCGGGCGCTGATCATCTCTGTGACGATCCCGATGAACTTCTCCGGAATGTCCACTACGGCCAGTTCCTGGGGCTC
>JBLMXM010000006.1:0-7569 GCA_050257775.1 Hyphomicrobiales bacterium
GTGCTGCTGCGCGCGCTGGCCCGGGCTGCAGACGTCAACATCATTCTGAACGACCGGGTGACCGGCCGGTCCAACATCAACATCACCCAGGCCCCGTGGGATCAGGTTTTCATTGGGATCCTGCGCACCCACAACCTAACCTATGTCTGGCAGGACGACATCATCCGCATCATGACCGCTGACGACCTGGAGGAGGAACTGCGCAAGGAGGCCCGGCGCAAGGATCTGCTGCTGGCCGAAGCACCGGTCACCCGCATCGTACCGGTCAAGTACGCCGAAGCCAACAAGCTTCAAGAAAACATGAAGGCGTTTCTTACCGCTGACAAGGCCAACAAGCCGATCGGTTCGGTCCTGGTCGACCAGCACACGAACTCGCTCATCGTCAACGCCCTGCCCAAGGACATGAATGCGATCCTGACGGTCCTGGGAAAGCTCGACAAGCCCACACCCCAGGTTCTCATCGAGGCTTTTATTGTGGAAGCCAACAAGAATGTGGCGCGCGAACTGGGCATCCAGTGGGGCGGCGCCTATCAGGTTTCCGGAGGCGATCGTCGAGGCTTTCTAACCGGCCGGGACAACAACGCCCTGGGTCAGGGAGTAGGGAGTAAGGTGGACCCGACCACCGGAAACGTCGTCGATCTGCCGGTTACGACCGCCGGCGCCACCAGTTTCGGCTTAATCTATCAGAACATCGGCAAGGCCTTGCTGACCGCACAGCTGACCGCGCTCCAGGACGAGGGCAAGCTAACCATCCTCTCCACGCCGTCCATCACTACTATTGACAACCAGCTTGCCTTGATCGAAAGTGGCAAGGATGTGCCGTTCCAGACCGTTGAGGACGGCGAGGTGAACATCCAATACAAGAAGGCGGTGCTTAGCCTCAAGGTCACGCCCCACGTGATCGACGATTACACCCTCAAGCTGTCCGTCAAGGTGAACAAGGACGAGGTGGATTTCACCCAAACCGTCCTGTGCAACCCCACCATCATTACCAAGAACGCCGAAACCAACGTGATCCAGGCCGACGGGCAGACCCTGGTCATCGGCGGCTTGAATAAGGAACAGACCTCCGACGATCGAACCGGCACCCCGGGACTGCTCGACGTTCCGGGACTAGGCTGGTTGTTTAAGAAAGAAAGCAAGAGCAACTCTAAGGAAGACCTATTGATTTTCATCACCCCGACGATCCTCAAGCCTCCAGCACAGGTATCGGCGGGAGGATGAAGAGAAGTGCCTAAGGTTGAATGTGCCTAAAGTTCAAACCGTTAAGAGATACACGGCACTCAAGGAATTTCCACTCATCAAGTTCCCCTTTTACCGCGAGCATTGAGCTGTGCGCCATTTTTTCACTTTAGGCACCTTTGCTCGCTTTAGGCACTTTCGGCACTTCTGATGGACTATTTCACCATTCTCAATCTGAACCGCGAGCCGTTTTCCAATTCACCGGACCCCGACTATTTTTACCACTCCCGGCAACACCTGGACTGCCTGCAGAAGCTGGAGCTGTCGCTGCACCTGCGTCGCGGCCTGAACGTAATCATTGGTGATGTCGGCACCGGAAAAACCACCCTATGCCGCCAGCTCATCCGCCGTTTTGCGCAGCGCAAAGAGATGGAAACCCATCTCATCCTCGATCCTCTCTTTAAGGACACCGGTGACTTCCTGGCAACGGTGGTTAAGCTGCTCACCGGCAAAAAAATGCCGGAAGAAACCACCGACTGGCAAGCCAAGGAGTTCATCAAGCACAGCCTCTTCCGCAAGGGGGTGGACCAGAAAAAGACCACGGTCCTGATCATCGACGAGGGACAGAAAATTCCGGTCTTCTGCCTCGAACTCCTGCGCGAGTTTCTGAACTACGAGACCAACGATTACAAGCTGCTGCAGATCGTCATCTTCGCCCAGCAAGAGTTCGAGGCAATCATTCGCCAGCATCCCAACTTCGGCGACCGCATCAATCTCTATCATCACCTGACGCCGCTCGGCCTCCGGGACACCTGCATGATGATCAGGTTTCGGCTGGAGAAATCCAGCACCGCCCCCCGGAAGCTGGACCTCTTCACGCTCCCGGCGCTTCTCGCCATCCACCGAGCCAGCGGCGGCTACCCGCGCAAGATCATCAACCTATGCCATCAGTGCATTCTGGCGATGATCATCCAGAACAAGTCCAAGGTTGGCTACCGTCTGGTACGCCGCAGCGCTACGCGGATATTCGAACCCCTTGGCCTTCTCCGGCGGCGTTGGCCGGCAGGGGCGCTGGCAGCGGCTGCGGCGGGGGTGCTGGTGTGGGCTGGTATTTCGGGCCGTTTGCCGTCCTGGCCGCTGGATTCCTTAAGGCAGCGCCGGGAGATTTCCGCTCAGGCTCTCACAAAGCCCCCGGCGACACCCCCCGCCCCAGTTGAAGCGCAGGCTACCCCGGTTGTTTCTCCAGCGGTCGAGCCGGAACCTGCGCCGGCGGAAGCGTCGGCCCCGGAGGCGGCCAAAGAGCCTTTCGCCGAAATGCAATCCGCGCTCAAAGAACAGCTGCCGCCAGCTCCAGTTCCTGTTCAGGCGGTGCAAGCCCCCAAACCCGCACCGGACATTGAGGCAGTGCCGCCGGCGGAACCATCCCGGCCGCCGGAGGTACTGGGGACTCTGCAACTAAGGCGCTATGACACGGTTTCTGGTTTGATCCACAAGGTTTACGGGAGTTATTCCAACAAGCATTTCCGCTTTATCATTCTGGCGAACCCCCAGATCGTCGATCCGGACAGGGTCGAAGCCGGCGAGGCTATCCGGCTGCCGGCTATACCGGTAAGCGTGAAACCATTGATCAAAAATGCCTGGTGGGTTAGAATTGGTGACAGGGCTACACTTCAGGAAGCATTCGACCTGTTGCGCAACTACCCGGAGTCTGCTCCTCCGGCGCGTTTGATTCCATGCTGGCTGCCGGCAACGGGCCTGCGGTTTGTCGTGATCCTCAAACAGATTTTCACCAAACCGGAGAGCGCTCGGCTGCAACTTGAGCTGCTGCCCCCGGCGCTGAGCGCCTCCGGGCAGGTGATCGGCTCCTGGGACGAGCAGACCGTCTTTTTCGCAGATCCGTATTATGTCAGCAAATGAGGTGCCTAACTTTAGACACTGTGGGAAGTTTTTCTAGGGTTTTGTTTGTTTCATCGTAGGCATTCTTTAGAATTGAGGACTTTGCCGTGATTGCGCGCAAGAAACTAGGTGAGATTCTGGTCGAAGGCGGGCTTCTGACCCAGAAGCAACTCGAGCAGGCGCTGCCGTTCCAAAAGAAGAGCAACCTCAAGCTCGGACAGTTCCTGGTCCGCGAGGGGATCGTCAGCGAGGTTCAGATCGTGGACCTGGTGTCGAACCAGTTGAAGCTCGAAAAGTATCGGCCTGACAAGCACGTGATCGACATGGAGCTGGCCCAGCTCATTCCAGCGGAGATCGCCCACAAGTATTCGGTGGCGCCGCTGCAGAAAAACGGGATGCTGATCACCGTGGCCATGACGGACCCCCTCGACATCAACGCCCTTGATGCGATCGAAGTCTTCACCAACCTCGAGGCCGAGGCGGTCATCTGCACCGAGCAGCAGCTCAACCAGCTGCACACGACCCTCTATGGCACCTATGCCGGCATCGGCGGGGTGCTCGAGGACCTCGAAGACGTCGAGATCGACAAGCAGGTCGAAAAGGCCACCAACCTCGAGGACGTGGAGGTCAGCTCCCTGCAGGGTATGGCCCAGGAGGCGCCCGTGGTGCGCCTGGTCAACTCGATCCTTTCCCAGGGCGTCCGCGAGGGAGCCAGCGACATCCATATCAGCCCGGAAAAAGACCATGTACAGATCCGCTTCCGGGTGGACGGCAAACTGCACGAGGTGCCTGCACCGCCCAAGTCCATGTTTCTGCCGATTATTTCCCGGCTGAAGATACTGGCGAACATGGACATCGCGTTGTCGCGCGTGCCCCAGGACGGCCGCTTCACGGTTAAGATGAAAAATAAGGACATTAATATCCGGGCCTCCACCATCCCGTCCATCTACGGAGAAAACCTGGTGCTGCGGCTGCTCGACACGAGCAACAGCATATACTCGCTGGAACTGCTGGGTATGAACGAGCGCGACCGGCAGAAACTCGAGGCCATGATCTACAAGCCCTACGGAATGATTTTGAGTACGGGGCCGACCGGAAGCGGCAAGAGCACCGCCCTTTATTCCATTCTTAAGAAAATCAACCAGCCCGACATCAATATCATCACCGTAGAGGACCCGGTGGAGTACCGCATCGAAAAGATCCGCCAAGTCCAGCTCAACCGGAAAGCCGGCATGACCTTCGCAAGCGGCCTGCGGTCGATTCTGCGCCAGGACCCGGACGTGATCATGGTGGGCGAAATCCGGGACTCCGAAACCGCCAGCATTGGCGTACAGGCCGCCTTGACCGGCCATCGCGTGCTGAGCACCCTGCACACCAACGACGCAGCCGGCGCCATGACCCGGCTGATGGACATGGGCATCGAATCTTTCCTGGTGTCGTCGGTCATGCTGGTATCCTTCGCCCAACGCCTGGTGCGCAAGGTGTGCCCGCATTGCCGCATGCCGCAGCCACCCTCGCCAGAAGCGATCAAATACTGGCGGCTGGATGGCGTAGACATCACCGGGTTTGTCGCCGGCCAAGGCTGCTTTAACTGCATGCACACGGGGTACAAGGGCCGGACGGGGGTGTACGAGGTGCTGGTCATCGACCCCATGATCCAAGATATGATCCTGAAACGTCAGTCAGCCCACGAAATCAACCGCGCCGCCATCGAAGCCGGAACTTTTGCAACCCTGAGGGACAACGCCCTGGAGAAGGTTCTTCAGGGGATTACCAGCCTCGAGGAGGCTGCATCCGCCGTGCTCATGTGAGCTGGGGGGAGTATGCCCAAATTCAGCTACCAGGCTATTACGGATACCGGCGCCGCTACGAAGGGCGAAATCGAAGCCGATTCCATCGAAAGTGCTTCGAGCCTCGTCGCCGCCCGGGGCTACATTCCCACCCAGGTTCGACCGAGCAGGGCCGGGGCGCCGGCGCTTAAACTTTCCGCCGCTTCCGGTCTTTTCTCCAGAATCAAAGCACCCGAGCTGATCCTTTTCAGCAAGCAGTTCAAGACGCTTATTCGCTCCGGCGTTCCGATGCTTACCATCCTCCAGGTTCTGGAGGACCAGGCCGAAAACAAGCGATTGAAGTCGGTCCTAGGCGCCATTCACCAGAACATCCGGGATGGAGCCAGCCTGTATGACGCGTTCCGGCGCCATCCCGAAGTATTTTCGCCGCTTTACTGCAGTATGTTGAGGGCGGGCGAATCTGCAGGCGCCCTGCCTGAAATCCTCGACCGCCTGGTTTACGTCATCGAGCACGAGCACAAGGTCAAGTCCGATGTGAAATCCGCCATGACCTACCCGATTATCGTTTTGTCTTTCCTGGCCGTGGCCTTTTTCATCCTTCTCATCGGTGTCATCCCCAAGTTCGTCAATATTTTTAAATCCGCCGGCCTCGAACTGCCTCTTCCCACCAAAATCTGTCTAGGCTTGTATCACCTTATTGTCCAGTACTGGTATATTCTGGCCGTTGGCGTGATCGGCGCCGGCATAGCCCTTTTTCTTTACAGTCGAACCCCGCAGGGACGTTTTGTGCGCGACACCCTGCTGCTGCAAATTCCTCTGGCTGGAAAGCTTTTTCAGAAGGCGGCCATCTCCCGGTTCGCCAGCATTTTCTCCATCTTGCAGTCGAGCGGTGTCGACATCCTGGACTCGATGGACATTCTGTCCGGAACCATCGGCAACGAAGCTATTTCCCGCCAGCTGGATGGCCTCAAAGACCGCCTGCGCGAGGGACGGGGGATCTCCACGCCGCTGCGGCAGGCCAAGTATTTCACGCCGATGCTGATCAACATGATCGCCGTCGGCGAGGAATCGGGCAACCTGGACGTCCTTCTGCGCGATGTGGCCATGCACTACGATACCGAGGTGGAATACGCCACGAAAAAGCTTTCGGATGCCGTCGCGCCGGTCCTTACTATCAGCCTTGCGGCCGTGGTCGGATTTTTCGCCCTGGCCATCTTCCTGCCGATGTGGGACCTCACCCTGAAGGTGAAATGAAACACCATCGTTTCCACATCAGCCTATATATCATCATTCCCTTCATCTTCGCCGGATTCAGCATATTTTCAGCTCTGCTGACCTTCCGGTTGACCAAGTACGGTCTCGAACAGAAAGTCGATCCGGCCACGTGGGTGTTCTGGCTGATCGTCACCATCAGTGTACTCGCGTTCACCGCGGGATTTGCATTGGTACGTTTCATTCTCCGGCCGGTCGAGCAGTTTGTCGAAAAAGCCAGCAAGTTGCCCGCATTCAGGGAGGAGGCCAACTCCAATTCCAAAAAGAATTGGCCCATCGACAAAATGGAGCAATTCACCCATGTTTTCGACCGGGTCACGTCGGTGCTCAGCCGCATCGACGCGCGCCATTTTTTCCCCGAAATTATCGGTGAAAGCACCGCCATGCGCGGATTGCTCAGCCTCATCATGAAAGTAGCGCCGACGGACTCAACGGTTCTCATTCAGGGCGAAAGTGGAACCGGAAAGGAACTGGTGGCGGCCAGCCTCTACGAGCACAGCCTGCGCAAGGACAAATCCTTCGTCAAACTCAACTGCGCTGCCATCCCAGCGGAGCTTCTGGAAAGCGAGCTCTTCGGGCATGAAAAAGGCGCCTTCACCGGAGCGACCGCATTCAAGCCCGGCAAGTTTGACATGGCCCACGGAGGAACCCTGTTTTTGGATGAAATCGGCGACATGCCTTTGGGCTTGCAAGCCAAGATGTTGCGGGTCATCCAAGAGAAGGAATTTTACCGCGTGGGCGGTACTCAAACGATAAAGATCGACGTGCGCTTCATTGCCTCGACCAACAAAAACATGGAAAAAATGGTTCAGGAAGGAACGTTCCGCGAGGACTTATTTTATAGGTTGAACGTCTTCACCCTGCGTCTGCCCCCGCTGCGCGAGCGCAAGGAGGACATTCCGGTACTGGTGGATGCTTTCTTGAAGTTGCTGCCCAATGATGTGAATATTTCATCCCTGGCCCTGCAAATGCTGATGTCATATTCCTGGCCCGGCAACATCCGCGAGTTGAAAAACGTGATCGAAAGCGCCGGAGTCATCGCCGAAAGCGGTTATATCGAACCCGCGCAACTGCCCGCCAAGGTTACGGGCCTCTTCAGCCAATGGGCAAATACCGAAGTCAAGCTGCCGTCTAACACCTCCCTGGATGAAAAATTGACCGAAATTGAGCGCAGCCTGATAATCGAGGCGTTGACCAAAACCGGCGGGGTACAGTCAAGAGCGACCGAACTGCTAGGTATCAACCAGAGAAGCTTGTGGCACCGCATAAAGAAACTCAATATCGACGTCAAGAGCCTCAAAAAGAACGAAAATTGAAGAAATAGCGCTATTAATTACAACATTTTTTGTAGCTTTTATTTTCGACGTATGATTACGTATTTTGCAACAATTTCATAAGCAATTAATATTATAATAAAAACAATAAAATC
>JBLMXM010000007.1:0-8210 GCA_050257775.1 Hyphomicrobiales bacterium
AAGGACGGCTACGGCCCGGTCGGCGCCTGGTTCCTGCTGTTCAAGGCCAAGACCCTCAACGGCCTGGGCGAGGACTTCGGCGGCAGCGAAGCGGCCAAGAAAGAGCTGCAGAAGTATGCTCCCTACGGCACCGCCGCCGTAACCCCGACCTGCCTGCGAAACCATCTGATGCTCTTCGAGATGAAGGAAGGCCGCGGCCCGATCATGATGGACACCGTCACCGCGCTGGCCAATCTCGGCAAGACCATGGACAAGAAAGAGCTCAAGCACCTCGAGTCCGAGGCCTGGGAAGACTTCCTCGACATGACCTGCGGCCAGGCCAACCTGTGGTGCGCCACCAACACCGAGCCCGAGAAGAAGAACTCCGAAGTCATGCCGACCGAGCCTTACCTGCTCGGGTCCCACTCCGGCTGCTGCGGGTTCTGGGTCTCCGGCCCGGACTACGACTGGGTCCCGGCCGATTACAAAATCAAGGCCGCCAACGGCAAAGTCTACAACCGCATGACCACAGTCAATGGCCTGTTCACCGCCGGCGACGGCGTGGGCTGCTCCGGCCACAAGTTCTCCTCCGGCTCCCATGCCGAGGGCCGCATCGCGGCCAAGCAGATGGTCCGCTATGCCAAGGACAATGCCGGCTTCAAACCCGAGCTGGCCATGAGCAAGGACCAGATCGTTGACATGGTATACAAACCGGTCCGAACCTACCTGGCCAACTGCGCTTACACCACGGCCGACGACGTCAACCCGAACTACCTGAAACCCAACGGGATGATGTACCGGCTGATGAAGGCCACCCACGAGTACGGCGCCGGAACGGCCACTTACTACCAGACCTCAAGCAAGAACCTCGAGATCGTCATGGAAATGCTGGCCTGGATGCGCGAGGACTGGCAGAAGATCGCGGCCGGCGACCTGCACGAACTGCTGCGGTCCTGGGAAATCATCCACCGCATCTGGACCGTCGAGTCGCACCTGCGCCACATCCAGTTCCGCAAGGAAACCCGCTACCCGGGCTTCTACTATCAGGCGGATTTCCCGGGCCAGGACGACAAGAACTGGTTCTGTTTCGTCAACTCCAAGTACGATCCCAAGGCCGCCAAGTGGGACGTCTTCAAGAAAGAGTACAAGAAGCTCATCCCGTGATCATGGGTCGTATCGTGAGTCAGCGAATCAGTTGTTAATCTAAAAAACCTCCAGGTGCCTCGCGGCGCCTGGAGGTTTTTTTTAAAGAGCGATTGAGCGCGGTTCGCCCGAATACGAAAGAGCATTGGCCCGTTGCAATGCGCTTTCGCATTCAGACGAGCCATCTGTATAAACCCAAACAGGGCAGCGAGGGCAGCGCAAGACCGCTGTTCAACATTTAGATACAGCACGGAGGGAAAGCATGACAGACGAAAAAGCAGCCCCTGTGAGTGGAAGCATCATGGTCGTCGGCGGAGGCATTAGCGGGCTGACCACAGCTCTTGAGGCGGCCGAAGTCGGCTACGAGGTGTTTCTGGTAGAGAAAAACCCTTACCTGGGCGGACGGGTCGCCCAGCTGAACCAGTATTTCCCGAAGCTCTGCCCGCCGACCTGCGGCCTGGAGATCAACTTCCGCCGCATCAAGGACAATCCCCGCATCAAGGTCCTGACCATGGCCGAGGTGGAGAAGGTCGACGGCAAGCCGGGGAACTACACGGTTGCCGTCAAGGTCAAGCCGCGCTACGTGAACGAGAACTGCACCTGCTGCAACGCCTGCGCCGAGGCCTGCCAGGCCGAGATCGCCAGCGATTTCGATTTCGGCATGAAGAAGATCAAGGCCGCCTATCTGCCGTTCGCCATGGCCTTTCCCGCCCGTTACGTGATCGATCCGTCGATTGTCGCCACCCCGGACGGTGAGAGGGCCAAGCAGGCTTGCACGTACGATGCGGTCGACCTGGGGATGCAGCCGAAGACTCTCAACCTCAATGTGGGCGCCATCGTCTGGGCCACGGGCTGGGCGCCTTACGACGCCAAGAAGATGGACAACCTCGGCTTCGGCAAGCACAAAAACATCATCACCAACATGATGATGGAGCGATTGGCTGCCCCCAACGGGCCGACCCAGGGCAAAATCGTCCGGCCCTCGGACGGCAAGGCGCCGGCAAGCATCGCCTTCGTGCAGTGCGCCGGCTCCCGGGACGAGAACTACCTGCCCTACTGCTCCTACATCTGCTGCATGGCCTCCCTCAAGCAGGCCACCTATGTCCGCGCCCAGTATCCCGAGGCCAAGATCTACATCTTCTACATCGACCTGCGGGCGCCGGGGTACCGCTACGAGCGGTTCTACGAAAACATCAAGAAGGACCCCAACGTGTTCTTCATCAAGGGCAAGGTCGCGGAAGTGAGCGAAGACAAGGCCAGCGGAAACATCACCGTGGTCGCCGAGAACGCGGTGACCGGCGAGAAGATCCAACAGGCGGTCGAGTTGGTGGTGCTGGCGACGGGCATGCAGCCCACGGCGGCGGTGAACAAGCTGCCGGGGGCGGTCCCGACCACACCGGACGGGTTCATCCGCAACGACTACGCCGCCGGCGGCATGTTCGCGGCCGGCTGCGCCCACAAGCCGGCGGACGTCGTTTCGTCCAACCAGAACGCCACCGGCATGGCCCTCAAAGCGATTCAAACCCTGGTGAGACGGTAGGAGGTCGACCATGAACAAAAAATATGGTGTGTATATCTGTCATGGTTGCGGGATCGGCGAATCCCTCAACATCGAAAAGCTGAGCGAGGTGGCCTCCGACGAGGGTTACTCGGTCAAGACCTGCCCGGTCCTGTGCGGGAAGGAAGGGGTCGCGCTGCTGAAGAGCGAGGTGGCCGCAGGGGTGAACACGCTCGTGCTGGCCGCCTGCTCGCCGCGGGTGCTCTACGACACCTTCCGGTTCGACGGCTGCATCGTGGAGCGGGTCAACCTGCGCGAGCACGTGGTCTGGTCCCACCCGCGGTCGACCTGGCCGGCGCCCACCGAGGAGCAGAAGGACGACGAGAGCTTCATCGACCACGTGCAGATGATGGCCTCGGACTACTTGAAGATGGCCCTCGCCAAGGTGGCGAAGATCAATCCGCCCGAGCCCTACAAGCTTGAGGCCCTGACGAAGAAGATCCTCGTCATCGGCGGCGGCATCACCGGCATTTCGGCCGCCATCGACGCGGCCAAGGCCGGCTACGATGTCACCATCGTCGAAAAGGAAGCCTCTTTAGGGGGCAACGCGGCCAAGTGGCGCAAGCAGCTTCCCACCGACTACCCCTACGAAAAACCCATGACCCCGGTGATCCAGTCCAAGATCAAGGAGCTCGGCAATTACCCGGGCATCCAGGTCAAGACCGGAACCTTGGTGGCGCGCATCGCCGGCCAGCCGGGGGATTTCACCGTGACCTTCAAGAAGCCCGGGGAGAAGATCGAGTTCGACGTGCCCTTCCCGCTGCCGCCGGAGATGCGGGTCGGTGCGGACGGCAAGGAGCTCGAGGCCGAAAAGCTCAACGCGCTGTACAAGGAGTACAACCAGGGCAGGGCGGACATCCTGACCTTCGACCCGAACGGCGAGAAGTTCGGCGCCGTGGTGCTCGCGGCCGGCTGGCGGCCCTATCAGCCTGCGGAGGGCGAATATGCCCACCTGGGATTCGGCGCGACCCCGGATGTAGTTACCAACGTGCAGTTCGAGGAGATGGCGGCCAAAGGCAAGATCAAGCGGCCCTCCGACGGCAGGGAAGCAAAGTCGGTGGTTTTCGTCCAGAGCCCGGGACAGGGCCAGGACCAGGACTTCCCCTACGCGGCATCGGTGACCAGCCTGGTGGCGCTGAAACAGGCCTCCTACGTGCGCGAGGACTACGCCGACGGCAAGGCCTTCATCATCTACCAGCACATGCGCACCCCGGGGATGACCGAAAACTTTTACAAGGCCGTGCAGCAGGACCCGGGAGTCTTCCTCACCAAGGGCCAGGTCACCAAAGTTTCCAAGAACGGGGCCGGCCTGATCGTCGAGGCCGACGACACGCTGCTGGGCCAGCCCATCCAGATCAAGGCCGATCTAGTGGTGCTCGCCACCGGCATGGTGCCGGCCACCAAGGACGACCCGGTGATCAACCTGGCCTACCGCCAGGGGCCGGCCTTCCGCGACAACGCCATCTTCAACGACTATGCGGACTCAAACTACATCTGCTTCCCCTACGAGACCCAGCGCACCGGCATTTACGCGGCCGGCGGCGTGCGCCGCAGCATGACTGTCGAGGAGGCCGTGGAAGATGCCGCCGGCGCGGCGCTCAAGGCCATCCAGTGCCTGGAGTCGGTCAACCGCGGGGTCGCCGTGCACCCGCGCTCCGGCGACCTGACCTTCCCGGACTTCTTCTTCCAGCGCTGCACCCAGTGCAAGCGTTGCACCCAGGAATGCCCCTTCGGAGCGCTCGACGACGACGAGCGCGGCACTCCCAAGCCCAATCCCACGCGTTGCCGCCGCTGCGGCACCTGCATGGGCGCCTGCCCGGAGCGCATCATCAACTTCGCCAATTACAGCATCGACAGCATCAGTTCGATGGTCAAGGCGATCAAGGTGCCTTCGACCGACGACTTCGATGAGCCGCCCCTGCGCATCTTGGGTCTGATCTGCGAGAACGACGCCTACCCGGCGCTCGACATCGCGGCCCTGAACCGGCTGTCCTGGAACGCGGACGTGCGCTTCATCCCGGTGCGCTGCCTGGGCTCGGTCAACGTGATCTGGATCAAGGACGCGCTCTCCAAGGGCATGGACGGCGTCTTCCTCATGGGCTGCAAGCACGGCGATGACTACCAGTGCCATTTCGTCAAGGGCAGCGAGCTGGCCGAGATCCGCGTCAAGAAGATCGGCGAGGCCCTGGCGAGCCTGGCCCTCGAGGTGGAACGCGTGGCCCAGTTCCAGGTCGCGATCGACGAGTACGACAAGATCCCGCAGATGCTGCAGGAATTCGTCGGGACCATCGAGGGGCTCGGGCCCAACCCGTTCAAGGGGTTCTAACAGAATGAGGAGGTGTCACATATGACCGAAAGACTCGTAGTTGAACCGGATCTCAACTTCATCAAGGAAGTGGGGATCCTCGGCGGGGAGGACCTCAAGAAGTGCTACCAGTGTGCCACCTGCTCGGTGGTCTGCCCGATCTCACCGGACAACCGGCCGTTTCCCCGCAAGGAGATGATCGCGGCGTCCTGGGGGCTGAAGGACAAGCTGGTCAAGAGCGCCGACCCCTGGCTGTGCCACAACTGCGGCGACTGCTCCACGCGCTGCCCGCGCAAAGCCAAGCCGGCGGATGTGCTGGCGGCCGTCCGCGCCAAGGCGATCACGGAGTATTCGGCACCCAAACCGTTGGCCCAGGCGCTCAATAACCCCGTGATGCTGCCGATCCTGCTGCTGGTGCCGGCGGTTTACATCCTGATCATGGGCACGCTCATGGGGAAAATCTTCAACTTCCAGTTCCTCAACTTCAGCCCGGAAGGCACGATCGTCCACGCCAAGATGGTCTCCACCTGGCTCGTGGACGTAGTGATGCTTACGGCCGTGGGATTCACCGTGGCGGTATTTTTCAATGGTGTTAAGCGGTTTCTCTGCGACATCCACCAGAACGCCTTGGCCGAAGGCAAGACGGCCCAGGAGAAGATCGACCCCACCGGGTTCATCCAGGCTCTGATCCGGGTGATCCCAACCATCCTGCGGCACGCCAAGTTCAACGAGTGCACTGAGAACAAGGAACGGGCCACTTCGCACATGCTGGTGCTCTTCGCCTTTATCGGGCTGTTCATCGTCACTTCGATCTTCTTCGTGGCGATCTATGTCTTCCAGAATCACGGGCCGTATTCGCAGCTGAACCCGGTTAAGTGGCTCGCCAACGTGAGCGGGGTCGCTCTCATCATCGGCAGCTTCCTGCTGATCAAGACCCGCATGAACAAGCTCGACCAGAAGTCTGCCTACAAGGATTGGCTGCTGTTGGGACTCGTCTTTGGCCTGGGCGTGACCGGCATGGGGACGGAACTGACGCGTCTGGCCGGATGGGCGGGAGTCTCTTACACCACCTACTTTATTCACCTGATGCTGATCTGGTTCACATTCGCATACTTGCCGTTCTCGAAGTTGGCGCACCTGGTCTACCGGACGGTGGCCATGACTTACGCGGAGTATGCCGGGCGGAAATGAACTGGGACCCGAAGTTGAGGGCGTCGCGCCAAACGATGCCCTTTATTTCTTGACAATTGAGTACCGCTCTTATAGGTTTCGACCCTCAATCCCCAAGGGTCTGAACAATTAGAAAAAAGGAGAAAGGAGGAGATCATCATATGGCCGAAATCGGACATGGTGGTAAGGAAATCAAAGAGAGAATTCTCGCACCCGAAGAAGCAAAGAAAAAGATCAAGGGCTTGACGGAATACCCGATCCGGGGTCAGCTCGCCAACGAGGTCATCGACATCGCCTACGGGTTCTTCAGTCCCCTGGAAGGGTTCATGGGCAAGGCCGACGTGGAATCGGTCTGCAAGAAGATGCGCCTCAAGGACGGCAAGACGGTCTGGAGCATCCCGATCGTCTTCGACATGTCCAACGAGGAGATCGCCAAGTACGGCGTCAAGCCGAAAATGTCGCTGCTGCTTACGCGTAACGGCAACCCCATGGCGATTTTCGAGGTCGAAGAGGTTTACGAGTACGACAAGAAGTCCATGGCGAAAGATGTCTACGGCACGGATGAGGCCAAGCACCCGGGCTGCGCGCGCACGTACGCCTACAAGGACAAGTTCGTCGGCGGCAAGATCACCCTGGTGAACAAGCCCAAGATCAACGAGCCCTACACGGCCTACTTCCTGCCTCCGCTGCAGCTCCGCAAGATCTTCAAGGAGAAGGGTTGGAAGCGCATCGTGGCCCACCAGACCCGGAACGTGCCCCACACCGGCCATGAGTGGCTCATGAAGGGCGCCTGGTTCCAGGCTTACGGCGAGCTGCCCATGGATAAGCCGTATGTCGGCGTGCTGGTCAACGCCATCATCGGCGAAAAGCGCGCGGGCGACTACATCGACGAGGCCATCATCCTGACCCAGGACGAGCTGCGCAAGTCCGGCTACTTCGGAGATCACAACCATCTGACCTCCCTGACCTTCTGGGACATGCGTTATGCCGGACCGCGCGAAGCCGTTTTCCATGCGGCGCTGCGCACCAACCTGGGCCTGACCCATCACATGTACGGCCGCGACCATGCCGGCGTCGGGACCTACTATGGACCTTACGACGCCCACCGGATGCTGGGCTCGCTGGAGAAGGACCTGCAGATTGTGCCGGTCTACTCCGAGAACTGGCTGTACTGCCCGCACTGCGGCGAGATCACCTCCGAGAGTCTGTGCAACCACAAGAAGGAATGGCAGAAATTCAGCGGCACCCTGATCCGCAGCATCGTCCAGGACGGGGTCAAACCGCCGCGGTTGATCTTCCGGCCCGAGGTATTCGACCTGGTGCTCGAGTGCGCCGAGAAGTACGGTTTTGGCTCGCCGTTCGTCGACGCCGAATACCTGAAGAAACGAATCCCGGTCTTCGAAATTCCGCCATTGAAATAGGGAGGTGACGAATATGGCAGACAAATATCCGATCAATTTGTGGGTCAACGAGGAGCGTTACCAGAAACTCGAAAAGGCCGGTCTGGCCTCGATGTGCCAGGAAATGCTGGCCGGCCTGAAGTGCATCCAGGTTTATTGCAACGACGCTCAGCGGGACAAGGTTCTGAAGGTTTTCCCGACGGCGAAGTTCGACAGCGCCACGACCAAGAGCATCGAGCTGCTGCCCCGCAAGGTCAAAGACCAGATCTTCGACTTGGTGGTGGCCAAGCAGAAAATCGACATCATGGATGACTTTCTGAAACAGTTTTAAGCTGTTGTTTCATTCGCAGAGCAGAAACAAAGCCAGGAAGAGGGCCCGTCAAGGGCCCTCTTCATTTGCTCGAAAGAGAATCGATGTTCTTTAGTATCAAGCCGTCTGTTTCCCGGGTGATCGTTGACATCCTCGTTCGGCGTTAGCATGTTCTGACACCTATTTTTTATGGCCTCGTAAAGGTGTGAGACCATGGTTAACGCCACGAGAGCTATAGATTACGAACGGGCGGTGGAGGTTGCGAAGGGGGTCTTCTGGATTGGGTTCTACGACGCCCAGTCCGGCCTCCATTGCAACCCCTACCTGGTAGTGGATCATGATGAA
>JBLMXM010000008.1:0-4874 GCA_050257775.1 Hyphomicrobiales bacterium
AGCTTGCGGTACAGCGCCCGGTTCCCCAGAAGCCGCTGCAGCCCGTCGGGCAGGTCGAACCCGGGCATTGCGGCCGGAAGTGTTCCTTCTGGAGGCGGGGGCTCTGCGGCCTGCGGGCCGGTTGCGGCCGGGAAAGCCTCGGCTGCTTCCGGCATTGCCTCCCGGTGGCCTATCCATTTTGCCAGGGTTCTAAAGAGCTTGGCCGGGTCGATCGGCTTGGTGATGTGGTCGTTCATACCGGCTGCGAGGCTCTTCTCATGGTCGCCGGACATGGCGTGGGCGGTCATGGCGATGATGGGCAAGCTTGCGGCCTGGGGCTTGAGTCCCAAGGCTGAAGCGGAAGAGGACCCGGTATCGAGGTTCGAGCATCCGGCTTCCAATTCCCTGATCTTCCTAGTGGCGGTGTAGCCGTCCATCACCGGCATCTGAACGTCCATCAGAACCGCATCGAATACCTCGCCACGAATCAGGTCCAGCGCCTCCTGTCCGTTGCCGGCAATGCGCACCACCAATCCCGCTTGCTCCAGAATTTCCTTGGCCACCTGCTGGTTGATCTCATTGTCCTCTGCCAGCAACACCCTTGCCCCGCGAATCTTTCCCAGCTCTTCCTCGTCGCCGCCTCTCACCCGTGTCGCGGCCTCACTCTCTATGGCTTCTTTCCCGAAAGCAACCATGATCGCGTCAAAAAGCATGGACTGGCCCACCGGCTTTAAGAGAAAGCCGTCCACCCCCACCTTCTCGCATCGCTGCATGACCTCTTCACGCCCATAGGCTGTTGCGATGATGATCTTGGGCTTCTGCGGGAGGCCCGCATGCCGCTGGATCACCTCGGAAGCCTTGATCCCGTCCATACCCGGCATTTTCCAGTCCATGACCACCAGTCCATACGGGCGGGCTTGGGCGTCCTTCTCCAGATCTGCTATACCCTCCTCGGCAGAGGCTGCCACCGTCACCTCGAAACTCATGCTTTCAAGCAAAGTCTGGAGGATCTCACGGGATGATGCATTGTCGTCGACTACCAGAACCCGCATCCCTCTCAGATCCACGGACGGTTCCAGGCGCCTTCTGGCAACCTTCCTCGCCAAACCGAATTTTGCCGTGAATATGAACTCGCTCCCCTTTCCAGGCTCGCTCTCAGCCCAGATCTCCCCTCCCATCATGTTGACTAACCGCTTGGAGATGGTCAGCCCGAGGCCTGTTCCCCCGTATTTTCTTGTGGTGGACGTGTCTGCCTGGCTGAAGGCCTGAAACAGTTTCCCCTTCTGCTCCTCGGTCAAGCCGGCTCCGGTGTCGCGGACACCAAACTGGAGCGTGACCGACTCCGCCTCTTTCGCCACCACCCGGATGGAAATAACGATCTCACCCTCCTGGGTGAATTTCACCGCATTGTTGCACAGGTTGATCAACACCTGCCCCAGTCTCAAGGGGTCGCCCACCAGCGCCATGGGCACGTCGTGAGGAGCATCCATCAAGAACTCCAGCTCTTTCTCCTGGACCTTCACTCCCACCACCGTGGATACATTGTCCAGGACCTCGTCCAGGCTGAAATCCACGGATTCCATCTGCATCTTCCCTGCTTCGATCTTGGAAAAATCCAGGATGTCGTTGATAATCCCCAAAAGGGAATGGGCGGAGCGCTGGATCTTTCTCACGTAGTCCGCTTGTTTGGGAGTCAGCTCCGTCTGAAGGGCCAGGTGGGCCATCCCGATCACCGCGTTCATCGGCGTCCGGATCTCGTGGCTCATGTTGGCGAGGAATTCGGACTTGGCCTGGGTTGCGGATTCGGCCACCTTCTTGGCCTCTTCAAGGTCCTCCATGATATTGAGCATGGCCCTTCTCGCCCGGGCCAGTTCAGCCACCTGATCCTGCAGCGCCTGTGCTGTTCTTTCCCGCTCCTGGAAGGACATTTTCAATTGCTGGGTCATGCTGTTGAAAGCCTTTGAGAACTCGCCCATGAAATTGACGCTGTGGTCGAACTCCCCCTTGGCGATCTGCTGGGTCGTCCAGGTAAGGTTTCTCAAGCTGGCCTGGAGGCTCTTGAGAGACTGAATGACTCTCATCCTCCCTTTGGAGGCCTCAAAATGAATATCCCCCCTCGACAGGGAGTACATCAGGTCGCTGATGCTGTTGTATTCATCGATAAACTGGTTGATGAATCCGACCGCTTGCTTAAGTTCATTGTCGGGGTGATCTTCAGGCAGATGGATAGCGTTCGGCTTCTTGCCCTTCAAAATCGAATAGAAGACTTCCGAGATCCGATCGAGGTATTTCTCTTCGACGCTGAGCATTTTTATCGATCTTTTTCAAACGGTTTCACATCAAACCGGCATACCCTGTCTCCTGAGCACCAACAATCGACTTCCTTGACGTTGAACGCACGCCCGGTATACTCCGAAAGCAGTCCGCTGATGAATCCCTCGTCATAGGTGCAGATGGTTTCCTCGCACACCGGCAGACCGGAGCAATCCAAGTCTTCGGCCACCGTCAACGTGAACTTCAATTGTTCCAGATCGGCCTTCTCAATGCGCAGTATCCCGATCTTCAGCTTGCTCAACAGGTCCTGGGTTTGCTGGATGAATCCGTTGAAGTCGTTGTTCCTGTCGATCAGCTGCTTACAGAACTGCCGGCCCGCCAGTTCGCCGGCCTTGTAGTATATCCGGTCGGCGGCTTCGGTGCCGAACTCCGTGATGAGAATATCCCGGAGGGTAAACTGCATGAGCCGGTAGACTGCCACATCCATGCTCGCTCCGAGATTCGGCCGGCCCTCTCCGATATTCCCGATCATGCTCCACTCGAACCTGGGCGCTTCTCTTTCTTCCTTGAACATGCTGACCTCCTCTGGCTGCTTCCATCACACGATCTTGTACTTCTTTTCCTCTCCCAGTTTTCCCGTCAGCTCATTGACCTCCTCCTTGAGCTGGATCATTCTTTCTTCCCGACCGATGACCAGTTGGTTGAACCGCTCCAGATCGGCCACATATTCCTTTAACTCCGCCTCCGCTTTTTTGCGTTTGGTAATATCCCGGAACACCACGACCGCCCCGATGATCGCATCGCCTTTACGCATCGGCACGCTGGTGTAGTCCACGTCAAACGAGGAACCGTCCTTGCGCCAGAGCACTTCGTCGGTCACATGGTTTTCGGCGGCACGGGTGTAGCTGGCGTACATGGGGCACACGTCCGGCGTGTAAGGAGAGCCGTCCCTGTGAGAATGGTGGATCGCGCTGTGCACTTCTTTGCCGAGCAGATCCTCTTCAACAAACCCCAGCATGGCCAGTGCGGCGGGGTTGATGAAGGTCACCCGGCCATGAGCATCCACCCCGAATATGCCATCGGAAACGGAATAAAGCAAAAGCCGGCTGCGGTCCTCGCTCTCACGGATGGCTTCCTCGATCTTCTTTTGTTCCGAGATATCGACAAAACTTTCTAAAAGATGCAGTTTCCCGCCGAGATCCACCGGTGAAACAGTTTTAAGAATCGGTATCTGTTTGCCCGCAGCCGTAATCAGGATTTGCTCGGCATTATCAATTTTCTGATCTTTGTCCAGCACGGCGCAATCATCATCTGCTTCAGGGCATATGAATTGATGACACGTGTGGCCGATAATTTTGTCGCGGGTCAAACCGATCATTTGCGTTGCAACAGGGTTGACATCCACAATGGTGCGCTTTTCGGGGTCGATAATGACGATTCCGGCGTTTATCGTGTCCAATATGGTCTGCACCCGTTTTTCACTTTCTTTGAGATCATCTTCGGCTCGTTTCCTTTCTTGGATGGCTCTCCCCAAGCGTCGATTCCACACCAGGACGAAGACGATGATGGCCAGCAAGGTAGCGCCGATCGGCCCGACCACCCGCCAGTTGATGGCTGCCTCATACTTAAGGGCCAGCCACCGGTTCTTGATTTCCATCTTTTCCAGGTCGGGTATGCTGTCCAGGGCCTTGTCCAGGGCCGAAGCCAGCAAAGGCCAGTCTTTCCTGACCCCGATTGCCAAGTCATGAGTGTAAGGGGTCGAGGCGGCGATCCTCAGGTTCGGCAGCCCCACCGTATCAATGGTGTAAGCGACGGCTCCAAGATTGTCGATAAAGGCGTCGCACTGTCCTGTGGCAAGGGCGCGCAGGCCGGCCTTGACGTCAGGATACGGGACGAGGGACAATTCCGGGTGGTCGCGTTCCAGGTTGGACTCGATGATCTGGCCTTTATTCACTCCCACCTTTAACCCGCGGAGATCATCCAGCCCGCCGGCCAGGCGGTCCTTGCGAGTGACAATCACCGAGGGGTAAGTGGTGTACGGCTTGGTGAAAATCAGAAACTTTTCCCGTGCCGCTGACGGCGTCACTTTCGGAATGACATCGATATCGCCGACCTTGACCTTTTCCATGGCATCGGTCCATTTGATCCCGGTAAGCGGCACAACGGCGATGCCCAGCCGCTTGGCGGCCGCTTCGATGAACTCGGCACTGATTCCGGTATAGTTCCCTTTTTCATCGACATACTCGAAGGGCGGCCGGGCTATGTCCACACCCAGCCGTATCTCCCGGTGGCGGGCAAGCCACTCGCGCTCATCGGCTGTGAGGTGGATGGCCGTAGCACCATGGGCATCACCGGTCGGTGCGAGTTGCGCGGGAACGGTCCCGCTGGGAGTAGCCAGTACGGCTAATATCAGGAAAGCGGCATTGCGCAAGCCGGCGGATGATATTCGACTTGAACGGTTTCTTCGGCGTGACGCACATTGGGTTGACGGCATGATCTAACCCCGTTAAGCAAAGGGTTCGAGGGATCGAAGGGCCGCCGGTCGGCGGGAAACCCTGCTGCTGGCTATCTGGCATCCATTTTTTTCAACTCACTCCACAGGTAGTTATCGAACTCCTGGA
>JBLMXM010000009.1:0-9347 GCA_050257775.1 Hyphomicrobiales bacterium
AAAGACCTCTCCCCCGAAGCCCGCTTCGGAGGTTTGTCCGGCCCCGGCCGCATGGGAAAAAGCCCATCGGTCGGGGCTTTTTCATCGGGAACTGAACTCGGCAGTATCCGTCCATGTCATCTGTAAAGTTACACCGCCCTCCGGCCAGCACCGTTGTTCTTGGGGGAACCCCGTGCCGAGCCGCATCAGACGCGGGTCTTCAGCTGTTCATGCCCGGGACCCAATAACGGACCTGAATTCCCGCTCATGGCACATTTCTTGAACAACCATAAGGACGGCATTTCTTCCGATGCTCTGAGAGCCGCCGATTGGATGGTGCCGGGTCCATCGGCAACCGCAGTGACTGCCGCAACGGACTCGGCTGCGGCCCTCAGCGGCGAGGAGAATGGCAGGTAAAGAATCCCATGGCGCGCCCTACGACGTCAGCCGGCCGCGGGCCGGAACACCTCAGGACACCGGACATCACCTCCGAGCGCAAGTCCTTCTATTCCCGTCTGTTCCGCCGTTTCATCTGGCTGACGCTCCTGTGCTCGGTCGTACCGCTGCTGTTGGTGGGCTGGGCGATCAACCTGCACTATACGGATTTTGCCCGCGAACGCTTGCTCAATTCCCTTCAGACCCAGGTCGATTATCACCGCAAGCTCATCGAGCGCTTCCTGACCGAGCACACTTCCAAGCTGCAGCTGATGGCCCGGACCCACGATCGGGAAGAGCTCCTGGAACCCGGCGCCTTGCAGACGGTCTTCGACCTGTTCAACCAGGATCTGTGGACGCTTACCGACCTCAGCCTCATCGGCGATCATGGGTACCATCTCGCCTACGTCGGTCCGTATGATCTCTGGTCGAGGAATTATTCGAAGGAGTTCTGGTTCACGCAGGTGATGCAAAAAGGAATCTACATCAGCGACATGTTCATGGGATTCCGCAAAGAGCCGCACTTCATCATCGCGGTCACACACACCAGCGGCGGCAACAAATGGATCCTGCGAGCCACCATCAACACCGAGGTCTTCCGCTCACTGGTGGAGAACGTGCGCATCGGCAAGACCGGTGAAGTCTACCTGCTGAACGAAGAAGGCATCTACCAGACCAGCCCCCGCCTGAGCGGTGAAATCATGGGAAGGTCATCCTATCCCATGGGGTCCGGCCACGAGGGCATTCAGATCCAGATCCTGGATCACCTGAAAGATCAGCGCGGGCAGGACCTGCCCCGCCAGATTGCCTGCCAGGCATGGCTGAAAGATCCCCGCTGGCTCCTGGTCGTGCAGCAGGAGTATGCCGAGGCTCTCGCCGACGTCAACCACGCCAACACCTGGACTCTCATCTTTCTGCTTCTCAGCGCGGCCAGCATCCTGGTGGTGACGGTCTTCATCACCCGGCACATGATCACGATCATCCGGCGGCGCGATGCCGAGGCCGAGGGTCTCAACGAACAGCTCCTCCAGGCGGGGAAACTGGCGTCTATCGGCGAGTTGTCAGCCGGCGTGGCCCATGAAATCAACAACCCGCTTGCCATCATCCTGACCGAGCGCCAGCTGCTTCTGGATGCGGCCAAGCAAGCCCCGATCGCGGACCCTGAGTTCCAGGAGCAGTTCAACGACTCAATGAGCCAGATCGACATCCAGGTTCAGCGCTGCAAGCGCATCACCCAGAACCTGTTGCGCTTCTCGCGGCGCACCGAATCCGTGATCGAGACCGTAGACCTCAACGGGTTTATCCAGGAGGTCATCGACCTGATGGACCGTGAGGCCCGCACGAGCGGGATCAAGTTCTTCAGCGAGCTGGACCCGCAGCTGCCGCCTCTGCTGTCCGACCCTTCCCAGCTCCAACAGGTTCTGCTGAATCTCATCACCAACGCCATCGATGCCCACGATGGCAAACCCTACGGGTCGATCCGCATCTCCACCCGCGCCGATACCCGGCTCCAGCAGGCCGAGGTTACCGTGGCCGACACCGGCGTGGGCATCAAACCTGAGAACCTGCGCCGAATCTTCGACCCGTTCTTCACCACGAAGGCGGTGGGCAAGGGCACGGGGCTGGGGCTTTCGATCTGCTACAGCACCATCCGGCGCCTGGGCGGAAGCATCTCCGTGCGCAGCGAGGTGGGCAAAGGCACGGAATTCACCATTGTGCTGCCCTTCCAGCCGCCGAAAGAGCTGCAGGAGAGCATCGCTGAGGGCCACGGCACAGGAACAGGGGCCTGAAAGGAGAAAGTTTATGCCCGGATCTCGGGTTCTTCTGGTCGACGATGAGACGATCTTCACCCGGAATATATCCAAGCTCCTGAAAAACCGGGGCTACCAGGTGACCGCCGTGAACAGCGGCGACAGCGCCATCAGCGAGCTTGAACAGAACCACTTCGATGTGATCGTGCTCGATCTGAAAATGCCCGGTATGGACGGTATCACCACCTTAAAAGAGATCATGAAGCTGGGCCTATTCACCGAGACCCTGATCCTGACCGGACACGGCTCGATCGACAGTGCGCTCGAGGCCATGAAGCTCGGTGCTTACGACTATCTGACCAAGCCCTGCGAGATCGATGAATTGGTTGCCAAGATCGAAGCTGCCTGGGAAAAAAAGGAGGGCAAAGCCTAGTGCGGGCTGTCAACCGTCCCCAGGCTGATCGATTTTACATCCTGTAAAAAAAGCAGACAAGATTCTGCTGCGGCTTGCCCCTCCCGAATCTGTCTCCCAGGCAATAAATTCCATCGATTCAATCAGTTGAAACACCTCCGATAGATGCCCCCTTTTGGCATATGAGTTGCTCTGCTAGTCTGCATGCCAAAAGTGTTCACCATAGTGATAGCCGACCGCAATCCGCACGTACGCGGTTTCCTGCAGCGCGAGATGAGCAAAGAAGGCTACCGCATCCGGTTGGCGGACAGCGCCCAGGACCTCCTCCAGCTGGCCTTCAACCATGAGCCCATTGATCTCATCATCCTGGATCCGGACCTTCCCGACGCCGTCGATGCCCACCTGTTGGGCGCCCTGCAGAGCCGGACCCCACCGGTGCCGGTCATCATCCACACTCACTACGCCCAATGCCTTCCGGAGACGGACGCGCAGTTCATCGTCGTGGAAAAGGGCGGCAGCAGCGTCGAGCACCTGAAGCAGATCACCGAGAGCCTCCTGCTCCAGCAGCCCCCTGACTCTTCTCTGTCTCGGGGATAATCTTCATTGCCCGGCCACGGGGTGAGGCTGGGAGTGCCGCCATGACATCCGAAAATCGAATATCGAAACTCGAAAAAAATTCCTAATATTTCAAGGCCCCTGAATTCCAAACAGGTTTATAGCATTAGGGAATTTGAATTTTGGGGTTGTTTCGGATTTCGAGCTTCGAATTTGTCAAGGTGCAAGTTCCCCTCACCAAGGTCTAAGCACCGCGTGCACCTCAACGCCGTTTTTATTATTGAATAATATTTTAAGAACTTATATATGAGATACCCTGCCGGGACTTGAATCTTTTCATCGGCCCGGTTCGGCGAGCCAATCGCAGGAGGAGACGGACGTGAGCGACTTGCGCGTACTGTTTGTGGATGATGAAATGGATTTTCTGGAAACTATCCTCAAGCGCATGCAAAAGCGCCGGGTGGCAGCCTTCGGGGTGCACAGCGGGGAGGAGGCGGTAGCCTGGCTCCAGCAGCAGTCGGCGGACATCGTGGTGCTGGATGTGCGCATGCCGGGGATGGACGGCATCCAAACCCTGCGCGCCGTCAAGTCCGACCACCCCCTGATCGAGGTAATTATGCTGACCGGGCATGCCAGCCTGGAGATCGCCCGGGAAGGCATGCAGCTCGGGGCCTTCGATTACCTGATGAAGCCGATCGACCTCGACGAACTGCTCTACAAACTGGAGGACGCCTATAAGAAGAAAAACCTGCAGCAGCAGAAAATCAAAACCATCGAGGAGGTGATCGAATCCCGCAAATAGGTGCCGTTTCAGATCCATCACATGGTTAGCAGGCATACGGACTCTACCCAATGATTTCGAGAAAAGGAGAATGGAGGAGATGAAATTTCTGAAACAACTGGGGCAGGGCATGATGGCGGGTGCCCGGTACCATGCGCAGTGGGAACTGGAGGTGTCCAACCGGATCCTGGGCGACCGGCGGCGCCTCTTCGTATTGCTGCTTCTGACCGTTCCGGCCCTCCTCGTCAGCATCGCCTTTGCCGATCAGGCCGGGGAGGCGCTGCCGAAGCTGCTGGGCGGCAAGGAAGCTTACAGCCCGGCCTATTACACCACCACCATTTTTATGGTCTCGATCCTGGTCGGCGTGGTGGCCGGCCTGATCTCGGGCTGCATCGGTGCCGGTGGCGGGTTTATCATCGCCCCCGCGCTGATGAGCGCCGGCGTCAAGGGCATCCTCGCCGTGGGAACCGACCTCTTCCACATCTTTGCCAAGGCCATCATGGGGAGCGTCATCCATCGGAAACTGGGGAATGTTTCGGTCCCTCTGGCGGTGGTGTTCTTGATCGGTGCCATCGGCGGAGCCACGGGCGGCGGCTACATCAACCGATTGCTGTACGAGCAAAACCCGATTCTTTCCGACGCTTTCATCACCACCATCTACTCGTTGATTCTGGGCTTTCTGGGCTTTTACGCCCTGTTCGATTTCCTGAAAGCCCGCAGCGCCGGGCGCAAGAAGGAAGCCCCCAAGGGGACCACGGCCCACGAGGAAGCCGGCGCCCACGGCGGCAAGAGCGAGGGGACCGAGATGGGCGGCCTGCCCCGAAAGCTGCAGGCGCTGAAAATTCCTCCGATGGTCAAGTTCGACTTCGACCTCGTCCCCGGCGGCCGGGGCATCTCCTGGGTGTTTCTGGTAATCAGCGGCGCCATCGTGGGGCTGGCCGGCGGCATCATGGGCGTCGGCGGCGGATTCCTGACGTTTCCGATCTTCGTTTACACCCTGGGCGTTTCCTCCATGACCACGGTTGGTACCGACATCTTCCAGATCATCTTCACCGCCGGTTACGGCTCGATCACCCAGTACGCCATCTATGGGTTTATTTTTTACACGCTGGCCATGGGCATGCTGCTGGGATCTCTCGTGGGGATCCAGATCGGCGCCATGGCCACCAAGGTGGTGGCCGGTATCACCATCCGCGGGTTTTTCGCCCTTTCGGTCATGGCGGGGTTCATCAACCGCATCTTCGCTCTGCCGGCCAAGCTGAGCAGCATCGGGGTCATCACCCTGTCCAAGGAAACCGGCGCGGTGCTGGACACGATCGGCGTATGGGCCTTCTTCATTGTAATCGGCCTGTTTGCGGTGTGGGTGATCGGCACGTTTCTCAAGAACATCCCGATGCTCTTGGGTAAGGAGGTGCGATGATGATCAAGCACAAGAAAGAGTTCACCGTCGGGCTGGGCATGCTGGTCAGTTTTTTCGTGGTGCTAGTCATCATCTTCTCCCCGGTCTTCGGTGGGCACAACGGGCTTGAATACCTGGACCGCCTCTATAATTCCATCGCGAAGGGATCGGCCTACTACATCCCCAAGGTCAGGGAGGACATCAAGCAGATGGGAGAAAGTCCCGTGGACATGACCCTGACCATGGACTCCGCCGCCCAGGCACAGCAGACCGCACCGCTTTTCATGCAGGCCGGCGCGCTCGTAAACGTTTCCGAGGCCAAACTCAGGGTGAACGGCAGCCTGGAGAAGATGCTGAACGCCTGCCTGGACGATGCGGATGCCATGTATCACAACGACGGCAAGAAGCTGGCCGATAAATACGGATACAACGAGCGCCAGGCCCTCTACAACTGGTGGAAGGCGTTCAAATCAGGCGAAAAGGTGCTCCTGGACACGAAGAAATTCAAGGAGGCCAAGGTCATCGTCCAGTTGAACCAAAAGGCTTTGGAAACCGCCTACAACTTCTACCAGATCGAGCCCCAAAAGATTCTGGACCGCCTCGGGGTGGTCGTCTTTTCCCTGGCGTTCTACGTTGTCTATACCATGTGGTATGGCTTCGCCATACTCTTCATGTTCGAGGGCTGGGGCATGCAGCTGGAGCATTGATTTTTTTCTTCCCGGCGGAAGAAAAAAATATTAAACGCACGGGGGCCGCCTTTGGCGGCCTCCACACGGAATTAGAATGGTGCGCCGCAGCCCGGGTGGTCGGTTGAGGGCAGCGGCTGATTGCCTGAGCCGCTTACGGTTGCTTGACCCGGACCCGATAACGAAAAATCGGCAAAGCCGTGATGTGCCGGGCCGTCTCCGGTAGCTTTTACGGAGACAGCTCTGGACCGGCTTTAGCAACCGACGGCGGCGAGTTTCAGCCGCGAACCGAAACCGATTACCCGGGTTGCGGCGCCTGCCTTATTTTTCGCGCCAAATGCAAATTCAAATATCCCTCTGAGCTTTTAGCTTTGAGCTTTCACCTTTGAGCTTTGAGCTTACGACATGCCGATTAGCGGCTTCTTTAAAAAGCTGTTCACCCGCGATCAGGCCGGGGAAGCGGAAAACATCGATGCCCTGCGCATCGAGTTCAAGGACCGCTACCACAGCTTCAAGCTGCTGTTGAGCGCCAACCAAAAGGCCCTCGAGATCATGGCCGCCATCGAGGAGGCTTTGCACGGCGCCCGGCCGTTCGGAATGACGTTCGTGCGCGCCGCCTCCACTTCGGTTTCCGTGAATGTCTTCTCCATGGTCCGCCACATCGAAAACCTCGCCCCGGGCAAGTATAGCGGACTCATGAGCCGCTTCGACCACATCCAGAAGTCCATCGACGAAGTCCTGACCCGCCGCAAGCCCCTCGGCGATGAACGTATGGTGATCCCGCTGAACGAGGTGACCAAGGAGACGGCGGATGGGGTCGGCAGCAAGATGGCCAATCTGGGGGAAATTAAAAACCGACTGAATATCAGGGTGCCGCCCGGGTTCGCCATCACCGCCCGCGCCTACCAGCGATTTCTCGACCACAACGATCTGCAGGCCGAGATCGACCGGCGTATGCAAGCGGCCGAGACCGATCAGATCGAAGCGCTCTATACCCTGAGCGCCGAGATCCAGCAGTTGATCATTCGCGCCGAAGTGCCTCCCGACCTGGCCGAGGCGATCCGCCGAGCCTGGGGGGACATGGAGGCCGAGGCCGGCCGGAAGGTCACCGTCGCCCTGCGCAGCAGCGCCCTTGGCGAAGACGCAGCGGGAAGCTCCTTTGCCGGACAGTACCGCTCGGAGCTCAACGTCAGCGCGGACACCCTGCTCGACGCCTACCGCGAGGTCCTAGCCAGCAAATACAGCCTGCAGGCCATCACCTACCGCCTGACCCGAGGGTTCCGCGACGAAGACGTAGCCATGTGTGTGGGCTGCCTCGCCATGGTAAATGCGGCGGCCGGCGGGGTCACCTACAGCCGCAATCCCGTGGACACCCAGGACGACGCCATTTTCATCAATGCCGCCTGGGGGCTTCCCAAAGCCGTGGTGGACGGCAGCGCCGCCTGCGACCTTTTCGTGGTCTCGCGGCAGGAGCCCATGACGCTCCTGCGCCAAGACATCCGGCCGAAGGAGCGCAAGTTCGTGTGCTACCCGGAGGAAGGGGTCTGCCGCCTGGATGTCACCGGTGAGGAGCGGCAGCTTCCGTCCATCACACCGGCGGAGGCGATTGAGCTCGCCGGAACGGCGGTCGCCCTGGAACGCCACTATGACGTGGCTCAGGATATCGAGTGGGCCATCGATTCTCAAGGCATCATTTATCTGCTGCAGTGCAGGCCGCTGCAGCAGAAACAGGGCGAATCCATCCCTTCGGGCTCCGCCTTAGCGCCGGCAGACGACGCGTCACTTGTGATCCGGGGCGGCGTCACCGCCAGCCCCGGTGCCGCCAGCGGCCCGGTGTTCATCGCCGATAAAGGGTCCGACGTGCTGGCCTTCCCGGAAGGGGCGGTCCTGGTGGTTCGTCAGGCGCTGCCGCGCTGGGCCTCGCTGCTCAACCGCGCCGCCGCCGTGATCAGCGAACAGGGGGGCTTTGCCGGACATCTGGCCAATGTCGCCCGCGAGTTCGGGGTCCCGGCCCTCTTTGCCGTGCCGGAGGCCACCGCCCGGGTTTGCACGGGCGATCTGGTGACGGTGGATGCCACGGGCCAGGCGATTCACCGCGGCCGCATCGAGGCCCTGCTGGTGGAAGCTCCGCCGCGCAAGTTCCTCATGCAGGGCAGCCCGGTCTACGAGATCCTGTCCGAGGCCAGCCGGTTCATCGTTCCGCTCGGCCTCCTGGAGCCGGAGTCGCCCGATTTCGCGCCGGGCAACTGCCGAACCCTGCACGACATCACCCGTTTCATCCACGAAAAATCGGTACATGAAATGTTTAATTTCGGCCGGGACCACAACTTCTCCGAACGCTCCAGCAAGCAGCTGCATTACAAAGTCCCCATGCAGTGGTGGGTGCTGAACCTGGACGACGGCTTCACCGAGGAGATCCGCGGCAAGTACGTCCGGCTGGAGCAGATCGCCTGCATCCCCATGCTGGCCTTCTGGAAGGGGTTCATTGCCATCCCGTGGGAGGGACCGCCGGCCATGGACGGCAAAGGGATGCTGTCGGTCATGTTCCAAGCGACGACCAACCAGGCGCTCAACGTCGGCGTCCGTTCCCGGTACGCCGAACGCAACTACTTCATGATTTCCCGGCATTACTGCAGCCTCAGCCAGCGTCTGGGATTTCACTTTTCGACCCTGGAGGCGCTGGTCAGTGAGCGCACGCCCGAGAATTACGTGAGCTTCCAATTCAAGGGCGGGGCGGCCGACTTCGAGCGGCGTCTCGGCCGCGTAAACTTCATCGCCGAGATCCTCGAGACGGTCGGCTTCCGGGTGGAAATCCGGGAAGACCACTTGCTCTCCCGGGTCGAAGGCCAGGATGAAGCTTACATGCTCAAGCGCGTCGAGATCCTCGGCTACCTGGCGCTCCACACCCGGCAACTGGACATGATCATGGCCAATCCGTCATATGTCGATTACTACCGGGGCAAGTACCTCAGGGACATCGATGGGCTGCTGGCCGCAGCCTCCGGCCCATGAGCCCTTCGGAGGGGCTTGCGGCCTCTTTCCGGCAAGCGGCCCCTGGCCGGGAGGAGCTGATCCGCCCGTGCTATAACGATTGCATCTTGTGCGATTTTTTGTATGATAGGGTCTGCGAGATCCACCCGTAACGGGGATAACCGGACATGGTGAGCACCATTTATTCAAGGCTCCAGTGGAAGATCATCACCCTTACCCTGCTCGTCACCTTCACGCCGCTGCTGCTTCTCGGCGTTATCATCTACCGCCAGTTCTCGGACATGTACGTCGACAAGATCCGTGAGCAGATCCGCATCCGCGCCGAAAACCAGGCCGGATCCCTCGATCTGTTTCTGAT
>JBLMXM010000010.1:0-4645 GCA_050257775.1 Hyphomicrobiales bacterium
TCCAGAACATGAACCTGATGTTCGGGCTGGACGAGGCGGCGGGCCTCAGCCAAGTGCCTTATGCGCTTTGAACTGATGAACCAGCTATCCGGGCGGAGGCGCCCACCTAAAACATTAATCGTGTGATAAGGAGGAGCTACAATGAGTGCCAAGCTGATTATGGGGACTGAAATCCGCGAAACCATTCTTGAGGAGCTTGCGGCCGAGGTGAAGGCGATCAAGGAAAAGCACAAGGTCGTACCCGGACTGGTGACCATCCTGGTCGGCGAAAATCCGGCATCCGTATCCTACGTCACGCTCAAGATCAAGACCGCTCACCGGCTGGGATACAAGGAGATCCAGGACAACCAGCCGGTCAACATTTCCGAAAAAGACCTTCTGGCCCTGATCGACAAGTACAATAAGGACGACTCCATTCACGGGATCTTGGTCCAGCTGCCTTTGCCCAAGCAAGTCAACGAGAAGAAGGTCCTCAATGCCATCGACCCCGACAAAGACGTGGACGGCTTCCACCCCGTCAATGTCGGCCGGCTCATGATCGGCGGCTCCGAGGTCAAGTTCCCTCCGTGCACGCCGGCCGGCATCCAGGAACTCATCGTGCGATCCGGGGTTCCCACCGACGGCGCCGAAGTCGTGGTGGTGGGGCGGTCCAACATCGTCGGCAAACCCATCGCCAACATGATGCTGCAGAAGGCCCGCGGTGCCAACGCGACGGTGACGGTGGTTCACACGGGCACCAAGGACATGGCCTTCCACTGCAAACGGGCCGACATCCTGATCGTGGCGGCCGGGGTCCCGGGGCTGGTGAAACCGGAATGGATCAAGAAGGGAGCCTGCGTGATCGACGTGGGGGTCAACCGGGTCGGAGAGAAGGTGAGCGAGAAGACCGGCCAGAAGATCGCTATTCTGAAAGGCGATGTCGATTTCGATGCCGCCAAGGAGATTGCGGGCTGGATCACCCCGGTTCCGGGTGGCGTCGGCCCCATGACGATCACCATGTTGATGCAAAACACCCTGAAGTCCTTGAAATTCAAGCTGGGAATCGCCTGATCCTGGTTTCTTCGACGTCCTGACGGAGAAACGACAGGCAGCCTGCCTGGACGCTGCTCCGGGATGCCGCCGGCGGCCGGCGGCACCCGGCGCAGCGTCTCTGAAACGCGGGTGCCCCCCGCTTGGGCTAAATTTTTTTATTCGTTAAATATCAATTAGTTATTTATTGGCATGCTGGTTTGCCGACTAAAGTCTTGACAAGCTTGTGACGATATACGTATAAAATGCCCTCAATTGCGGATCGAAAGGGCAATGTCACCGAAAGATGGCGGCGCAAAACCTTGGGTCTAAAGCCGGCTGAGGCCAGGATTGCAGGGTTGCCGATGTCGCAGGTCTAACCTCCGGGGTGATATGCCCGGGGGTTTTTTTTTCGCACACAGCCGATCATCCGTCACCCGGAAGTGGGAGGCGGGGCGCAAACGATTACAAGATATGAGGACGGCCGCATGCGCAAGAAAATTTCGTTTGTCGTTCTGACCAACTCCGGGTCTTCGGCCAAGCAGTTCTGCGCCTCCTGGGTGACCTTGCGCTGGGTGGCCGGGCTGGCCGTGCTGTTCTTGTGCGTAAGCGGGTATGTCGCCTATGACTATATCCGGCTGAAGCACAGCTCGTTTCAGCTTGTGCAGCGCGAGTCCGAACTGGCGACGCTCGTAAGCGGCCAGCGTGAAGAGATCGACTTGCAGCGCCAGCAGATCGGCGATTTTGCCAAAGAGATCAATGAGCTCAAGGAGAAGCTGCTCACGCTCAACCAGTTCGAGAAGAAGATCCGGATCATGGCGGATCTCGAAAAACGCCACGATGACGGCAACCTCTTCGGGGTGGGCGGCCCCATCCCCCGCGCCATGGACCCGAAAAGCGCTTACAGCGAGCAGCGCAACAGCCTGATGCGGGAAATGCATTCCCAGATCGGGCAGCTCAATCTGGCCAGCGTGAACCAGGAAAACGGTTTTAAATCCCTGGTTACCCACCTGGAAAAACAGCAGACCCTGCTTGCGTCCACGCCGACCATCCGGCCAATCGACCCGGACATTGAACAGTTAGTGACATCCCGTTTCGACTGGCGGATTTCTCCCTTCACGGGAAGCCGGGAGTTTCACCGGGCGATCGACATCTCCGCGAGGGAAGGGACGCCGATTTACGCCACGGCGAGCGGCATCGTCACGTTTGCCGGCAACAAGGGATTGCTCGGCAAAGCCATCATCATCGACCACGGTCACGGTCTCACGACGACATACGGGCATTGCAGCAAGATCTTGAAACTGCAGGGTGAACGGGTCAACCGCTGGGAAACCGTCGCCCTTGTCGGCAATTCCGGCAGCAGCACGGGCCCCCACGTCCATTATGAAGTGGCCCTCCACGGGGTGCCGGTGAACCCCGAGAAATACTTCCTGAACTAGAACTGGTTTTGAAAACCCCATCTGAGGCCCAAAGGCTGCGTTGCCAGCCGATCCGAAATGCTCATATACTGGCGTGTATGCTCCGCTTTCGAATCGACTGGCGCTTTGCCCTTGGGCCTGATCTGGGGTTTTGAAAACCAGTTCCAGCGGTTTCAATAGCCCAGATAGCGTCCCGCACCGCAAGGCTCGCACGCCAGGTATTCCGTCCTGCCGATTCACAGAGCTGGTTTTCGAGTCAAATTTCAACCCCTTTTTTTAATTTTAGGCAGCTTGGGCATTCTAGGCACTTTCCTTATTGAGTGAGCTGCCATATTTGTTATAATTACATGGTATAGTCCTGAAACAGAGAGGAATGTATTTATAATGGTCATGAGTTTTCTTACCAAGGTGTTCGGCAGCAAGAACGAGCGCGAGCTCAAGAAACTTCAGCCGCAGGTGGACCGCATCAACGCGCTCGAGCCCGCCATGCAGGCGATGACGGACGATGAGCTTCGGGCCCAGACCGGCCGGTTCAAGGAGCGGGTCGAGCGCGGGGAGCCGCTCGAGGACCTGCTGCCGGAGGCCTTTGCGGCAGTCCGGGAGGCCTCGGTGCGCACCCTCAAGATGCGGCATTTCGACGTGCAGCTTATCGGCGGAATGGTGCTGCACGAAGGCAAAATCGCCGAGATGAAAACCGGCGAAGGCAAGACCCTAGTGGCTACCCTGCCGGCCTATCTGAACGCGCTCAGCGGCCATGGCATGCATATCGTGACAGTCAACGATTACCTCGCCCGGCGGGACACGGAATGGATGGGCCAAATCTACCGGTTTCTCGGGATGCGGGTGGGGACGATCCTCCACGGCCTGACGGACGCCGAGCGCCAGTCCGCCTACGGCGCCGACATTACCTACGGTACCAACAACGAATTCGGGTTCGACTACCTGCGGGACAACATGAAATTCGACCGGGCCAGCCTGGTGCAGCGCGAGATGAATTACGCCATCGTGGACGAGGTCGACAGCATCCTGATCGACGAGGCCCGCACCCCGCTCATCATCTCAGGCCCGGCGGAGAAGTCAACCGACCTGTATTACCAGGTGAACGGCCTGATCCCACGCCTGGCTCGGGACCGCGACTACACGGTGGACGAGAAGGCCCGCGCGGTGACCCTTACCGAGGAGGGAGTCGCCCGGTGCGAGAAGATGCTGCAGGTGGAGAACCTCTACGACCCCCAGTGCATCGAGCTGTTGCACCACATCCAGCAGGCCCTCAAGGCTCACGCCCTTTTCAAGCGCGACGTGGACTACATCGTGAAAGAGGGCGAGGTGATCATCGTCGACGAATTCACCGGTCGCCTGATGCCGGGCCGCCGTTACAGCGAGGGCCTGCACCAGGCCCTGGAGGCCAAGGAGGGGGTGAAGATTGAAAACGAAAACCAGACCCTGGCGACCATCACGTTCCAGAACTACTTCCGGATGTACCGCAAACTCGCCGGCATGACCGGCACGGCCGACACGGAGGCGGCCGAGTTCAAGAAGATCTACAACCTGGACGTGGTCGTGGTTCCAACCAACATGCCCATGATCCGCACCGATTTCGCCGACGTCATCTACAAGACCAAGCGCGAAAAATACGAGGCCGTGCTCGATGAGATCGAGCAGCTGAACGCCAAGGGTCAGCCCGTGTTGGTGGGCACCATCTCGATCGACGTCTCCGAGCAGTTGAGCAAGAAGCTGAAGGCCCGGGGCATTCCCCATGAGGTGCTGAACGCCAAGCACCACGAGAAGGAGGCGCAAATCGTCGCCCGAGCCGGCCAGAAGGGCGCAGTCACCATCTCGACCAACATGGCCGGCCGCGGCACCGACATCGTCCTGGGCGAGGGGGTGGTCCCGCAGGGCGGACTGCACATTCTCGGCACCGAGCGGCATGAGTCCCGGCGGATCGACAACCAGCTGCGGGGCCGCTCGGGTCGCCAGGGCGACCCGGGCTCTTCGCGCTTCTATCTGGCCCTGGAGGATGACCTGCTGCGGATTTTCGGTGGTGAGCGCATGACGGGGATCATGGAGAAGCTCGGCATGAAAGAGGGCGAACCCATTGAGCACAACCTGATCAGCCGGGCGATCGAGAACGCCCAGACCAAGGTGGAAGGCCACAACTTCGAAATCCGCAAACACCTGCTGGAGTACGACGACGTCATGAACCAGCAGCGGGAGGTCAT
>JBLMXM010000011.1:0-18418 GCA_050257775.1 Hyphomicrobiales bacterium
GTCCTTGATCAAGCTGCGCCCCTCTTACCAAACCGATTTCAGCAAACCCGTGGGTTTCAGAGTCAGGATGATCACCACCGCCAGATAGGGAAAAACGATGGCGAACTGAGGCAGGATCATGACGCCGATAGACTGGGTGACACCGAAGATGAGGGAGCCCACCATGGCGCCCCAAATGTTGCCCAGCCCGCCGATGGTGACGATCAAAAAGGCTTCGATGATGATGGAATGATCCATGCCCAAGGTGATGCTGATGGTCGGGGACACCAGGGCGCCCCCCAGGCCGGCCAGAAGACAGCCCAGCACGAAGGCCAAGGCGAACACCCAACTGACGTTGATGCCGATGGCACCGACCATTTCACGGTCGACCGCCGCCGCCCGGGCGATCTTGCCGAACTTGGTCCTGGCCGACAACAGCCACAGGCCCACCGCTACCAGCGGGCCGACCAAGAGCAGAAAGAGATTGTACTTAGGAAAGGCCGTGCCGAAAACCGCGACCGAGCCCTGAAGGAAGACCGGCGCCACGATCGACCGGTAGTCCGCCCCCCAGGTCATCTTGGTGAGGTCCCCCAGGATGAGCATGAGCGCGAAGGTGAACAGGAGCAGCATGAGGTGCTCGCGCTCGTAAAGGTGACAGAACAGAAGACGCTCGGCGACCAGGCTGATCAACGCCACGATCAGCGGGGCGCAGAGCATGGCGAGCCAGAACCCTGCCGCGCTTCCGCCGGAGGCTGTGGCGATCGTATGGGCGGCAAAGGCGCCGATCATGTAAAGCGAACCGTGGGCTACGTTCGGCACCCGCAGGACGCCGAGAATGAAGCTCAGTCCGGAAGACACGATGAAGAGAATCATGGCCCGGCTCAGGCCTACCAGCACTTGGCTGGCGAAGGCCGCCAGGGTGAAGCTGGTTTCCATGAAAGGGTAAGCCTTTTAAACGATCTGCCCGCCGAGCGCCGCAGTCGGCGGGGCGGGCAGATCAGGTCCATGCAGGCGTCACTTGCGCGCGGCCTCAACTTCCTCGCAGGAGGGCATAACCTCCGCTCCCCGCAGGGTTATGATGTCCGTGGCGACTGCCGCTCCGTAATCCTTTGAAATCTTGGTCGTTCCGAACAGCATGGGATAGACGGCCTGGTGGTCGCAAGCCCGCATCTCCACCTTGCCCACCGGCGTGTCGACTTTGAGCCCTTCCACGGCGTCGATGAACTTCTCCCTGTCGATCTTGCCGGCCTTGCGGAAGCCCTCCGCTATCAAGTGGGCCGTAGTGTAGGCATGAAAGGCCGGGAATCCCGGGGGAACCTTGTAAAGGGCCTGGAAGTCTTTCACGAATTTCTGGTTGGCGCTCAGCTCCGGGTAGTAGAAGAGGTAATCCATGGTACCCATCACCCCTTCCGGGGCCTCGGTGCCGAGCGGCTTCAAGACCGCGTAGTCGATGGCCGTGTGGATGTAAATCGGGATCTTCTGGTTGATGCCGGTGGCCTTGATCGTTTTCAGCACGTTGGCCATGCTGGCCCCGCCGGTGCAGAAATGAATGAGATCGGGTTTGGCTGCCTGAATGCTGGTAAAATAAGGCACCAGATCCGGCTCCCCGACCTTCCACCAGGTCTTGCCGATGAATTCCACATCCGGCTTCAGCTGCTTCATGTAGTGAGCGAAGCTCTCATCCAGGGCGTGTCCGTATTCGTAGTCGTCGCCGGCAACCCAGATTCTCTTATATGGCTTCTTGGAAAGCACCGTGGCGGCGGCCTTGCCGGCCATGGCGGTGTTCTCGGTGGTCGAAAACACATAGCGGTGACCGGCTTTGCCGGTGATGTTCGCGCTCTTGCTCATCCAGGCGAAATAGGGAATTTTCTCCTTTTTGGCGACCGCATCCGACACGGCCAGGGCCAGTCCGCTATTGACCGTTCCGACGAGGAGATCGACGTTTTCCTTCAGCACGAGCTCCTTGGCCATGTTGAGGCCGATGTCGACCTTGAACTTGTCGTCGCGGGTGACGAACACGATCTTGCCGCCCAGCACCCCCTGCTTGTTGATCTCGTTGACGGCCATCTTGAAACCGTTCAAGGCGTCGTTGCCGAAAACGGCCGGCGGCCCGCTGTAGGTGTCGAGAAGGCCGACCTTGATATCGCGGGCCTCGGCCGAGGCCGGCAGCATCTGCGCTGCAACAGCAACAAGGCCTACGCAAAACACGAGCGATGCACCCCAAACCCTTGCCTTTTTCATCAAAACCCTCCCTTCGGCTTGCTGGTTGATTAAACCCTTATAAAAACAAGCGGTTGTCTGAAAAAGCCGTCCGCCGCAGCTCAAGCGGCTTCGGATGGGACGTGGAGGCTGGATGTGGAATTCTTTATTAAGGTTTCAGAGCGAAGTCAAGAGACAGAAGCGGACCCGATCCGGCCGAGCCCTGTTCATTTGGGCACCCAGAGCACCATGCGGGGCTTTTTCTTCATCTCCCTGGCCAGGTCCTCGATCCGGCCGTATTGCATGCACCCGGCCATGCAGTGCTGGACGCAGGCCGGCTGCAATCCTTTCCGGGTGCGGGGCCGGCACAGGATGCAAAGCTCAGTCGGAAAGGGCAGGTAGGTCAGGTAGGCTTTTTCGTTCGGAAGCTGCTGGACCATTTCGTTTACGCGGATGCCCCCCATGCCCGCGGGCCAGCCATACTCCTGTGCGCAAGCGACTTGGCAGGTATGGCAGCCGGTGCAGTATTCGTAGTCGATCAGAAGTCCGAATTCAGGACTGCGGGCCATGGTTATTCTCCTCGGGAGTGTATTTGCGGATTCGGCACATCGAATGCTTGATCGGAGCGCCCATGCCGTCCTTGCCCTGGTGGTTCATGGGGATCAGTTGGTTGATGTTCGATTCCCAGACCCCGAACAGGCTGGGTTCGGCGGGATTCTTCTCCGGAAACCACCATCCGTGGGGCGCCATCACCATCCAGGTCGGCACGACGCGGGTGAGCTTGGCCTTGAATCTCGCCCGTCCCATCCAGTTCTCCACCCAGAGCCACTCCCCGCTGCCGATCCCATGCTCCTGGGCGGTCTTGGGATGAATCTCCAGCACGGGGTCCGGGTCGATGTCCCTCAGCCATGGAATGTTGCGATGCTCCGAGTGAAAGAACGCCGGCGAGCGCCTGCCGGTCGACAGGATGAGCGGGTAGTCCCGGGCGAGGTCCGGCCGGCTCACCGGTGTAAACGGCGGCTCCTCGTGGTGGGGCAGCGGCTCCAGGTCCCACTCTTCGCGCAGCGTGGAATACAGCTCGAAGCGGCCCGACGGCGTTCGGAACCCGGGTTTCCGGTCCGGCCGGAGCAATCCTTTTTCATGCCGGCGGTAGGGACAGCTTGTGGAACCTTCGGGCGGATAGGCATAGACCCGGTCCTGCAGTTCGTTGAAGGTCAGGCCGGAAGGCTTGAGGATGTCGTCAAAAAGATCGTGAACCGTCTCGAAGCGAAACTCCGGATCGAAGCGCCGGGCGAGCTCGAAATTGATCTCCACATCCGGCCGGCACTCATCTACGGTCATCACCTTTTTGATGCTCTGCAGCGGCACCCACCAACTGCGGAAGCTGTCCTTCTCTAGGAAGGTGCCGGCCGGTAGCACCACGTCCGCATATTGGGTCGTCGGGGTGTGGAAGAGGTCCACCGCCACGATGAAATCCAGTATTTTCATCGCCTCGCGCCAGCGCTGGGGATCCATCCCCAGGCCCTGCAGGGTCCCCGCCGTCTGCAACCACAAACCCTTGATCGGATAGGGCTGGCCCGTGAAGATCTGCTCCAGAGTCAGATCGGTCTGGCTTCTCCAGTAAAATTTGTCCAGCGGCATGTAACGGTCTGCGCCGATCCGGGGTTTGTCCAGTTCCGGAGTTTTCAGGCGGATGGCGCCCTGGCTGCCCGGAAGAGCGTACGGGGCCACGTCAAAAGCAAGTCGTGCGGTCACGTTCCCGCCCGGGGTATCCAGGTTTCCGGTCAGCGCCCACAGGCAAGAGATAGCCTGGACCAGCGGGGTCAAGGCCGGGGTCATGTCGACGGCCACCCCCCAGTGGATCGAGGCCGGTTTGCTCTTGGCGTAAAATCGGGCCGCCTTCATGATATCTTCGGCAGGCACGCCGGTGATGGCCGCGACCTTCTCCGGCGCATATAAGGCGGCTTCGCGGCGAAATGCGTCCCAGACCGTCTCGCACTCAACGATCTTCCCGTCGGCCAGTCGCACGCGGCATAGACCTGAGATCATGGGATGCACGTTCTTTTCCCGGCAGGCGACCTGCGCCGTATCCCACACCACGGCCTTTTTCTTGGAGGCATCCCACATCACGAAATTCGCGGCGGACCCTCCGGCGGACATGTCTTTTTCCCGCAACAGCTTGTTGGAGTCCCTGCGGATCAGGTGGGCGCCGTTGGTCCATTTCTCCAGGAATTTGTGATCGTAGAGATCCTCGTTCAGGATGACGTTTAAAAAGCCCATGGCCAGGGCGGCATCCGTCCCCGGTCTGAGCTGCAACCAGTACTTGGCCCGGGACGCAAACCAAGACAGCCTCGGGTCGATGGCGATGATCCGGGTCCCGCGCTTCATCAAATCGATGATCCAGTGCCCGAACAGGTTGTCCGGGCAGGTGGCGTGGATGTTGTATCCCCAGATGATCATGCATTCGGGAACTTTGAAGCGGGGGTCGTCGTAGCGGTCCGGAAACCACTGGCCGGCATCGAAAACGGCGTAATCCCCCTGCACCGTGTCCACGGCCGCCAGGCGGGGTCCGTAGCAGGCCTGGCCGGTCAGGCCGAACATGACGTTCGGGCTGCCGAAGGCATAAGCCAGCATGCAGATCCAGGGATAGATGTCCCGCCCGGTCCCCGCATTGAAAACCACGCTCTCAGGGCCGTAGGCCGCGCGGATGGCCTTCATCTTCGTTTCAATCAGGTCAAACGCCTCATCCCAGGAGATCGGCTGCCACCGGCCCTCGCCGCGCTCGCCGACTCGCTTCAAGGGCTGGCGCAGGCGATCCGGATGGTGGACATACTGGGTCATGGCCAGGACCCGGGCGCACAACCGGCCGCGGTTCCAGGGATGCTCCGGGTCGCCCTCGATCTTGAGCAGCTTCCCGTCTTTCACGTGCGCCAGAACCCCGCAGCCGCCGTGGCAACCCGGCCCGGCCGACCAGGTGGTGGTGCGCATAATTTTAGTGCCGGAAGACGTCATTGCAGTTTCTCCATCCGTTTTCTCAAAATAGTATTGAATAACCGCGGCCCACACTCCTTAACCATCTCACCCAATTCTGGAGGAGAGAGCAGGCTGAGTGGTGGCTGCGTCAAGACGACTTTGCAGACCTCAGTACCGATTGGATCAGCCAATTATCCCCGTTAGACCATCTTCCGCGACTTGGCAACGCCCTACCGTTGGAGCAATCCTTATAACGGTTTTCAAGGCCTGGGCAACTTCTGGCTTGTCCTTGGCGATCTCTTCCCAGAGCGGCGGCATCCCCTCTTTCCACAGGGACAGCTCCGCGTCAGACCGCCGAGCCGGACCATTCACCTTCGACCGTTTATTTTCCATAAAGCCTTTGATCATCAGCCGATTAAGTTGGCGAGCCACAGGCTCAAATCCGGCATCAGCATGATTATAATTAAGCCGGTTACCAAGAGTAGTAAGAAAGGCCATACTCCATTGAGCACTTCCTTAAGGCTGCTTTCCCCCACTCCCATGGCGACATAGAGATTCATGCCGACCGGCGGTGTAATAAGGGCGAGTTCCATGTTGATGGTAAAAATAACGCCAAACCACACAGGATCTATTCCAAGACGTTCGACAATAGGAAAAAATATGGGCACGACGATGAGGATCGTGGATACCACCTCCAGAAAACATCCCAGAAATAGGAGCAAAACATTTACAAACAGAAGGAACATCCATTTTTCGAGCTGAAGTTCTATCGCGAGGTTGACAATTTTCTGAGGCACCTGATTGATGGTCAGAACCTGCCCGAATAAAATAGCAGCACCGATGATCATGAAAATCATGGTCGTCGTTTTTATCGTTTGCTTAAAAATGGGAATGAGATCCTTAGACCCCAGTCTCCGGTAAATGAGAAAGCATATTATGAAGGACATGATTGCGCCGATGGCGGCCGCCTCAGTCGGAGTAAAGATCCCGAGGTAGATGCCGCCGATTATCACCGGCGGCATTACGAGGGATAGCGCGGCCCGTTTGAATGCTTTCCACCGATCACCCCATGGGGCCGGGTTTTCCGCCTGCAACTCAGGTCTGCGCAACGCAAAGAACCAGCAGTAAACAAGGAATAACGCGGTAATCACGAGGCCAGGAATGATACCGGCCATGAAGAGTTTGCCGACTGAAGTGTTTGTGACTGCCCCGTAGATGATCATGGGGCCACTTGGGGGGATAAGAATCCCCAAAGTTCCTCCGGCCGCGACCAGCCCAAGCACAAATGGCTTTTCGTATTTGTAGCGCAACATGGGAGGGATAGCCGCGATTCCGATGGTAGCCGCGGTGGCCGCGCTGGATCCGCAGATGGCCGCGAAAACGGCGCAGGTAACCACAGTTGTCATGGCTAATCCGCCGGGCAGATGTTTCAGCCAAGTATGAACAAAATCGAACAGATCATCGCCTACGCCCCCCTGTGTCATGATATTGGCCATGAGCAGAAACAGGGGTACAGCCAGGAGCACGAAATTTTCCGTAGAACTGTACATCGACAGCGGTACTATGGAAAGATTCTGCCCAGTAAAGAGCAGTGCACCGATTGAAATTACCGACAGAGAGATAAACACGGGAAGGCCTGTCAATAGAAGCAGCAGCAAGCATCCAAAGATGATGACTGTCTCCATCAGGAACTCCCGTCACACAGTCCTAAAAGCTTATTGAGACACTGCAGAATGAGGATTACGGACCCCACCGGTACGGATAAATGCGCAATATACAGCGGAAAGTCGATCGCCATGGACAGAGCGTTCATTTTGATCGACAGGGCCACCATCTGTATACCCTTGTATAGAAGTATGGAGAAGAATACGATCCCTACACTGTAGTGAAAGATTCTGAAGTCCTTTCTTAACCCGGGACGCAGCCTCTCGACTAAGACATCGACACCGATATGGGCATCCTCTTTCAGCGTATAAGCGGCGCCCAGAAAGACAGCCCAGACCATTAGGTACATAGCAATCTCTTCGGACCACCCGATGGGGCGATTTAAAATATACCTCCCTACTACGGCGTACCCCACGATAACGGTCATGATGCCGGTAAATATACCTCCGATCAGGGCGCCCCACGCGGTGAGCATGTCGACCATCTTTTTAAGACCCGATAGGATTCGTTTCAGTTCCATTGGCTATTTCCCTAATTTTCGGATGATCTCCACCAGGTGTTTGCCTTCATCTCCGGTTTTACTGAGGAAGTAGTCGAGGACGGGCTTTTCCATAACCGCCTTCCAAGCATTTTCCTCCTCTGGAGTCTGGAGGTGGACCGTCATTTTCTGTTTGAGCTGCGCGATCGCTTCGGTGCGGGCTTTCTCACTGTCTTGGATACTCTTGGCCTGAGTTTCCCGCGCACATTCCCGGACTATTTTTTGCAGATCTGCCGGCAGCGAATCCCAAAATGTCGGGTTGACAAAAAGCGGATGTATCACTGTAAAATTATTGACCACTGTCCCGAATTTTTGGACTTCGTAAATGTGTCGCGCGAAAGCCGTATCGATGCCGGTTAACCCGATATCGATGGTACCGCGCTGCAGGGCCGTGTAAACCTCGGGCCCACTGATTGGCATGGTCACCGCCCCCAGGGCTTCCGATCCCAGGTTCATAATTTTCGATGTGCCACGCATTTTTTTACCCTTAAAATCTTTTGGCAGAATCAGCGGGGCATCGTTCGAACTGTACATGTTGGTGCGGCACTGGAGCAGCCACATGAGCGGGACCACCCCTTTGGACTCCATGGCCTTGAACAGGTTAGCGCCCGCCTCCCCGTCAATAGTCTTTTCAATGGTGCGGAGGTCCGTAACGAGCCAAGGGATCAACACCACGTCCATGATCGGCAGGATGCCGGCCCATTCGAAATTGGTGGTCTCCCCGGCTTCGATGCTGTTTTGAACAACAGCCGGGATCACATCCTTGGGCTTGAAGGCCTGGGAAGCCGGATACACTTCGATCTCCATTCGACCGCCGGATTTTTTCTCAACGAGGCTTTTGAAGAAGTTGATGTCCTGACCAATGTGATGGTTTTCGGGCAACTGATGCGTGATGCGCATCTTGTAAGTGACTGCATTGGCGGGAATGGCCATCAACAGAACGGCGACGCTAATGAGAATGAATTTGACCGTTTTCATGATGTCTCCTCATTCTGAATAGATGTTATGATTTGAGTGCGGCAAACAATTCCTGGCAAAAATGGGATTCGATATCCCTATCCGACCCTCCCCTCTTGTTCGATGTCGAGGCTCACTGGTATCCTTCCATTCTTTTCATTTGTTCTCTTTCTGCAGGGACTCGAACAGGTCGCGGTAATAGAAGGTTTCGAGCTCTCTGATCTTATCCAGGCCGACCAGTGTGTTGAAGTCGTCGAAGCGGATCATCCGGTCGGTATAGCTTCGGGTGGTGCCCTCTCTTTTCAGAGTCTCCCAAAGCCCTTTGATCGCCCAGGCCGTCGCGTAGACGGTGGCGTTGGGGTAGACTACGACGTTAAAGCCTAGCTCCTCCAGCTCCTTGGTGGTAAGAAGCGGTGTCTTGCCGCCCTCGATCTGGATCGCCAGGGTCGGAGCTTCGACCTCCCGGTTGATCCGCCTCATCTCCTCCACCGAGCGGGGAGCCTCCACGAATATGAGGTCAGCTCCTGCCTCCCGGTATCGGTTCGCCCGTTCAATGGCATCATCAATTCCATAAACCGCTATGGCATCGGTCCTGGCCATGATGACCAGGTCGTTATCCACCCGGGCATCTACGGCCGCCTTGACCTTCGCCACCATCTCCGCCGTGGGGATGATCTGTTTTCCCTCCATGTGACCACACCGCTTGGGGAAGACCTGGTCCTCGATGAAGAGGGCTGCTACTCCGGCATGTTCGAATTCCCGGACGGTCCTGCCCACATTGGTCACATTTCCGTGCCCGGTATCCCCATCAACAAAAAACGGAAGCTCCACGGCCTGCACAATATTGCGTGCGATGTTGACATATTCGGTCAAGGTAAGAAGTGATACGTCAGGTTTGGCCAGGCTGGCGGCCGAGGCGGCATAGCCGCCCATCGTGACCGCCTTGAATCCCACGAGTTCCACTATCTTCGCGGACAGAGCGTCGTGGCACCCTGGGATGACAAAAATCTCTTTGTCGAGCATCAGTTTTTTGAAAAGCGTCGTCTTCTTCATGTAAATGTTCCTTTATTCACCTGGATTGATGATAGCCTTGGAGGCAAAGACCACGAGAAGCTTGGCCGGGATATCGCCTATGCTGCGCGAGTAATGGGGGCGATTGGAGTCGAAATAATACGAGTCTCCTGCTTTGATATTATAGATTTTGCCGTCGTAGAAAAACTCTGTCTCCCCCTCCAGCACGAAGACCAGTTCTTCTCCTCCATGGACATTGGTTTCTTTCGGAAACTCGAAACCGAGCGTCAGCACGTACCCATCCATCAGGCGCTTGGCTCTCTTGTAACTGATGGATTCATATTGAACCGTGGGCAGCGCCGAAGGAGGCGCTATCGACCTGCGCTCGCCTGAACGCACTAGGGTGAAAGGCTTATGTTCTGCCTTGCTCTTCTGCCCGGTGATCAATTCCAGGACATCCAACTCCAGAGCGTAGGCAATTTTATTAAGCGTGCTTATCGGAGGCTCTTTCTTGTGATTCTCGATCTGGGAGAGATAACTTTTAGTAAACCCTGCTTTTTCGGAAAGCTGATCCTGAGACCAACCCTTTTGAATTCTTAATTGTTTTATTCTACTACATATTTTGCTATTAAGTGAATGCGCATCTTTATTTTTCATGAGTGGTCTATAAACTTATAGTTAACTATTGTCAAGAATTTTCTTGAGAACCTTTCATTGCTTGAGCGTACATAAAAACGCTAAATAAGTTCAAGTCCCGTGAAATGGGACGGATCTTCCAAAGACCCGTGATGTGCCCCGGGCGGCGTCCTGTTTTTGACAAATTCTGAAAACCCATCTAAATGATTCTACGCTTGCGCGAGGGACTCGCAGCAGCTTGCTCGTTTCAACCTAAAATGTCGATGAGGCAACCCATGATCCGGATCAACGAGAATTATCTTAAACTCCAGGCCTCCTACCTGTTTTCGGACATCGCCAAGCGGGTGGCGGCATTCCAGAAGGCCCACCCGGACAAGCACGTCATCAAGCTTGGCATCGGCGATGTCACCCGGCCGCTGCCCGCCGCCTGCATCAAGGCCTTCCACAAGGCCGTCGACGAAATGGCCGAGTCCTCCACCTTCCGCGGCTACGGTCCCGAGCAGGGCTACGACTTTCTGCGCGAGAAAATCGCGCGGGAGGATTTTCAGGCCCGTGGTGCCGAAATCTCCGCCGACGAAATCTTCGTGAGCGACGGCGCCAAGTGCGACAACGGCAACGTCCAGGAGGTCTTCGCCACGGACATTGTGGTGGCGATTCCCGACCCGGTCTACCCGGTTTACCTCGATACCAACGTCATGGCGGGCCGAACCGGAAATTTCGCCAATGGACGTTACGAGAGCGTGGTCTACATGGACTGCACCCGCCAAACCGGCTTTATCCCCACGCTTCCCCGGCAGAAGGTGGATCTGATCTATCTCTGTTTTCCCAACAACCCCACCGGCGGTACCATCTCCAAGGCCCAGCTCAAGCAGTGGGTGGACTTTGCGCGGAATTCGAGGGCGATAATTCTATTCGACGCGGCCTACGAGACCTTCATCCGCGACGACCGCCTGCCCCACTCGATATATGAAATCGAGGGCGCCCGGGAGGTGGCGATCGAATTCCGCAGCTTCTCCAAGACCGCGGGTTTCACCGGCACCCGCTGCGCCTACACGGTTGTGCCCAAGTCGTGTCTGGCCTACACCGCGGCGGGTGAGCCGCGGCCGGTGCACGGCCTATGGCACCGGCGGCACACGACCAAGTTCAACGGCGTCTCCTACCCGGTGCAGCGCGCGGCCGAGGCGGGCTACCGCGCCGAAGGCCGCGCCCAGTGCCGGGAGCTCATCGACTACTATCTGCGCAATGCAGCGCTTATCCGCGCGGAAATGACCGCCCTGGGGTATGAATGCATCGGCGGCGACAATTCGCCCTACATCTGGGTGGATGGCAAGCTGGACTCGTGGAAATTCTTCGATCGGCTGCTTGAAGAAGCGAACGTGGTCTGCACGCCGGGGGTGGGCTTCGGCCGCTGCGGCGCCGGTTACATCCGCATCAGCGCATTCAACGACTACGACAAGGTGCAGATCGCCATGGAACGAATCCGCAAAGCCATCAAGCCGGCGTAGAAAAAGCGCTACGCTGCCTTGATGGCTTTAAGCGATCAGTTTGAAAAAGAGGAGTCCCGCAAAAATCCTCCGAATCGATGGCTTCGTAAAGAGGCCAAGTTCAGGGCGAGAAAATCTCGTGGAGTAGGGCGCACTTTCAGAACGCCGCAGCGACAATGAGATGAAGCGCAACGCCGAATTTGGCTTATGTACCAAGCCATCAAAAAGGGCGGTTGCCAGAACGGCAAACCGCCCTTAAACTTGATAGTGCGCTCGGGTAGGTCAGACAGCGGCCTTGAGTTTCTTGCCGGCCTTGAACTTCACAACCGTGGCGGCCTTAATCTTGATCTCGGCGCCGGTCTGGGGGTTTCTGCCCTTGCGGGCCTTGCGGCGGCCCTTGGAGAAGGTGCCGAAGCCGACGAGGGTGACTTTGCCGTCTTTCTTCTTGAGCGTCTTAACAATCCCGTCGACAAATGAATCCACTGCGGCGCCCGCGGCAACCTTGGTGATGCCGGCATCTTTGGCTATGGCCTCGATTAAATCAGCTTTCGTCATTCTGACCTCCTTGTTAAGGTGAGTGGGTGATGGATCCGTTTCGATTCCCGATCCGACGAACCACCGTCTTTCAAGTGTATAGCGAAATATAGATATCACCAACGAATGTCAATAAGAATGTTGCCTCAAGCCCCTAAAAATCTGGTTTTGCCGGCGGGCCGCCCCTCAAGGTGCAGCCGATGCAGGCCTGCAGGGACCCTTCTCTTGATCGCGGCGATGCTGGCGCTGGCGACGGCGGCACACGGCTCGCAGCCGATAGATGCGCTCAGGAAAAGCATCGATGAGGGGATGAACATCTTGAACGACCCCTATTATCAGCCCGCCGACCGCAAGGGGTTGCAGCAACTTCAGCTGCGACAGCTGCTGTACCGGGATTTCGACTTTACCGAGTTTTCCAAATGGGTTCTGGCGGACAAATGGACCCTCTTCACAAAGCCGCAGCGCGTCGAGTTCGTCGAGGTTTTTTCGCGCTTTCTGGCGGACTATTACCTGACGCGCCTCCAAGAGTACTACCACAACGAAAAAGTGGTCCTGCACGGCCAGGAGCTGATTTCTCCCGGCCGGGCTGTGGTCAGGTCCGGCGTAATCTGGAAGAACCGCGAATTTCCCGTGGAAATCCGCATGCATGCCCGCGGAGGGGACTGGAAAATCTATGATGTGTGCGTGATCGGCTTCAGCGCCGTGCAGATCTACCGGGCCCAACTCCGGGAGATCATGCGCACCCAGTCACCGGCCCAGGTCATTGAACTCATCAAGCAAAGGTTAGAAGAATTTTGAGCCGGCTGCCGGATTACTTGACATTGTTGAGGACGGATATAAGGCGTTGGCCGCTTTCGGACGGACGCACCTTGCCGGCCAGAATGACCGCCGTGCTGCCTGTATCCTTGTAGTAGGCCCGGTTCAGATCCTCGAGCGAGGATACGACTGCGCCTTCAATGGAAATTCCGGCGAAAAGTCCGCTCGCGCGAGAATAGGAATAGATGCCGCCCCTGAAGGCGATGTCCGTGGCGGTGGATACGCGGGTTCCCGCCGGGCCGGCGGCCAAGCACGCATCCGCCCCCAGCTTGAATTCATTGCGCATGAAGGCATTCGCGGCATCCTGGCCGACAATGACCAGAATCAAATCCACGGATTGTCCGCCGATCTGCAGTCCCAGGCTGCCGCCGCTTATGCTGATGAACGCCGGTCCCGTCCAGCCTTCCGGCGCAAGCTGCAGGACCACGCCTTTGCCGTAGCTCGCACCGATGATGAGGCCTCCCTTGAGCATAGCAGGGATGAGGGCAATTCCTGCGGCTTGGCGCATCAGGCCTTCGGGCACCTGCCGGTCGCCGCTGATCATCATTTCCTCGACCAGCCGTTGCGATTGGTCGACTATGATATCCGCCTCCGATTGATCCGCCGCGGTCACTGCACCCGTGGTCAATGCAAGCCAGGCGGCTGCCGCCGCCATACTAACGCTGACATGCATGTGCTCGCCCTTATTCGCCCAACTGTTTTTTGAAGGCCTCGATGGCGTCACGCAGCATCCGCCGGATGAACACCTCTTTATCGCCGCCAGCCAACTGGCGGTAGGCCCCATACTCCGGGTGGCTGTCGGTCAACTCCGGCGGATTCTGCCGGGCCTGCTGCTTGACGGATTCAAACTGCTGGACCATTTCGACGAGGCTGTAACGGCCGCACGGCAGGTTCCGCAACCAGCCCAGGCGCCGCATCATTTCAAAGCGCACATGGTCGGCCAGCAGCAAGTGGATGTCGACCACCCGCATCTGCTCATCATTGGCGAGATAGTAGAATTTGGCTGCCGGACCCAGATCGAGAGCCCCCATGATCAGCTCGTAGAAAGCCGTCGAACTGCTCTCCCCGGGCTGGGCCAGGCTGAAGAGGGTCTTGTCGGAGAGATCCGATACCCGGGTGTGGGCCCCGAAGGACTCTGCGAAGCGCTTCTGCCAGGGGCCGTAACTCTTCTGTTCGATAGCCCGCTCGCGGAACGATTGAAGGTCGACGATTTTGGTCATGCCCGGATCCTGGGCGATGGGCGCATCCGCCGGTTCTCTGCCCCCTGCCCGCGGCAGAAGATAAACCCCATGGACGACGGTTGAACCATGCCATTCTTGCAGGCGGCCGTCAAGCAGCTAATCGGGAAGGGGCCTTGCCGTGTGACCCCGAATTTTCTATTATGAATCCGGTTATTTTGGTTTATAGATGCTGGGGCGAATTCTTTGGCGATTTTTGACCATACCCCGCACGCCCTGCGGGCCGGATCATTTCTGTTGGACGGCGGTGCGGTAATTTCCCATTGCCGGCCCTGCACCGGAAGTTGAAGGGCACCCTATGGAAACGATAGGCCCCATTCCTGTCCAGCTCAGCCTGGATCGGGTGCAAGCCAAACTCAGAGCACCCGGCCCGGAGCCGATCGAGCCCCTCCTATCGGAGGCCTTGGCCCTGGCCGAAGCCAAAGCCGCGTTCGCGGTCGCTTACATCGAGGACAAGGGCACGGACGAGGTGGTGATCGAAGGCTGTCGATTCAGGAGCCGCGTGCTTCGGAAAAACCTGGAGACGGTCGGGCGCGTGTTTCCCGCCGTGGTCACCATCGGCCGCCGCCTCGAGCAGAAGGCCGACCAGTCCACGGATCTACTGGAGAAGTATTATCTCGACATGATCGGCAACCTAATTCTCGCCGAAGCGCGCTCCCATGTGGTCCAGCAGCTTTGCCGGCGCTTTGCGATCGAAACGCTGTCCTGGATGAGCCCAGGCTCGCTGGAGGACTGGCCCCTTGAAGCGCAACGGCCCTTATTTGCGCTTCTCAACGGGGTGGAGGCCTCCATCGGTGTGCAGCTTACTGAAAACCTCCTCATGCTCCCCCGCAAGTCCGTGTCCGGCCTTTTCTTCCCGTCGCAAACGACCTTTTTGAGCTGCCGTCTCTGCCCCCGGCCGCATTGCGAAGCCCGGAAGGCCCGCTACGATGAAAAGGCCGTCAGAGAATACGGCCTGACGACCTAGCCATCGCTCATAATTGGAAGCTATTTCCAAAAATTCATCTGACCCCTGACGGTCCGCCGGATGGCGGGGTGGCTGGCCTCTCGAAATGTACTGCTTATCCCGCCTCTGGCGGGACTGGGCTTTCGCTTCAAGGCCGCCAACGCTGAGGGCAGCCTGGGTTTTCGGTCCTGGGTCGAAAATCCAAGAGCCCGCATGTGCTATAACATTGAACTTGCAGCCGCATGTTAAGCACGCGGTCGGCAGGCCTGCGCGCGGCCATAGAGGGTGATCTGCTGTACTTGAGAGGGCTTCTAGTGATCCGGAGTGGGGTCAGCTGCAGGGATTCAGGGCGCTTTGTAGATCCGCATGCCCAATAAGCCGACCTCGAATAGCAGATAGAGCGGCACAGCCATCATCGCCAGGTTGAAGGCGTCCGGTGTGGGGGTCACGATGGCGGAAACGATCGTGATGATGAGAATGGCATAGCGGCGGTTGCGGGCGAGGCTCTGGCGCTTCACCACGCCGATTCGCCCCAAGAGAATCATCGCGAGGGGGAGCTCGAACAGAATACCGAAGCCAAAAATAAATATCAGGCAAAACCCCACGAATTTCTCTACGGATATAATGGCTTCAATATACGGCCCCTCATACTCCAGCAGAAATTCAACACCGTAGGGCAGCGTGAGGTTCACGCAAAACATGACCCCCGCATAAAAGAGAATCACTGAGACGAGCCAGAATCCGCGCATCATCCGGGTTGAAAATTCAGTGAACAGAGGCTGGACGCCGGCGAGAATGGAGTAAAGGATAAACGGAAAGCTGGCGAAAACCCCTATGGCGAGAGCCAGGGTGAGAAACGTGAAAAATGTCTCCGGGATGCCGTAAGCCGCCAGCCTGACACCGGTCAAATCGCGCAGATGCCGCAGGACCGGCCCTGCCAGGTAATACCCGCCTATGGAGAACCCCAGGGTCACCAGACCGATCCGGATGAAAAGCCGGCGCAGGGTCTGCAGCGAGGTGAAGAATCGATCGGTGTTTTCGGCACCGGGTTGTTCGACGGCAGGGGGTGATTGCATCCCGATCCAGAAAGAACGCGGCGATTGGATATCAAACGCCTTTCTTTGTGCCAGACCGTTTACAGCCTGTCAAGCCAGATGATGCCTTGTGCATTCATCTGAGGGGAAAAAGCACCTGCCGGCCTTCTTCCGTGTGACGTTATGGACTGTGACCATGGAGATGCCCAGATGGGAATTTTCTCGAGTCAGTCAGCGTCGGCTGCCTTTTCTGCAGGTCTCGCGCAATCAGGTTCATGGCCTGCCCAGCTATCAAGGGCTTTGCCCGTCTTAAGGAACAACTTCATGCTGGAGAGCACGCGCGGCCAACCATCGGCAATCTGGCGCGCCATTTGCGATCCGGCCTTGAGGTTCGCGTGAATCATCTTTAAACGAACCATATCTCCGACGGGCTCGATTTCAAAGGTAATGCGCGAATGCTGAGAGGTGTCCGCTGATTGTGCAGCTTCTCGCGCCCCTGCTTTACCGTGGCGATCGGATTGGCAACCTCGAGCAGATCAAGATGCTTGCTCACTGCCTGGCGGCTCATAGCGTGATCTTGGCAGAGCTCGCTTAAGGGCAGCCCGTTTTCCCGGCGCATTCTATCGAGAAGCTGCCGGCGGCTGACGTCACAAATTATGGTCATCCTCGTGGCCCACCACGGCCGATAGGGCCGGCCCGATCTCGGCGTTCAGCACCAGGTCGGCAATGGGGTCAAGCGGGGTGGGGTCGCGGTTGAGGATGACCAGGCGGGCGCCGTTGCGCTTGGCGAGCTCGGGGAAGGAGGCGGCGGGGTAGACCACTAGCGAAGAGCCGACGACTAAAAAGAGATCGCAGGCCAGGGAGGCCTGCTCGGCCCGGCGCATGGCCTCCGAGGGCATGGCTTGGCCGAAGGAGATGGTGGCCGTCTTGACGATTCCGCGGCAGCGGTCGCAGACCGGCAGGCTCTGATCGCGCTCAAACGCCGCACGGATCGGTGCCAGCTCGAAGCGCTTGCCGCAGTCCAGGCAGGCGGCATAGGTGGTGTTGCCGTGCAGTTCAATCACCTGCTCCTCGGCGATGCCGGAGACCTGGTGCAATCCGTCCACGTTCTGGGTGATGACGCAGCTGGCCCGGCCGGATCGAACGAGCCTGGCCACGGCGAGATGCCCCGAGTTGGGCTTGGCCTTCCGGATGTCCCGATCCACGACAAACTTCAGGCGCCAGTATTCGCGACGCTTGGCTTCGCTCGAAAGGAAGTCTTCGAAATAGATCGGCTGGCGGCGGCTCCAGATACCCCCCGGGCTCCGGAAGTCCGGTATCCCGGATTCCGTGCTGATGCCGGCACCGGTAAACACCACGGTGTGGCGGCTTGCGGTGAGCAGATCCTGCAGGCGTCCGGTCCCGCTCATGCCGAAAGCCGGCTGCTCCGGTCCAGGTTACGGTACTGGATGGCCTCGGAAATGTGAGCCACACCGATCTCCGTGGCTCCCTCCAGGTCGGCGATCGTGCGCGTGATCTTGAGCACGCGGTTGAAGGCCCGCGCCGAGAGCCCGAGTTTGTCGATGGCCGCTTCGAGCAGCCGGCGGCAGGCCTCGTCGATGCGGCAGTGGGTGCGGATGTGGCGGCTTCCCATCTGGGCGTTGCAGAAGATCTTGCTCCTCGAGAACCGGGCCGACTGAATCTGGCGTGCGGCGGCAACCCGTCGGCGGATCTCTGACGATGGCTCGGCCTGGGCATCCTGCAGCAGGTCCGCGTAAGGCACGGCCGGCACCTCCACATGAATATCGATGCGATCCAGCAGCGGTCCAGAGATCTTCGAGCGGTAGCGGTGGATCTGGGGATACGTGCACCGGCAGGCGTGCTTGGGGTCCCCGAGATAGCCGCAGGGGCAGGGGTTCATGGCCGCCACCAGCATGACACTCGCAGGATAGGTCAGGGCCGAAGAGGCGCGCGATATGGTCACCTTCATGTCCTCCAGGGGTTGGCGCAGGACTTCCAGCACGTGCTTCTTGAACTCGGGCAACTCGTCCAGGAAGAGAACGCCGTGGTGGGCCAGGCTGACCTCTCCGGGCCGGGGGAAATGCCCCCCGCCGATCAGGCCGGCATCGGAAATGGTGTGATGCGGGGAACGAAACGGGCGATGAGTGATCAGGGCCTGATCTTTTTTAAGCATGCCGACCACGCTGAACACCTTGGTGGTCTCGATCGCTTCCTCGAAGGTGATGGGAGGCAGAATGGTCGGCAGCCGCTTGGCCAGCATGGTCTTGCCCGAGCCGGGCGGCCCGATCATGATAAGGTTGTGGCCGCCGGCTGCCGCAATTTCCAATGCGCGTTTGGCATGCTCTTGACCGCGGACCTCGGAGTAGTCGACATCGAACTCTCCGTCCTTCTCAAACAGGGCCCGGACA
>JBLMXM010000012.1:0-6852 GCA_050257775.1 Hyphomicrobiales bacterium
TGCTCTTGGCGTAACCGAATATGGCGCCTGCGCCACCCTGGGCCTGCTGCGGGGTCACACCCAGGCTCTGGGTCAACATCGACACCAGGTCCGCCGCCCGGGCCGAAGATACCCCTGCAGAGATGCCGGCAGCGGCAACCAGCAAAAAGCACAACGCCAAGCGTCTGGTTTTCATGTCAACCTCCTTGCTGCTATTGACCTGTTTTCAATATCCTCAAGTGACACTCCGTTCCAGAGGCTGGGTTGAAGATAAGAAATCATCTTTGGGTGTCAAACTGAGAAAAGCTCCTTCAGCGGGGATACCAACGTGTGCAAAGTATGCTATGATTCATGCATATGAACCCGCCGGAGCGGAAACCGTCGGCACTGGGATACGCCCTGCTGACCTACATGACCCTGGTGATCGCGGCGATCACGCTGATCCCCTTCGAGTTCAAGCTTCGCCAGCATGTAGCGTTTTCCTTGCGCGGTTCGCTTTCGGACGTCTTTGAAAATATCGTCCTGTTCCTCCCGCTCGGGTTTCTCTTTCACCTGTACCGGAGGCAGACCGGCTGGCGTTCGGTTCTCCAGGCGCTCTGCTTCGGAACGCTGGTCAGTGCCGCGCTGGAGACCGGCCAGCTCTTCCTGCCGGCCAGATTTCCATCCGTGCTCGATGTGGCCGCCAACGGGCTCGGCGCCGGGCTGGGGGCGTGCGCGGCGGCGTTTCAACACCCGCAGGCACGCCCGGAGCGGATGTCCGCGTTGTTCGCCCTGGAGATGCCGCTCATGAACGTGGTCTACCTGCTCATCCCGCTGTTGTGGCTCGGCAGCCTTTCCATGGACGGCGAGGTTCACCGGCTGGCGCTGATGCTGGTGTTGGGGCTGTTCGGCGGCAGTGTGCTGGCATCCGTCTACACCAGCCGACGGCCTCCCGACCGGCGACGGGGCGACTTCCTGCCGGCCTTCTACGCCTCCGGATGGTTTCTGCTCGGCACCCTGCCGGCGCTGGCCTCCTTTCCGCTCGAGGTCCTGGCCGTCTCGGCTGCGGTCGGCGGGGCTGCGCAGCTTTCGACCCGGCTGTTTAGACACCGGAATGAAGCGGAGCGGCGTTTTGAGCTGACGACCCTGGCTCGGGTGCTTCCCCTTTACGGCCTCTTCCTGCTGCTGCTGTCCGTCTGGCCGAGCACCCTGCCCCTGGGAGAATGGTCCCGCGGCTTGGACTACAAACGTCTGACGGAAATGGAGCGCATCGTGTTCGCAGCGCGGTTTATCGAGGCGATCGCGGCCTTCACGCTGCTGGGATACATGGTCGCGGAAATGCGCGGGCGCAGGAGCGAGTCTGCGGTCAAGACGCTGACCTGGGTGACCGGGGCTTCCCTGGGGTTTTCCATTCTCACGGCGGCCGTGCGGGATTTTCTGGCCGGTCCGCTTTCATCCGTATTGGAAGCGGCGCTCTTCACCACGGCCGCGCTGTACGGCGCCATCATTTACAGGCTTCAGCTGGCGGCCATCCAGCGCTTGCAGACCCGGGGGCCGCGGTGACCGGGCGAGCGCTCGCTGGGGCTCATATCGGCCGGCGGGCGTGATCCGGGGTTGTAAAACCAGTTACACCCAAATTGAGCGGTTTGATCCCATTGCCCTCAGGCTCAACGGATCCGGAAACTATCGCTCAACTTAGAATCTAGTAAATCGGCCCGCGGGGATTCAAGGGCCAGTAGAACGCGTCGTTGGCAGCGCCGGGCTGAGCGCCCGACCCTTCCTCCGTTCTGGGCTTGGAAGGCGCCGCCCGGGGTTCTCCGGGAATTTCGCGGGAAGGTTTGGCCGCTTCGGGGATTTCGATGAAAGCGCCCTTGAACCAGCTGATGGCAGTGGTCTTCCCGGTTGTCAGGCGGATGTCGGCCTCCGAGTCCTTGATGCGCAGGGCGTGGATTCCGGCCGGAAACCGGGCTGAAAAAACGGGGGTTTTCCCGATGATGCGGCCATCCACCTGAACCTCGAGACCGGGCGGCTCGCTCAAGACGTTCAACAGGCCCATGGCCTCGGAGGCGACCGGGAGGCTGCGGGTCGGCTCGATGAGCTGGGCGTGCGGACCGGCCGCGAAGGGCGCGCACCAGGCCCCCAGCGCCAGCAGGAGCAAAAACATGGTCTTCGACTTCATGGCTTGTCAATTGTTCTTGTCGCCGTGAAGCTCCCACGAAAACCCCAGGCTCACCCCACGGAACAGGAACAGCTGCTCGACGTACTGGTTCACGAACTGGTTGGCCTTGGCGATCGGCGACTTCGGCACGTAAACGACATCGTCGGGCTGGAGCCTGAAATCCTGCCCGCTCGTGCTGCCGTCCAGGACGCTGCCCAGATCGACCCGCAGGGGGGTAGGACGGTTGTTCGGGCCTTTCCGGATCACCAGCGTTTCGCTGGGTTGAGCCGTGTTCTTGAACCCGCCCGATTGCATGACGGCCTGGAGTGCCGTCAGCCCGGCCGGCATCGCGAGCAGGCCCTGCTGGCCGACCTCGCCGCCCACGTAGACACGCTGTCCGGCGAATGTCTTCACGATGACGGCAATGACCGGCTTTTTCAGCTCGCGGGCATACAGCTGCATGAGAGTTTCATTGAGCTGGCGCGGCTCGAGGCCTGCGGCTCTGACCTCGTTCACCAGCTGCAAGGAGATGAAGCCGTCGGGCCGGACTGTGACGGTTTCATTTAGTTCGGGGTTGTAAAAGAACTTGATATCCAGGCTGTCCCCCGCCTGAATGAGATAGGGCGGGACCAGGGGTTGGCTCGCAGGCGGAGCTGCTGCTGCCGGCGGGGTGGAAGAGTTGGAATAGCTGCACCCTGAGATGGCCGTCATGATTCCAACCGCAAGGATCCAGGCGATTCGTCCGGACGTCTTCATGGTCCCCCTTTTCGAGTTAATGTGGCTGCGAGGCTGTTTTTTTATTTTAGCATAAACGGCGGCACGTTCCAATTCAATTCAGCCTGAAGGGAGGGATTGCGGCGGCTGATGCCGGGTGCGGCTCCTGCGGACCCGGGTTGCATTCGATGGATGGCTCAATTCAGTTTCAGGTGCATGGAAGCGGCATACTCCCCATCCGGGCTTACAAATTCATACTCCCTCGCGTCGATCCGGTAGATTTTCGAGCAGCTTTCCAAGCCGTTCCTCAACCGGGTCCACGTGCTGCAAAACTCGTCGTTCTCGATTCTGAAGGAGCCGCTGTCTTTGCCGTTTTTCCACTCGATGTCCTGCCGGCCGTCCGGATAGTATGTCACGGTGGCCGAGCCTTCCGGACTGGAAAATTCCGCCACCCGGTCGGCATAAAACAGTTGCTCCAACTCAACCTGATTCAGCATCTTGGCACCGGAGAGCTTCAATTGGAGCTCATGAGAGGCGCAGCCGGCCACGCCGATCAGGATTCCCACCGCAAGGATGAGCATCAAGGGCTTTTTCATGCGGTATCTTTCAGCGCAGCCTCGGGGCCGCCGACTCGCAGCGTGACCCGGATGCTGGTCCCTGCCCCCGGCGTGGACCGGACGGTGAAGACGCCGTCGCAGATTTCGGTACGCTCCTGCATGCTTTTCAACCCGAAGCCGCTCATGCAGTCATCGCGGTTTAAGACCTCGTTCGCGCTGAATCCGCAGCCGTTGTCCTCGACCTCGAACACGACCTGGGCGTCCTCCCGCCTCAAGCGGATATGAACCGTGTCGGCATTGCTGTGCTTGGCCGCATTAGTCAGGGCCTCCTGCATGACACGGTAGACCACGATCTTGAATTCATCCGGGATCTCTTGCTCTCCCGCTTCGATCTCCCGAACCAGGTGGATAGCGCCGTACCGCTGGCTGAATTGCCGGCAGTACGACTCGATGGTGGCCAAAAGCCCCAGATCGTCCAGTGTCAACGGCCGCAAATTCGCCGAGATGCGCTTGGTTTCCTTGATGGTGTCCGCCAGGTGGGAGATGATGGTCGGCAGCGACGTCACCCGGCAAGCCGGGTCCCGATCGGCCTGCTCGGCCGCGTCTTCCAGTCCGAACTTGATCGCTGCAAGGCTCCCCCCGATGCTGTCGTGGAGCTCCCGGGACACCGTGCGCCGGTCGGTTTCTAACGCCTCCAGGCTTTTGCGCGACAGGTCCTGCAGATGACGCTGGGAATCTATCAGCCGGGCCTCCATTTCTTTCCGCACGGAAATGTCCTTGGAAATCGTGGCCACAAACGCGATCTTGCCGGATTCGTCCATCAACGGGAACGCCGTCAGGATGGATGGAATGATCCGGCCGGACCGGGCCCGACGCACCCCCTCCCAGTATCGAATTTCCTCGCCGCGGCGGCATCGTTCCCGAAGCTGCTCGGCCAGGTGGTGGCGTTCGGGCAGAAAGAGCGTGGCCATAGGCTTGCCGATGAGCTCATCGCGACTCCAGCCGTACACGCTCTCGGCCTCCCGGTTCATGTCGATGATCGTCCCCGACAGGTCCTCAATGGTGATCGGGTCGGCCGCGTCCATGAAGACCCGCGACAGCTGGTGAAGCTGAGTCTGGATCTTCCGGCGAACGACGACCTCGTTCTTCAGAGCCGCCACGGTGTCCTCCAGCTGAGCGGTGCGCTGCCGGACGATTTCCTCAAGCCGCTCGTTGGTTTGGCGCAGCGCGTCTTCGCTCGCGCGCAGGGCCTGTTCGGCTGTCTTCCGGTCGGTGATGTCCTGGCTGGTTCCGTAGGCGCGCAGGGCTCGGCGGGAGGCGCCCTCGCCCTCGAAGGTCACCCGTCCCGCGATGCTGAGCCAGCGCTCAGCCCCGCCGGCGCCGACCACGCGGTACTCCGCGGCGACGTGGTCCTCGGCCGCAGCCGGGTCGAGCGCTGTGCGGATTTTCGCGGATAGCAACGCGCGGTCGTCCGGATGAACGCGGGCGACGATCTCTGCCAGTGTCTGAGAGGGCCCGCTGCCGTAATGTTCCTGCGCAAGGGCATCCAGAACGATGGTGTCGGCGTCCACGTCGTGGATCCACATGCCGAGCGCTGCGGCGGCATGGGCCAGCCGGAGCCGTTCCTCGCTCTCGACCAAGGCCAGTTCGGCCTGCTTGCGCGCCGTTATGTCCCGAATCACGCTGATCAGGGTGCGCACCCCGTCTACGGCCGCCCCGCGCGAGCTGATCTCCACCGGGAACGTGCTGCCGTCTTTCCGCCGGTGCACGGTCTCGAAAAGAATGCCCATGAGATCGGCCTCGGCCATTTGAGCTTCGGTCAGCCCTCGCGTGTTCGGTGCACGAAGGTCCTGAATACAGAGGTTGAGCAGCTCCTCGCGGCTGTAGCCGTACGCTGCTACTGCGGAGTCATTGGCCTCGAGAATGCGTCCGTCGTCCCGCCGCATATAAAGAATAATGTCCCGGCTGTGCGCGGACAGCAGTTCGTAGCGCCGCAGGGCCTGCTCGGCCTGCTTGCGGTCGGTGGTGTCTCGGATGATGAGGTTCGTCCATTGCTTCCAGCCGCCGCCCGCCGCAATCGCCATAACATCCGCCGGGAACTCCACCCCGTCTTTCCTGCGCAGCGTCATCTCCAGGTATCGCTCGGGCCGCTCTTTCAGCGCCTTCCGCAGCGTTTCACGTTCGGCACCCTCGGCCGTAAACAGCTCCGGCAGGGGCTTTACCGCGACTTCCGCATGCGAGCATCCGAAAATGGCCTCGGCTGTCGGATTCCACAAGACCACCCTTTCCCGGGGATCGATCGAAATGACGGCGGCCCGCAATGCATTCACCAGCGTCCGGTAGTGGTCTTCCGAGTATAGATAATACTCGGCCGCCGCTTCCTGCACATCCATGCCTTTGCGAAGGGCCGTGCGGATGGCCGTCATGAAGGCTGCGAGAATATACAGGTGGCCGAGGGATTGGGAAATGCGTCCGGTCCAGCCGAGGACGCTCCCGGGAACGGAAGTAAACCCGTCGACCAGTCCCAGGCTGATGAGGGCGAGCCCCAGGCCGTAATAGCGAAACGACGGGTATAACGGCCGTTTCGGGCTCCGGATCAGCAAGGTGGCTGCAGCGGACAATAGCGCCACCGATGCCAGGACCGCAAGCGCCCGGATCGGAGTCGTCCCCGTTTCCTGAAGATAGAACCCAGGGGTCAGGTTGTGAGCGGCGGCCGCCCAGAAACCCCCCACCAGGACCAGGACACCGAGATACGCCGACAGCGCCTTCCCGGCCGATGGTTTCGACCCGGGAACCCCGGGCTGTCCCGCGTGCAGGGCCGCGGCCAGGTGAAACAGCGAGCCGCACAGCACCCCCAGGCCGTGCACGGTGACCGCATCGTTCCGCCCCTCCGGCGATCCGATGACCCAAGCGGCCAGAAGAAAGGACGATCCCATGGCCATGAGGCCGCAACCGGCATAGAGCATCTCGGCCAGCCCGCTCGCCATGTAGCCGCGATACGCCAGCGCGGCCGCCCAGGCGGAGACGCCGGTGACCAGCAACGCGTAGAGGAACAGCAGGACCCCTCGATGCTCGTAGCTGACGTCCATGAAGCCGGGGATCCAGATAAAACCCAGGGTCAGGGCGGCGATCGCGTAAATCGGCGCAGCCGCCGAGCGGCCGGACCCGCCCGGCCGCATCGCCTTCATCGAGTTGGTGTTTGCGTTCACTCGTGATCTCTTTGTGCCTGCGGTGAAAAGGCCCTGGCGGTGAAAGAACTCAATAATGCGGACGTATTGCGGAAATAGTACGTGATTCCCGTGCAATTTGGCAAGTCAATTTTCGCGTGCCTGATTCAAGCCCGGATTTCGAGTTTTAGATTCTTCCGGGTGCTAACGCTTCATGGAGCATGCCCTCAGCTCTGCTCAGGTGAAATTCTCACAGGACTCACCACAAGGTGGCATACGATCATATCGTTCGATCCAG
>JBLMXM010000013.1:0-6334 GCA_050257775.1 Hyphomicrobiales bacterium
TAAACGCTTTCATAATCAACCTTATATATTCGCATATACCAATACAACGCATTGTTTCGCCAGTCAATAGTTTTTTCCGCCTTTTTCATATTGACTGAGATTGTTCCGTCTGTTAATTTCCTATTATCCTGATCGTATTACAACTAATGAATCTTATTCACTGTGTCCGGCATTTTGGCATGTCACAATTCCTGGGGCGATTGCTCATGCAATATAGGTTTGCTTTCTCATTCTTAGTTAGTGTGACTCTAATTTGGTCACCCTTCGGATGCAGCCGCGATGGCGATTATAAGCCGGTTGATTTCTCGAAAACTGTCGCCATAGACCATCCAGACGCTCGGCCAGCCCGGCAGAATTCGCTTCGAGTGGCCGTGGCGGCCATGATTTCCCCCAGGGAGACCTTCATCTACTACCGGGAGCTTCTGGATTACATCGGCAGGAAATCAGGCCACAGCGTTCAGCTAGTCCAGCGTAAAACTTACGAGGAGATAAACGAACTCTTCCCGAAAGGGCAGATCGACTTAGCCTTCATCTGCACCGGTCCTTTCGCCGCCTCCCGGGAAAAATTCGGATTCGAGGCCCTGGCCACTCCGCAAGTGCGCGGGCAGCCGTTTTATCAGTCCTACCTGATCGTCCCCAAGGACAGCCCGTATCGACGACTGGAAGACCTCAAGGGGCGGGTGTTTGCCTTTACGGACCCGGACTCCAACACGGGCACCATGGTCCCACGGTTCTGGCTGGCACAGGTGGGCGAAACGCCGGAATCGTTCTTCAGCAAGACGATCTTCACCTACAGCCATGACAATTCGATCCTCGCGGTTGCCAAGGGTCTGGTGGACGGCGCGGCCGTGGACGGACATCAGTGGGAATATTTCGAGCACTTTAACCATACCTACACATCCAGAACGCGCGTGATCCGCAAATCGCAGCCTTTCGGCAGCCCACCGCTGGTGGCCTCGGCCCGGCTCGAAGACGAGTTGCGCCAGAAAATTCAGGAAATCATTCTGTCCATGCACAACGACCCCGAGGGCCGGCGCATCCTGGAGAAGCTCCTGATCGAGCGCTTCGTCGCTCCGCAGGAAGAATGGTATGAGCCCGCCCGGGCGATGATCGCCGGATTAATGAATCCGGCCAAGGGACCCCATGCGCCCCAAAACCCTTAGATCCACGCTGCTCCTTGCGATCGCCGTCATTGTCCTTGTCAGCGGGATCCTTATCTCGCAGCTCGTCACCCACCGTTACAGCGCCAGCCTGATCGAGGGCGCCGTGGCCCAGGCCCAACATGTCGCCCACAAACTGGCCCTGGATTCCGCCGAGCAGGTTCTAACCAACGACCTGGTAGGGCTGCAGCGCATGCTCGACGGGCAGATCGCAGCCAACCCTGCCGTATCCTATATTTTCATCATTCGTGACGCCCGGGTGCTCAGCCACACCTTCCAGGCCGGGGTGCCGGTCGAGCTGATCGCGGCCAATGCCGTGGAGGATTCCGAGGCCGGGCACGTGGAGAAGATCATATCGGACAAGGGCGAACGCTTTCTGGACATTGCCTGGCCCATTTTCGGAGGCCGGGCCGGGATGCTGCGCATGGGGTTTTCGGAGGAGCCGTACCGCAAGAAGGTGGGCGAGCTTTGGGTTCAGATGAGTTTGATCACGCTGGCGGTCCTGGTGGTGTCGCTGATCGCCGGGCAGCTTTTCGTTTTTCGCCTCACGCGGCCGTTGCTTCGGCTGGCCGACCAGGTCGAAGAGATCGGGGAAGACAACTTGGCTCAGCCGGTCTGGATCAAAGGGCGGGTTGAAATCAGCCGGCTGGCCGCCGCCTTCAACCGTATGCTGGAACGCCTAAAGGATTACACCGACAGGCTGCAGACCTCCAACCGACAGCTGGAAAAAACAAACGAGGAGCTCGACCGAGCTCAGCGGCAGCTGCGTACATCGCTGGCCATATCCCGAGAAATTGCGGCGCTGCCGGCCTTGCGCGATGTGAGCCTTTACCTGATCAAGACCTTCAAGAGCATCATCGCCTGCCGAAACATGGCGCTGCTCGTTTTCAGCAGTGATAAGGATGAGGCGTTTTTGACTCACGAAAACGGGTATTCGGCACTCGGGTCAACGGCCTGCGATTCCGCCTTTAGCCTGATTTCGGGGCAGACGGGCATCGGTTTCTTCCAGCAGGAGCGCTTGGCGGCCGTCCCGTTGCCGTCTGAGATGCAGGGCGCCCGGCGACTGGCGGTGCTGCCGTTCCGCCATCAAAATGAATTGCTGGGGGCCATGCTGATCGGCTGCCCCTCGGAGTGCACGTGCGTAACCAATGAGCTTGAGGTCATCGATCTGATCCTGGGCCAGACCTCCGGCGCGCTGCGGCGGGGGATTCTCCACGAGGAGGAGATCCGGAACCTGCGCTCCCGCATCGAGCCCACGGCTGAATTCAGCGGGCTGATCGGAAAAGACCCCAAGATGCAGGTCATCTACAAGCTGATCGAAGACGTGGCGCCTACGGATGCGACCGTGCTCATTCAGGGGGAGAGCGGGACCGGCAAGGAATTGGTGGCCCGGGCCATTCATGAGCAAAGCCCTCGTAACGGGCGGCCGTTCGTGGTGATCAACTGCTCCGCTTATCCCAGCACGCTTCTCGAAAGCGAGCTCTTCGGCCACGAGAAAGGAGCCTTTACCGGTGCTTCCCGGCGGCGCGCCGGCCGCTTCGAGCAGGCTCATGGCGGCACGGTTTTCCTGGACGAGATCGGCGAGATATCCCAGACGGCCCAAATCAAGCTGCTGCGGGTGCTCCAAAGCCAGAAATTCGAACGCCTCGGCGGCGAGCAGACCCTGACGGTCGACGTGCGCATTTTGGCGGCCACAAATAAGAACCTGCTTGAGCAGGTGAAAGCGGGCCAGTTCCGGGAGGACCTCTTCTATCGGTTGAACGTCATCCCCGTCCAGCTTCCGCCTCTGCGGGATCGGGAAAACGATATCCCGGTTTTGGCCCGGCACTTCTTGAGGGTGTTCGCCGAGAGGCAGAAAAAAGACATTCGCGAGTTCAGCACGGAAGCCATGCGCGCCCTGCTCAACTATCAGTGGCCGGGCAACGTGCGGGAGCTCGAGAACACGATCGAACACGCCGTCGTGTTGGCCAAGGGGCAGGCGGTGGAGGCGGTGGATCTGCCGCCCGGATTAATGAGGCCGGCCCCGGAAGCCGCCCCTCCGCCCAGCAAGACCATCACAGACAACGAGGCCCGGCTGCTCCGGGAGGTCCTGGAAGAGTGCAACTGGAACAAAACCGAGGCCGCCCTGCGCTTGGGCATCAGCCGCAGCACCCTCTATGAAAAAATAAGAAAGTACCAGCTCAACCCACCGACCGTGCATTAGTCCTGTCTGGTCCCACCGAATCCGGAACATCGCTAACCCGTTCTGCTATCGTCCAGTCATTGGCTTTATTCATACGGTTTTCGTACGCTATTAACTAATTGGATTTAATTGATTAAAATATTCAGCAGAAGTTTGCCTGTCCGAAAATCGAACGGTACGCTCTCCGATGTTGCCTATAGATTTTCATTCGAACCACTTTTGAGGGCGTCTTCCACCGAATTGTTCTAAGTCATGTATTTCATATTATGTTAGCAGGTTATCGTAATCCAAGTGCAACCCAGCACTCCCCTGGAAAACGATATGTTCGGCCTTTGGCACTCAGCTTGCTCTGTAGAGTGCGGCTGGAGTGCACTTTCTCGATGCGATTCTCGCGCTATGTGACATACGAAGCAACAGCGATAATATCATGCAACAGTCTGTTTTAATAGTAAATTTAGAACATGAAGAGAGCGCAAGTCTATGCCGACTGCTTCAAGAGGCCGACTATGCCGCTCAAACCCTTAATTCGCCGGCAGAACTGAAAAGCTGGCTCAGTGAGAAAAGCTGCGTTGCCGTCATCATTGACATCGACTCGGTGGCAGTAAACAACCGAACCTTACGAGATCTCGTTTCGGCGCATCCAGCCATCCCCTTCCTCTGCATCTCAAAGGAGCGGTTTCACCCTGACTTGAGGGATACCATCCGCAACCACATTTATGCCTGCTTGACCAAACCCATAGATCCGGATGAGCTCGGCTACTGGCTGAAATGCATCCGGAAAGATGAGCGTGAGCTAAAGGCCGGCTTAGCGTTCAATGACAACCTCGGATCAAGACGGAGGAGAAATGGAAAAGGATAAGAACACGCCGCAAAAGAGCATCTCAGATCGTCTGAGCGATCTGAAACTGAGCCGTCGAAACTTCGTGAAAGCTACGGCGGCAACGGGGGCTGGGATACTGTTCCTTCAGGAGGGCGTTCCGGGCCTTGCAGCTACGTCATCGCTTAAAAAGTACGGCATGGTCATCGATACCAATCGTTGCATCGCGTGCCACGGCTGCACCATTGCCTGCACCAGTGAAAATAATGTGCCCGACGGGAATTACCGCAGCTGGGTGAAGATCATGAGCAAAGGCAAATACCCCAACGTCAGCTCGCACTTCCTGCCGCGTCTATGCAACAACTGCGAAGATGCGCCATGCCTCAACCTGTGCCCGACCGGGGCCACCTACCGCACCTATGAGGACGGGGTGGTGCATGTCAACCGGGAGATTTGCGTCGGCTGCCGCATTTGCGTGGTTGCCTGCCCGTACGGCTCGCGCTTCATCAATCCCATCACCAACACGGCGGACAAATGCGACTTCTGCTATCACCGCATCACCAAGGGCCTGCAGCCCGCCTGCGTGGATGCCTGCACCGGCAAGGCCCGAATCTTTGGAGACCTCAATGATCCGAACAGCGAAATTTCCCACTATATCGAAAACCGATCGACGCAGCGGCTGCGCGCGGACCTCGATACGCGGCCCAAGGTTCACTATGTGAACGCAGACGAAGGCATCATGGGCCCGGACTACAACCGGCTTCTTGGAAGGAGGTCATGATGAACGAATCAGTGCAATATGTCTATTGGATCGAGCACGGTGTAGCTCTGGGCTACCTTATCGCCTGGTATCTCTGGCTGATCTCGCTGGCCGAAGGGACCCACATCGTGGCCCATCTGAGCTGGCTTTACTACCGAACTGAAGATTACCGTCCCCTGGAAAAGGTGGGGACTTTTCAGCCTTTCATCATTTTGGCCCTGGTCCCTTTCTTTCTCGTCGTGGATCTGGCTCACCCGGAGCGTTTCTACACGATGTTCTACAACTGGCATTGGACTTCGCCGGTGGCCTACGGCGTCTACATCATCACCCTCTGCATGGTCTCTTACGCCATCCACGCCTATTACCTCTTCAGGCCCGAATTGATGCACCGGGCGGGGCAGGAAAGCTCTTTACAATCCATTTATCGCCTCTTGGTGTTCAACCATGTCGAATCAGGCGAGGTCCGGGAGATCAGGAAGCAACAGGAGGGGCGGGAACGTTTCTGGGCCGGCGTCAGTCTCCTTTTCTCCTTCTTGGGTCTTATCTACCTCGGCATCCTGCTTTCGTCCTTCAAGGGGCGCGTCATGTGGCATTCATCGGTCATGGTCTTCATCTTCTTCAGTTTCGGCGCCTGCTCCGGATCCGCATTCCTCATCCTGTTGACCCATCTCAAGAACGGGCTGGCCCATACCTCGGCCAAGGCACTTGTGGAGCAGCGTCGCTATCTGGCTGAATTCGGGATAATCCTTAAGTATTCCCTGTTGGCACAGGCCGCAGTTTTCTTTATTTATTTTGTCCTGCTCCAATATACGGGCGTTGGCGGTCGCCTGGCGAGCGAAGTCTTTTTCAGCGGGCCCCGGGCCTTTCAGTTCTGGTTTTTTCAGGTGGTCATCGGCCTCATTTTGCCGTTTGCACTGACGCTCTTCAAGCAGATGCGTGAAAACGTGGTCGTGTCCTGTATCGCTTCCATAGCCGCTATGCTGGGCACCCTGTACGGGTGCGTGAATATCTTCATCGGCGGGCAGCTCCTGCCCATGACCCATTTTCAGTGGGAGCATCTGGCGCCGGAGCCGGGGAAGGTGGCTTTTGGCCTTATCGCCATGGCCGTCATGTTCATCGTGTTTCTGGTCACTTACAAGGTCCTGCCTTACGAAAATATTGAAGCATAGGAGGGAGCATCCTCATGAGCATGAACCGAAGAAATTTTATCAAAGGAGCGATGGCGCTTTCCGGGCTGTTGACGACAACCGGTTGCATGACGGAAGGCGGGAAGCCCAAGGAATGGATTACCGGCGCGCCGGAGCCGGATTCGGTAGAGGCGACCAAGGTGGTGCGCACCGTGTGTCTGGGCTGTCACAGCAACTGCGGTATCCAGGTGAAAGTGAAGGATGGTGTCGTGGTTAAAATTGACGGCA
>JBLMXM010000014.1:0-5390 GCA_050257775.1 Hyphomicrobiales bacterium
CCGCCCCTGCGCGAGCGGCGCGAGGACATCATGCCGCTGGCCCGCTATTTCCTGGATAAATACACAGCCAAGTACCGCAAGGAAAAGCGTTTCGGAGATGAAATCGATGGTATTTTCACGGGCCACCGCTGGCCCGGCAACATCCGCGAGATGGAAAACCTGATCGAAAGCCTGGTGGTTACCTGCGACCGTCCGGTTATCGAAGCTGCCGATTTGGGCAGTTGCATGCTCCAGGAAAGCTGGGACAGCAAGCGCAATCTCTTCGAGAGCCTGGACACCCGAGATAAGTCTCTCAGAGAGATCGTGCGGGAACTTGAGCGGGAGGTCCTGAACGGGGCTCTCGAAATCTACGGTTCCATGAGCCGGGTGGCCGAGATTCTGAAGGTCGACCGCTCTACCATTTTTCGGAAGCTGAAGCGGGACGAAGCGCAGGAAGACCGCTAGCGGCCGGAGAGGGTCTGCAGGGTTTCGCGGGCGATCTCCATTTCCTCGTTGGTGGGGATGACCAGGACCTTGACCCGGCTGGTGTCTGCGTGGATGGCCCGGGCCTGTTGGTCGGAGGCGGCATTCCGGCCTGCATCCAAGACGATCCCAAAGCCCTCCGGCGCATCCAGCTCTTCGCACACCCTTTGCCGTACCTCGGGTGAGTTCTCGCCGATCCCCGCCGTAAATACCAGCACGTCCGTTCTTCCCATGGCGGCAGTGAAGGCGCCGATGGTCTTGCGGATCCGGTAGCAGAAGATCTCCAGGGTCAGGTCCGCCTGTCGGTTTCCAGCGGCGGCGGCAGCGACGACATCCCGCAGGTCGTTGCTGCCGATCCCGGCCAGGGCCAGCAGTCCGCTTTGCTTGTTGAGCAGATCGTTCATGTCCGCCGGGCTTAAATCGTATTGTTCCATCAGATGCAGCACTGCCGCCGGATCGATGTCGCCGCAGCGGGTGCCCATGACGAGCCCTTCGAGCGGGGTGAAGCCCATGCTGGTGTCGATGCTGCGCCCGCCCTGAACGGCCGTCATGCTGCAGCCGTTCCCCAAGTGGCAGGTGATCATCCGCAGACTGCCGACGGGAAGGCCCAGGAACCGGCCGGCCTCCTCGGAAACGTATTTGTGGCTGATGCCGTGGAAACCGTAGCGGCGGATGTGGTCCCGGGTGTAATACCGCTGGGGAATGCCGTAGAGAAAAGCGTGCGGCGGAATGGTGGCATGGAAGGCGGTATCGAACACGGCCACTTGAACCGCGTCCGGAAGGAGCCGCTCGCCGGCCTTAATTCCCGCGAGATTGGGCGGGTTATGAAGAGGTGCCAGGCGGCAGCATTCGAAGATAATAGACTTGACCTGATCGTCAATTACCGTAGGTTGGGTGAGGGTCTCTCCGCCGTGCACCACCCGGTGCCCGACGGCGGCAATCTCTTGAATGCGGCCGATCATCCCGTGGGCCTTGTCCGTGAGGGCGGCGATGATGGTTCCCATGGCCTCCTCCGCATTGGCCACAGGGACAAGCCGCTCCAGCGCTTGTCCTCCCCGGCCGCGGTACTTCAAGCGGGTTCCGTCAATGCCGATGCGTTCGACGATGCCTGCGGCCCGAACGGTTTCGCCGTCCGACCCGAAGAGGGTGAACTTGACCGATGAACTGCCGGCGTTGATCACAAGAATGGCCATGTGAACCCAACCCGTTCTGTTCAGACGGATACGTCCTCCCCGCCGGAGGATCTTCGTTGGATGGTGCGCGGGCTCTTGGACTTGCGGGCAGACGCGGGCAGGCGTTGCGTCTTCGCCCCGCCTGCCTCCCGGGCCTTGGGAAAGTAGAACCGGCGGATATATTTTTCCTGGACCTCGAAGGACCAGTGGACGTCCCGCCAGACCCGGATCGCCGCATCCCGGTCTCCGGTTTCGAACGCCTCGATCAGCCGGTCATGGTCCCGGCAGTTGGCCTGCTCCCACTCCTTGACGTACCCCCGGCGGGGGAAATCGTAGAGCCGCTGCTTCATCGGCATGATGATGCGCTTGAGGGAGTAGTTGTGGGACAACTCGAGAAAGACATCGTGGAAGAGGATGTTCTGCTGGTAGTAGGCCTGGAAATCCGCCGTCTTGATGGACGTCCGGAGCTCCCGGTTCATGAGCTTCATCTTTTCGATGTGCAGGGGCTGCAAGCTGTCGAAGACGGCCAGGATCACGGTGCTTTCGAGCGCGCCGATGATCTCGTAACACTGCCGGATGTCCTCCAGGGTCAGCCGGTTGACGAAGACCCCGCGGCGCGGGGAGATGGTGACAAATCCTTCCGTATCCAGCTGCAGCAGCGCATCGCGCAGCGGGGTCTTGCTGATGCCGAGCTCCTGGCTGATCGCGTTCAGGTTGACGGCGGCGCCCGGGATCAGGCTGCCCCGGGTGAGCTCTTCCCGGAGGAAATCGTACACCTGCTCACGCAGGGATTTCTGGTTGATGATCATTTTTGATAATCTGCGTCGCAGATCGCCAGGTTCCGATCGATGACGTCAAGGCCGAAATCGAGCTCCGCGGTGGTGATGGTCAAGGGCGGGCAGATCATGATCACCGAGGCTCCGCCGGCCATGATGTAAACCCCTTCCTCCATGCACTTGCCCAGGAACTTCATTTTCGATGTGGCTGGCCGCGGCGGTTCCATGAGCGCCTCGTGGATCGGTTCCTTGGTCTTGCGGTTCTTGACGATCTCGATTCCGCAGAACAGCCCCTTGCCACGCACCTCCCCGACGCAGGGGTGCTTGTCCTGGATCGCTTGCAGCTTCTGCATCAGATAAGTCCCGGTTTTGGCGGCCCGTTCAATCAACTGGTCCTGCTGATACGCTTCGATCGTTGCCACCGCCGCCGCCATGGCCAAGGCGTGGCCTGAATAGGTGTGCCCGTGCAGGTAAGCCTGGGTCTCGAACTTCTCCGCGAGCCAGGGCCGGACGATGGTCGCCCCGAGCGGAACCGCTCCCGAGGTGATCCCCTTGGCCAGGGTCATGATGTCGGGTACCACCCCCCAGTTGTCCATCCCGAACCATTTTCCGGTCCGGCCGAAACCCGTCATAATCTCGTCGGCGATCAGCACGGCTTCATATTTATCGCAGATCGCCCGCACCATCGGCCAGTATTCCTCCACGGGTACAATCACTCCGCCTGCTCCGAAAATCGGCTCGCCGATCACCGCGGCCACCCGCCGGGCGCCGCCCTCCAGCCGGATCACATCCTCCACATGCTTGGCGCACTGGATGTCGCACGACGGATAGGCCCTGCCGAAGGGGCACCGGTAGCAATACGGCGGCAAAATATGCACCGTGCCCGGCACGACCGGCTCGGCACACCAGTTCCGGTAGTCGGCCGACACGGACATGGCCCCCATGGTCGACCCATGGTAGGAGCGCCAGCGAGAGAGTACCTTCTGCTTGCCCGTGGCCCACCGCGCGATCTTGATAGCCCCCTCGTTGGCCTCCGTCCCGCCGGTAGAGAAGAACGACTTCTTCAAGTCGCCGGGCGTCACCTCCGCCAGCAGCTTGCCGAGCCGCGCCTTGGGCTCCGTGGCCCACTGGGAGTTGACGCTCGGCAGGATTCCGGCCTGCCGGGCGATGGCGGCGTTCACCCGGTCGTCGCAATGCCCCAAGTTGGTGAATACGAATTGGGCGGTCAAGTCCAGGTACTTTCGGCCTTCGGGGTTATAAACCCAGCACCCTTTGGCCTTAGCCACCACGAAAGGATTCAATCCTTTCTGCGCCGTCCATGGCGTCAGGACATATTCCGCCTCGTAGGCGCGGATCGTCTCGGCATCATAAACTTTGTTCTGTGCTGTGTCGGACATGTTCTCTCTCTCCTTGGTCGATGTGACGTTTGGTCGGGGACATCCTGCCGAGGCAGGCCCCCTCGAATAGCGTTCAATAATTCGTCTCTAGGATGCCGATGACATCGGGTTCCGTGACGGCGCGCGGATTGTTGCTGATCAACCGCACGGCGCCCACCGTGGCTTTGGCCAACGCCGGAAACTCCTCGCGCGGGACGTTGTAGCTGCTCAGTTTGTAGGAAATGCCCAGGTCGTCGAGCAGACTCTTGACTGCTTTGACCGCCAGGCGTGCGGCTTGGACGTCCGGCAGCCCTTTGGTGCGTTCGCCGAAGGCCCGGGCGATTTCGACGAATTTTCCCGGGGCGGAGATCAGGTTGTACTCCATTACCCAGGGGATAATGAAGGCCGTCAACAGACCGTGGGGCAGGTGAAACTTTCCGCCGATGGCCAGCGCCAGCGCGTGGTCCAGGCCGTTCTGGGTGTTGGAGAAGGCCATGCCCGCTAGACAGGAGGCGAAAAGCATGTTTTCCCGGGCCGCGATGTTCTGGCCCTGCGCGAAGGCTTGGCGAAGGTTAGCGGCGACCAGCTGAATGGCTTGCCGGTTGAGCGTGTCGGTGAAGACCGTGGCCCGCACGCCCACGAAGGACTCGATCGCGTGAACCAGAGCGTCCATGCCGGTCATGGCAGTCACCCGCGGCGGCAGCGCGAGCGTGAGGTGCGGGTCGAGCAAGGCCGCCCGGGCGAACATGTGCTCGCTGACGATGCCCTTTTTGACCTTGTTCTTCGTGTCGGACAGCACGCAGATGGAGGTCATCTCGCTGCCGGTTCCAGCCGTGGTGGGGATGAGGATCAACGGCAGCCCCGGCCGCGGTACCAGCTCCATGCCGAAGTATTTCTCGATGGGTCCTTCGTTGGTCAGCATCACCGACGTGACCTTGGAGATGTCGAGCGAGCTGCCCCCGCCCAGGCCGACGATCACATCCGGGCCATAGGCCTTGGCCGCGTCTGCGCTGGCGAGCGCCACTTCCACCCTCGGATCCGGCTCCACCTCGGCAAAGACTTTGTAGTCCAGCCGCGCCTTGTCGAGCATCGCCGTTACAGCATCCACAATGCCGGCGCTTTTAAGACCGGGGTCGGTGACCACCAGGACCCTGCTGCCGTTGACCCGCTTGACCTCGTTGCTGAGATTCTCCAGGCTGCCGCAGCCGAAGGTGATCCGCCGCACCGTTTCAAATGATTTGATCATTAATGGATTCCCCTTTCAGTCCTAAAGAGTCAGTTCGGAAGCCTCGGTGATGGCATGCCGGAGCGTGAGGAACTCCATGTCGGTGTGCTCCCTCGGCCGCGGCAGGTGGACGTCGTACACCCGGTGCATCCTGCCCGGCAGCTTGCCCCTCAGCGTCACGATGCGGTCGCCCAAATAAATGGCCTCGTCGATGTTGTTGGTGACGAAGAGCACCGTGCGCTTTTCGGTTTCCCATATCCGGGTGGTCTCCTTCTCCATGAAGTAGCGGGTCTGGGCATCGAGTTGGCCGAAGGGCTCATCGAGCAACATGACCTGCGGATTGTTGGCATAAGCCCGGGCGATGCCCACGCGCTGCTTC
>JBLMXM010000015.1:0-6174 GCA_050257775.1 Hyphomicrobiales bacterium
CCGAAGAGGCCATCAAGGAGGCGGTCCGTGTTCTTTTCTACCGCCTGAAGATAGTGGTGGAGCCTTCCGGCGCGCTTGGCCTGGCCGCCCTGCTGAGCGGCAGGACCCGTGGCAAGGGCCGTGTCGGGGTCATCCTCAGCGGCGGCAATGTCGACGGCCCCACCATGCAGCAAATTCTCGCCGCCTGAGCATTATAAGCTTCCAGCAGGGAGTTTCAGCCGCGTAGCGAAACCGCTTATCCGGGGGAGGCGCCCACCTTAATTCTATAATGAGAGCTGAAAGACCTCTATTGACTTGGCCGCCTGAAGATTTAATTTCTTCCCAATTTCTTCCCTCAACACTAAGGGACTTAACTCGAGCCAAGCGGAGGACCATAATGAAAAAAGCCCTCTTGATCATCGTGATTCTTCTCGTTGCACTGCCCGTCCAGGCCACGGTCGTATCCAGGAACGTCGAATACAAGCAAGGCGGCACCGTTCTACAGGGCTACCTCGCGCATGACGATGCCAAAGCCGGCAAGCGGCCCGGTGTGCTCGTCGTGCACGAGTGGTGGGGTCTGAACGACTACGTCCGCTCCCGGGTGAACAAACTCGCCCAGCTGGGATATGTCGCCTTTGCCCTGGACATGTACGGCAAGGACGTGTGGACCACCGACCCGAACAAGGCCAAAGATCTGATGGGTCATCTGATGGGATCGCCTCTGCTGAGGGAGAGAGCCAACGCCGGCCTTGAAATCCTGCGCAAGAACCAACTGGTCGACCCCAAGCGGATTGCCGCCATCGGCTACTGCTTCGGCGGTACAACGGTTTTGGAGCTCGCTTACAGCGGAGCCAACCTGGCCGGCGTGGCCAGCTTTCATGGAGGTTTGACGGCCCCGCAACCCGAGGATGAAGGCCGGATCAAGGCCAAGATCCTTGTTCTTCACGGCGCCGACGACGGGTTTATCAGCGCCGAGAAGATCGCGGCCTTTCAGGAAGGCATGCGCAAGACCGGTGCCGATTGGCAGATGGTGTACTTCGGAGGTGCGGTTCACTCCTTCACGAACCCGGGCGCGGACAAGGTTGGGATTAAAGGGATCGCTTACAACAAGAAGGCCGACGAGCGCTCCTGGAGTTACATGCAGGTGTTCTTCAAGGAAATCTTCAAATAGAAGATGAAAATCTACACCAGAGCCGGTGATCGGGGACAGACCAGCCTGTTCAGCGGCGAACGGGTACCGAAGGGCAACGAGCGCATCGAGGCTTACGGCGACCTCGATGAACTCAACTCGGTGATCGGAGCCCTGATCTCGTCCCTGCCTGAGCCGCTCGCAGACATCCGGGGCGATCTGCAGCAGATCCAGTCAGATCTCTTCAACGTCGGCGCTTGGCTGGCGACAACGCCCGGCGCGCCGGCGGCAGGGCAGCTGCAGCCGATCGATCTCGAACGGACATCCGCCCTGGAGCTTCGCATCGACCGCATGGACGAAGGTCTACCTGCCCTCAAGGGCTTCATCCTGCCCGGCGGGCATGCGAGTGCCGCGTGGGCCCATATCGCCCGGGCGGTCTGCCGCCGGGCCGAGCGCCGCGCGGTGGGGTTGGCATCCGCCGGGCCGGATGCCGGGCCTGCGGATCAGCTAGGCCGAGCCGTTGTATACCTGAATCGGCTCTCCGACTATTTCTTCGTTCTAGCCCGGTACGTCAACCGCACCCAAGGCGTCGAGGACAGCTTATGGAAGCGGTGAGGCCGGTCCCTCCAGGGAACGGGGAGCTTTTCACCACGCAGATCGTCAGCCGCCGGCCACTCTCACCCAAAGCCTTCGAGCTGATCCTCTCCAAGCCGCCCAAGTTTGATTTTACAGCCGGGCAGCGCATTTGTCTGAAACACGGCGACTCCGAAAGGGATTACTCCATCGTATCCTCGCCCGATGAACCCGAGATTCGCTTATGCATCCGCAACGTGCCCGGCGGTCTGCTCTCACCGCAGCTCGCGCAGGCCCCCGCCGGATTGACCTTGACCTTCACCGGCCCGCACGGCTATTTTACATTCAAGGCTTCCTCACGGCCGGCCGTGTTTGTCGCCACGGGGACCGGTATTGCGCCGTTTTGCGCGATGGCCGGATCCGGGGTTCGCGGGTTCACCCTTCTGCACGGCGTAGCCGCACCTGAAGACCTGTACTACCACACGTTCCTCCAACCCCGTGCGGCAGCCTACCGGGCCTGCCTTTCGGAAAGCGAGCCTAGAACGGCCGAGCACTTTGCCGGCCAGGTGACCGACTACATTGCCACGCATCTGCCCCGGCGAGCCTGCGATTTCTACTTGTGCGGACGACAGGACATGATCCGGGATGTGACCTTTCTGGTCGACGAGGGATTCCCAGGATCTTTCGTATATTCGGAGACCTTTTACTGAACTTACAGGAGGACGGCCATGAATTTCGAGGTCACCCGGAAAGAGGCTCGCATTCTGGACCCTGCCAACGGCATGCAGCCCAAGACCATCCCGGTCGAGGTCCGGACGGACCCTCTCACAGGCAGAACCTCACGCATCTGCCATTTCATGCGCCTGCAGTGGAAAAAACCCGATCTCGGCCAGCTCGTTGCCGGGACCGAAGCCAGCTGCCCCTTCTGCCCGGACCGGGTGCTGAAGGCGACCCCGTGCTTTCCGGAAGCAATCGTGCCGGACGGACGGTTCTTCCGGAACGATCACGTGCTCTTTCCCAACCTCGCGCCCTACGACGGCTTGGGCGCGGTGGCCACGCTCTCCAGCCGCCATTACATCCCCATGACTGAATTTGAGCCGGAGCGGATTGCGGGAGGGATTTTTCTCGCGCTCGACTTTTTCCGCCGCGTGCAGGCGCTGAAACATCCCGAGTCGGTCTACCACCTGATCAGCTGGAACTACATGCCGGCTTCCGGCAGCTCGCTCATTCACCCGCACCTGCAGGTGTTCGCCAGTTCCACGGCACCGAACCAGCTGCGCGAAGAGCTGGCCGCCGGCGAGGCTTATTTCCGGGCAAACGGCATCACCTTCTGGGACGACCTGGTTCAGGTGGAGCGAGCCGGGGGCGAGCGCTATATTGGGCGCATCGGCCGGGTCTCCTGGCTGGCCAATTACGCCCCATTCGGCGTCGCCGGCGATGTGGTCGGGGTGGTGGATGATTGCCGGGCCATGTTGGATCTCTCCGAAGCCGACGTGGCCGCCGTCGCGCAGGGCCTGACTTCCGCCATGGCCGCCTATGACAAAATGGGCATTTACAACTTCAATGTATGCTTCTTCCCCGGCAGGGAGCAGGACCGTTTTGCGAGGCTTCACCTGGTTTTTTCGCCCCGCATCTATTACAATCCGGTCCTGGCCACACCTGACACGACCGCCTTGCGCACCCTTTACAACGAAAGCATCTGCGTCGGCTTTCCGGAAGAGATAGCGGAGAAAGTCAGGAAGGAATTCTAAAGAGAAGGAGATTCTTGATAGAAGTACAAGCTGGCTTTGGGCAGATATTTATCGCGCACATTCGCAAGCAAATTCAGCCGAATCGATCTTACATCCCAAAGCCTAAGTGTTTCGCGCTCGTCTCGGACAAGCGTCGAAACAATGACCAACCTCCCTTATTCGCCCATACCAAATTTCCTGCCCGGTCTGCTGCTTTTCGTCGATTCTCGCCGCCGGCGAATAATCGGCCGTTAGCATTATCGCCGGTATAAATTATACCATTCCAACTAAAAGGCGAACAGAAGATCGGGGATTCTTGGAGAGAAGCCGGGTCAATACCTCGATAGTATCTCGGAATCGACCCGGCCCAAGGCCGTTCAAATGCGCCTGTTATTTAGGCGTAATTTTGGTGAACTTCGCTCCCTTGAGTGATATGTCCGCCATGAGGCCCTTGACGTCTAAAACGAAACCGATGATCGGATCCTGCATCTTGGTGAAGTCGACGCGCTCGCCGGCCCCCATGGTCACCAACGCCACGTTGGCATCGACACCGGCCTCCCACCCCTGGCTGGCCTGAAATTGCTTCAGCGCATCGTCGGTCATGAACAGTATCAGGATATCCTTGGACTCTCCGCCGATTTGAAGCCCAATCGACCCTGAGGCGATATTATAGTAGGCAGCGGTTCTTTTGTTGATCCGAAGCGCCCCCTGCCCGTATTCACCGCCCACGATGAGGCCCGCTTTTATAACATTGGGCATCACCAGCACTCCTTTGGCCTTGGCGGCCAGCTCTTTTCCACCCGGAACCTGCTTGTAGAAGCGGCCCAGGCACGCATTGACACTGGCATCGATTTCGCCAGCCGTCTTGGCCGAAGCCAAACCAGTCAGTACCCCGGTCATCAAAATGGCAGCAGCCAGAAGCGCGATGCTCTTTCGATTGATAAAGGAACGGCAATCGCTTTTGCTTTTCATCATCCACCTCCGTTTGGGTTCAGTGAAACATACGAAAAGAAAGTTTGTGATATTGACTGCTTGTTGTACCGAAATCGTAGCGGCTGCAAATTGGTGAATCATCCATGTTTGATCAGGCCGACAACGAACAGAAGAACTACTGCGCCCACTGTAGCCGTCACCAAGGCGCCCACAAATCCGAACCCGGTGATTCCCAGTGCGTTGAAAAGAAATCCTCCCACAAATGCGCCGACGATTCCCACCGCCAGATTTCCGACAAATCCGAACCCGCCGCCGCGCATGATCTTGCCGCCGAGCCAGCCGGCGATCAGTCCAACGATCAGAAAACCGATTAATGATACGCCTCCCATTGATCCTCCTCTCGTATAAGGTTGATCCGGATCCCCGGAAAAATCGGTCTTTCACAAGATGATGTCCCGGACAGTAACTTCGTCCATTGAAAAGTCAATACCATGCCAGCTCAAACAGAAGCATTTTATCAAAGACACTGATTATAACCCCTGACACCGCTTTGAAGATTCAGTTTCATCGACCTTTTCTAAAAACCGTTAGGATCGAAAGGACGTTAAGTTAAGCTGATGAATATTCACGCGGACAGACCGACACGGCAGATGCCTCAGCGGCCCGGGCGCTTGGCGCTGGACAAGGCGCCTTAGAACGCACCTGAATTTAATAGAGAAAATGAAAAAAGGACACGATGGGACGGTTTGATTTTGTGAAAGAGATCGGCCGCAAGCGGTTCAACCGCGATGAGGATGCTGCGGAAAAGATCAAGAAGCATATCGACGAACAGAATCCCGGAATCGAGGGGCTTCAGGTCGAATTCAACAACGGAGTAGTCCCGATCTCAGAAAAGGCGACCAGCACAGAGGCCATGGACAAGAAGAGGTTGCGATCTGCGAGCGGTACTCCACACACGCGATTAGCACCTCACACCTATCGTGCAGAATCGACCTCCCGTCTATTTGAAAACTCTAGGAGCTATATCCGTTAACACCATCCTTCGGGTTATGACGCCAATTGGTTTTGAGCTCTCATCGACTACTGCGAGTAGGTGCAGCTTCTTGTATAAGATCATTTCACATGATTTCTCGAAGAGATCGCTTACTCCGATTGACGGACGTTTACCGCTCATTATATCCGAGACCTTCTTTATACCCACAAGTTCACATTGGTCGAAAAACTTTTCCATCCATTCCTTTTTTCCGGGCTTGTCACAGGCGTCACGATATAGCTTGCGAAGCTCTTGCATGAAATCGCCGATGGTTAAGACGCCGGCATACCTTCCCTTATCGTCGAGCACAATCAGCCCAAGCAAATGAGGAGGCCCTTCCAAATTCCTCTTGATCTCATCATAGGCTTCCTTAAGGTTTGCGTCTGCTTTTATTGTGGAAAAATTGGTAATCATCGCATCTTTATTGGTTTTTTGAAGTTCCATACCCATACCTCCTTACATGTGTGGATTGTTTTTTTTAATCCAATGGCACCCAAACAGCCTAGCCGCCTCGCCGGCACCCATCAACCCTGTAAACGGCCTGGTCGGCGCTTAAGATCGTAGTCAGTTTACGCTTGAATTCTTCCTGTGCCATGGGCTCACCTCCTGGGGAAGAAGAAGGTTTGGCCGAATCCAGGATGAAATAGATGAGTCCGAAAGAAACCCGAATGAGGTCCGAACCAGCCGACGAAATCAGAGTCTGCTTCAAGTCCGGCGGAAGGGGGGAAATTTACAATTTAGGTGAAATATACCTTGATCAAACTGGAAAAATCAAATGAAATTGGACTGAGGGTGAA
>JBLMXM010000016.1:0-5870 GCA_050257775.1 Hyphomicrobiales bacterium
AGGATCTGCTCGACGAGGAAGAGTTCCAGAAGAGTGAGAACATCGAGGAGTTCAAGACTACGGTCAAAAAAATCGAGGAGCACGTCGAACGCGCCCGCAAGGTTGTGCACAACATGCTGGGTTATGCGCGCCGGATGGAGCCGCGCCTGGAAGATGTCGACGTCAACCGGACCATCAACCAGACGGTCGACATTTTGGAGAACTACGCCCGGGCCAACAACATCGACATCCAGACCGACCTGGCAGACAACCTGGGCATCACGGCCGGGGACCAGGCGCAGCTCCAGCAAGTCATCTTGAACCTGGTCAACAATGCCATCGACGCCATCGGCAAGGACGGAACGGTTTCGGTCAAGAGCGAGCGCAACAAGTCCGATATCCGGATCGTGGTCTCCGATACCGGCCCCGGCATACCCGAAGCCATGCAGAAAAAGGTCTTCGATCCCTTTTTCACCACCAAGAGCACCGGCAAGGGGACCGGTTTGGGTCTTTGGATCAGTTATAACATCATCGAAAAAATGGGGGGCAATCTAAGCCTGCAAAGCAAGAAAGACGAAGGGGCCACCTTCACGATCACGCTTCCAATCGTGCAACCGGCGAAGAAATAATTCAGTTCATGCAAAGGGGGGGCGAATGCCACAGCCGAACATCCTGGTAGTCGACGACGAGGGCGACTTTCTCGAAACCCTCATGAACCGGCTCAAGAAAAGGAAACTGTCAACCCTCGGTTGCGCCAGCGGGGAGGAGGCCGTGCGGCTCGTGAAGGAACACGCGTTTGACGTGGTGGTCCTGGACATCAAGATGCCGGGAGGCATGGACGGCATCGAGACCCTGCGGGAGATCAAGAAAATCCAACCCGAGGCCGAAGTCATTCTCCTCACCGGTCACGCTTCGCTTGAAACCAGCATGGAGGGGATGCAGTACGGCGCCTACGACTACCTGCTCAAACCGATCCGGCTGGAGGACCTCCTGGAGAAGCTCGCCCAGGCCCTCGAACGCAAAGGCACCTCCGAGCATCGCATCCAGAGCGAGGAAATCCGCAAACTCATCGCAAAACATTGAAGCGCCACCCCAACCGGCCTAAACGACGTTTCCCTTTTCCAATCGGGTGGGCTCAGGGAAGCCCGCTTGCAGCGTCAAAGTAGCAGCGATCCTCCGGGCAGAAGATTTTCAGCCAGATCCCTTTATCCTTCTGCCGCGCTGCCAATGTGGCCGGAAGGCAGGCGCGCCCCCCTTCGATGGTGCAGCTGTCGTCTGGACAGTCAACCTCGACCCAAAGGCCGTTGGTCGCCGCTTTCTCTGCATCTTTCACCGGCAAGGACTTCGTTTCGGCACTGGTCAGCAAGCGCGCATTCGGTATGAACACCCTGATGCGGTTAGAACCTCTCTGCATGTCTTTTGATTTTACGCTCATTTGTCCGCCCCCTTTCTGATCAATCCCAGAATCTCCCGATGGCAACCGCGATGCGGTAACATCTGCATCAATCATGATTGAAACTGGCATACAGATGATCGAACACGACCCTCCCGGCCTCCAGCCGATCTTCGTCCGTTTTGTGGACCAAACCGATTCCCTCGATCAAGCTACCGACACCGGCCGTCTCGGGCTTCCGAAACTTGCCGTCCTTAAGATCAAGGTCGTGCACGATCCGGCCGATTCTTCCCAGGGCGCGATCCTCCGGGAAAAAGCGTTTGACCAGCACCTCGAACGAACACAGATCACCCTGGTGGGTGAACTCGCCTCCGAACATGTCGAAACGCACGTCGGGGGGCCTGTGTCTGTAATTCTTGTCCGACACAAAGCAAACTTGGGCGTTCGGATCGATGAACCGCTGAATGAGCCAGGCGCAGGCGATTCGGTCCACGTAAATCCCTTTGCGGGTGATCCAGGCTCGCCCTGCAAAATCCGCAACCGCCAGGCGCTCGTCTTTCGATGCACGGGATCTATCGCTGCGGGTCTGTCCCAGGCGCGACTCCAGTTGAAGCATCACCGCATCGGCAACGCTGCGCCCCGGGGCTCCGAAGAAGTCCATTGCCGTAATGATGGTCAGCCTCTTGCGCAACCGGTTGAGGTCGGCCTCAAAAGCCGAATGATATTCGCCTTTCGCCTTTTGGGTTCGCTTGGGCACCGAATGGAGCAACTCGCGGGCATCGTCCGCAAACTGGCCGTAATCCGCATCCCGGGCTGCATGGAAAAACGCCTCGACCTGCTCGTCCGAGAGGCCTTCGATGAAGCCGGCTGCGCAGATGGTTGCTTCGCCGCCCTCCTCCACGATCTCGCGCGCCACCCACTGAAAATCCTCGATCGTGTCGTCGGATTTCGGAATGACATAGACCGTATTCTTGATGGCGACCGCGCCCAGGCTCTGCAGCCGCCGCCAGACCTTTACCCGCAGATAGGCCGGCTTCGGCGGGATCTGGTAAATCAGCAGCAACCATCGCCCCTGACTGCACTCGGCCATTGCCTCCTCCATGATACGGTTGACAGGAATATGATACATAAGTATCATTTGTCAATTCAAGCCCTGTTCTTAAGAATTCGGCCGGCAGGTCACCATCTACAGAGTCCGGCCGAAAAGGAGAGCCTGGATGGCGACTGTCATGAAACCTAAAGCGCCGGAGTCCATCGCGGAAGACGTTTGCGCGGGACACCCGTCGTTTTCCGTGTCCTTCCGAGAAGCCTTTTGGCTTTGGGTGAAAGTAGCGCTGAACAGCTTCGGCGGCCCCACCGGGCAGATCGCGGTCATGCACCGCTACTTGGTCGAAGAAAAAAAGTGGATCAGCGAAAGCCGGTTCCTGCATGCCCTCAACTATTGCATGCTGCTGCCTGGGCCTGAAGCCCAGCAGCTGGCGACCTACATCGGCTGGCTGCTGCACAAGACCTGGGGCGGGATCGTTGCCGGAACCCTGTTCGTGATCCCCGGTTTTATCTGTCTGCTCATCTTGAGTATTTTATACACCGGGTATCGGGATTTGACGGTCGTCCAGTCCCTGTTCTACGGCCTCAAACCAGCGGTGTTGGCGATTGTGATCGAAGCCGTCCTGCGCATCGGGAAAAAGGCCCTTAAGACTCGGCCCATGATGGCCATCGCCGGTTTAGCCTTTGTGGGCATTTTTTTTACGATGCGCCTTTCCCCATCATCATTTTGTCCGCCGCGATCATCGGCTATGTCGGGGGTCGCGCCTGGCCTGAAGCGTTTGCCACAGCCAAAGCCAAGGAAACCGTTGCCGGCGCCTGCAACGAGTCGGCCGTGGATGCCCTCTTGGAGAGGGGACAGGCGGAGCATATCAAACCCACGCTCGCACGGTTCATTCAGGTCCTGTTCACATGGTCGGCGCTGTGGTTCGGCCCGATCCTGCTGATTCTCTATTACCGCGGGCCGCAAAGCATCTATTTCCAGCAGGCGGCCTTCTTCAGCAAAATGGCCGTGGTGACCTTCGGGGGCGCCTATGCCGTGCTGGCCTATGTCGCTCAACAGGCTGTTGATACCTATGGGTGGCTCAACCCCGGCGAGATGCTGGACGGCTTGGGGCTCGCCGAGACGACACCCGGTCCGCTCATCCTGGTTTTGCAGTTTGTCGGTTTTCTCGGCTCCTATCGCAGCCCTGCGGGGCTCGACCCCATGCTCGCAGGGATCTTTGGGGCTGTAGTGACGGAGTGGGTAACCTTTGTTCCATGTTTTTTCTGGATCTTCTTGGGAGCGCCATATGTGGAGGCGTTGCGCGGCAACATGTCCCTTAACACGGCTATGTCGGGCATCACCGCTGCCGTGATGGGGGTCGTGCTGAATCTGGCGGTCTGGTTTGGCCTGCACACGATCTTCGGCTCGATCCGTGATGTTCATTTTATGGGGGCGCATCTGCTGGTCCCGGTCTTGAATACGGTCAACGTACCAACGCTCCTGCTGGCGGTCTTTGCCGTGCTTGCTTTGTTCCGGTTCAAACTGGGGATGATGAAAACCATCGGAAGCTCCGCCGTCTTGGGCCTGCTTTACCAGACCGTGTTGAGGTAATCGTTTGGGAGAGGAAAGATATGGCTAAATGCATTCTGGCCGCCGTGGTGTTTGCGGTCCTGGTCTGTGGGTTTGCCGCTGCGCAGACTCCGGAAAAGGCCTGGAGCTTTGATTCAGACAAAGCCGGCGATATTCCTGAGAGTCTTAACGTTATAGTCGGAGAATGGAGGATTGTTGCCGACCCGGATGCCCCGTCCAAGCCCAATGTGCTCGCCCAGGTGGCCAAAAATTCGGGGGCAACGTTCAATCTCGTTCTGGCCGGAGGAACAAACTACAAGAACATTGACATGTCGGTTAAAATGAGAGCCGTCTCGGGCTCAGAAGATCAGGGAGGAGGCCTAGTCTGGAGGGCGCAGGGCCCGCAAAACTACTACATCGCCCGGTACAACCCCTTGGAGGACAATTACCGGATATACAAGGTCGACCGGGGACGTCGCATCCAGCTCCAAAGCGCTGATGTCAAGCGCACCGAAGGATGGCATACACTGCGTGTGACCATGGCCGGCGACCACATCCAGTGCTACTATGATGGCCTGAGGTATCTGGATGTAAAAGATTCCACCTTCCAGGAGCCGGGTAAAATAGGTTTATGGACAAAGGCCGATGCCCAAAGCCACTTTGATGATTGGAGGGCGGCTGGCGATTAGGGGAACGACGGGGTCGGACCGACACTCGGCTCGATCCATCATCTGGCCCGGCTGGCGCGGACGCGGGGCTCCACTTTGGGTCAGCGGAACCGGTCGTCGGCGACCTTCTTGTGCATTTCGGCCGTGGCTTTCTCCAACCAACCGATCCGCGCGCCCGGAGCGCAATCGAAATCGGGTACGTGCGGCTTGACATCCAGCAGAGGGGTGCCGTCAAGGACATCGAGGTCCTCGACATGCAACCGAGGACCATCGATGCGAAGTAGCCGAACCAGAGAGATGCCGACGGGATTGGGGCGGTTCGGCGCGCGGGTCGCAAACAGGCCGCGCGGCTTGGTGTCCAGAAAAGGGGTAACCGACAGCGAATAGGCCCCCGCCCGGTGAAAATGATAGAGCAAGAGGATGTGGGAAAAACCCTCCAGGTCCCTGAGCCCTGCGGCGAATTCGGGGAATACGTCGATGTGCCCGGCGGCACTGTTTTCGCTGACAGGCTGGATGGGCATGGACTTCACATCGGTGAAGGGGCTGTGAATGATGCCGATCGGCTTCAGGATGATCGAATCCATGACGGGAGGCTCCTAGTGCCCGCAGCCGCCCTCGTGCCCACGGCAGGCCCCGATCATGGCAAGCTCCTGAAGCTTGTCTTGGCTGATCAAGTCCAGGTTTTCCTGCACCGAGGGGGCTGCGGCCCTGAACACCTTAATTCCCATGGCGTTTAATTTCGAGAGTGCGCCGGCGCCGATGCCGCCGACCACCATCGCATCCACACTCCGGCCGTCGAGGGCCTTGATCGGATTACAAGCCCCATGCACATGATTCAAATCCTTGTTGTTCACGGTCGCCATTTCATGGCTGACGATGTCCACGATGACAAACACCGGCGCTGAGCCGAAATGATCATACACCCTGCTCTTCATCCCTTCGTCGGATTGGACGGCAAAACCTACCTTCATGCGGATTCTCCTTTCTTCATGGGTTGGTAATACCCCGGACGCATCTTCCGCGGGCTCCACATCCTTTGTCGCGTCCTGAGGCTTTCTTCACGTCTTGGATGTCGCCGCTCTGGCAGGACGGACATTTTTCCGGTTCATTCATTTCGTCAGGGGGCTTCCACAAATGCCGGCAATCGCGGCACCTGAACCTTCTCGCGGAAGCCACCTCAAAGCTGCCTCCCTCAATCTTCAGCGCCCGGCCCTGCACCAAGGCTTCCGCC
>JBLMXM010000017.1:0-36632 GCA_050257775.1 Hyphomicrobiales bacterium
GAGCGTACACGTCAGTACGTGGACATTTCAAGCCGCGGGACAACGCCGCCATCGGGACTCAGACGGGCCTCTGAAGCAGCTTCTAATGGGCCCATCCGGATTTCATGCTTTCCGGCAGCTCGCACTCCTGCGCGGCCTTGCGGGCTTCCACGTAATGCGCGGCCGCCAGAGCCGCGGTGCAGCCGTCGGCTGCGGCGACGACGATCTGGCGCGCATACTTTTCCCGCAGGTCGCCGATGACATAGATCCCCGGGATGGTCGTGGCGCACTGCTCGTCGGTCATCACGTAGCCGTCGGCGTTCCGTTTGATGCCGGCCGGTACCAGCCGGTTATTCGGCAGGAAACCGATGAAGATGAACAGCCCGTCTGTGGCCAGCTCGTGCATATCCCCGTTGCGAGTGTCTTTCACATCCACCGCGTACACGCCGTCGGCGTTGGCCTTGATCCGGGCCACCACTGAGTTCCAGATGAACTCGATCTTGCATTCGGCCCTGGCCCGCTGCTGGAGCAGCATCCCGGCCCGCAGTTGATCCCGGCGGTGGATGATGTAGACCTGCTTGGCCAGCTTGGCGAGATAGAGGGACTCCTCGATGGCCGAGTCGCCGCCTCCGACAACGGTGACGGTCTTGTTGCGGAAGAAAAATCCATCGCATACGGCGCAATAGGAGACGCCCTTGCCGTAATACTCTTTTTCCCCGGGCACCTCCAGTTTGCGCGGACTCCCACCGGTGCCCAGAATCACGGCATGCGCCTGCAGGCTCTCTCCTCCGGCCAGGCGGACCGTATGAAACTCGAGGCCCGGCTCGACGGCGACCACCTCGTCCGAGCGGATCTCGAGCCCGTAGGACTGGGCGTGCCGGGCCATTTTCAACGACAACTCCGAGCCGCCGATGTGCTCATCGCCCGGCCAGTTTTCCACCGAGTCGGAAAGATTTACCTGGCCTCCCGGTGCCCCCAACTCCACCAGGATGGTTTTGAGCGCGGCGCGCATGGCGTAAATCCCGGCGGTCAGGCCGCCCGGGCCTCCGCCTACGATGACCAGGTCATAGATCCCGAGGCCGGACATGGCCACCTCCTTTACAGGCTGACTGTGGAAAGCCGGGTCGTGTACTCAGCGAAGGCCTGCATGACCGCCCGGGTGCGCGGCCCCGCCGCTCCGGTGCCGATCACGTCCTCGTCCACCCGGGCGATGGGCACGATCAGGCGGTTGGAGGAGGTAATGAACACCTCGTCGGCTGTGGCCAATTCGCTGCGGTGGATCTCGCGGATGTCGACAGGGTAAGTCTTCTCGGCCAAGTCGAGCACCTTCTGGCGGGTGATGCCGTTCAGGATCCCCGCGCCCGGGGTCGCCAGTTTTCCGTTGATGAACGCAAAAATGTTGCTGGTGGTGCCCTCCCTCACCCAGCCCTCGGGGTCGAGGTAGACCGCCTCGATGGCGCCCTTCTGACGGGCCTCGGCCAGGACCAGGATGGCGCGGATGTAGTCGATGCTCTTGGCTCCGGGTATGCCGCGTGTGTACGGCACGGAGATGACCTTGGCTCCATCTGTATACCACGTCGCGGGGTACTGGCTCAGCGGTGCCACCATGATGGCGATCCTCGGCCGGCCCTGAGGAGTGATAAAATCCGGGCTGGACCCTCCGGTGACCAGAATGCGGACGTTGGATTCCACCGGTGGGTTGCGCTTCAGGGTCTCCTCCACCAGATGAATCAGCTCGGTTTCGGACACCGGCAGGTCCATTCCAATCTGCCTCGCCGAGCGGAACAGACGCTGGACATGGTCCCTGATAAAAATCACCTTGCCGTTGTACGTTCGCATGAAATCAAAACAGCCGTATCCCCGCAGCAAGCCGAGATCATTGATGGGAAACACCGCCTCAGAGCTCGGAACGTACTTTCCGTCTACGTAATAGACATTTGCCATCGTCGGCCTTCACCTCGTACGATCGGGATTGCGATAGTGGGTTGCATTATACGACCGGAACCGGTGGGTGACAAGCTTGGAATGAAGCGGGCCGATGGCCCCGGTGCCCGGTTTTGACTTCGACCGCCCCATTTGAGATGGTGAGGGCATGGACCCGGAGCACTTCCGCTTATTGCTGGACCGGTTAGGCCTCTCATGGAGCGGCTACCGTAAAGTCCGCCGGGGCGTGCAACGGCGGATCGCTGCGCACATGCAGCAGCTGGACTGTCGGAACATCTTCGACTATCTTCAACGCCTCAGCCGGGAGGAAACGGTCAGGCTGGAATGCGAACGGCGAATGACGGTGCCGATCAGCCGGTTTTTTCGAGACCGACGGCTGTGGGAGGTTCTGGAAGGGCGCGTCCTGCCGCAGCTGCTGGACGGCGATGCGGCACGGCTCAGAATCTGGTCAGCCGGATGTGCGCGCGGCGAGGAGGTTTACAGCCTCAAGATACTATGGGAAAACCTGCGGGCGGCTGGACGGAACATGCCCGCCTTCGAGGTATTGGCGACAGACCTGCAACCGGATAACCTGGCCATGGCCCAGCGCGGGGTGTTCGGTATAAGCAGCCTGAGAGAGCTGGGCTCGGCGGATCGGTCCCGCTGGTTTGAAACACAGCCCGGAGGCGAACGGTTCGCCGTGCATCCCGCTCTCCGAGCGGGAGTCGTCTGGATGGTTCACGACCTGCGCGATCCTCCTCCGGGACAGGGGTTTCACATGGTGTTTCTCCGGAACAACGTGCTCACCTACTACCACGAAGATGTCCGGCTAAACATTCTGACCCGGTTGATACCGGCGCTGGCATCGGCGGGGCTTCTCGTCATCGGCGCCCATGAGCGCCTGCCGTCCGCCATCTCCGGTCTTGCTCCGCTGGCGGAATGCAGGCAAATCCTGAAGGCTTCTTAATGGAGGTGCCCCTCCTCGGGCGAGGCGGCCTATGTTCTCCCTGGACTCCTTCCATGCGGCCTATGACGCCGAGACGGCCGAGATCGTGATCGGCGGAAGATCCTATCCTATATTCGTCCCACGAAGCATCGAACCGTTTCGCCAGAACGCTGTCGCCCGCGGCGACTCGTCCCTGTGGGCGCGAGTTTGGCCGGCCTCCATCGTGCTCGCGGAACTGGTGGCTTCCATGCCCGTCGACCCCCAGCGGGAGATGATCGAAATCGGCGGCGGGTTGGGGCATGTCAGCATCGTTGCCGCCGCCTGCGGTCATCGGATCACCTGCAGCGAGGCCAACCCGCACGCGCTGGCGTTTGCCAAGGCCACCGCCGTTCTGAACGGGCTGCCGCGGCTGCCCGTCGTCCATCTGGATTGGGGCCAGCCCGCGGTTGCGAGGGCCTTCGACACCGTCATCGGCTCCGAGCTGGTCTACCGCGACGCGGATATCGCTCCGCTGGAACGCCTCTTCACCCTGCTCCTGAAGCCTGGCGGTGAGGTCATCCTGGTCGGTGAAGTTCGCCGGACGAGCGACGCGTTTATGCGGCGCATGGCCCAGTCCTTCCGGGTCCGGGTCCACAAGATGAACCTGCGTTCCGGGGCGCAGGCTGAGACCATCCTCGTCTTTCGTATGAGCTCCAGCTGAAGTCCCTAAAGCCTAGTCCTTTAAATGCCGATATCTCATCCGAGGGGCCGACGCCGCTGCCGGCCGTGTCGGTCAGGCATGCCGTTCCCGGGGGTGGCAGATCCTTCCAGGCGCGGAGGTGTCTCATTACTTACCTGAAAAAGGAAATGATACGGTGAGCTCACACGTCAAGACCGCAGAGACCGCCCCCAACACCCCTTCGATCACCGCACCGCCGGAGAACCGGCTGGTCGACATCGTCGAGTTGCTGATTGAGGCAGGCAAGCTCACGCGCGAGCAGTTGACCTATGCTCAGCGGATCCAGTCCAAGCTCGACACCCCGCGGCCTATCCTGGAGTTGCTGAAGGAGCTCAAGGTCGTATCCGAAGACCAGATCAAGGAGGTCGTGCGCGCCCTCCGGGCCCCGATGAGCCTGGGTAACCTGCTGGTGGAACTGGGTCACATCCGCGAGGCCGATCTCCAGATCGCCCTGAAGATCCAGACCGAGACGAAGCCCCGCAGGCGGCTGGGGGAAATTTTGCTGGAACGCCGGCTGATCGACGAGCGTTCCCTGATCGAGGTGCTTTCCCTGCAGATGGGCTTTCCGTACGTCGAGCCGGATTTCGCCGAGATCGACGCCAAGCTGTTTCACCGGGTGCCGCCGAAGTGGTACGAAAACCACAGCTTCATCCCCGTCCGGCTGGAAAACGGAACACCGCTGATCGCCTTCTCCGATCCCATGGACCAGGAGGAACTGGCGGCCGCCCGGGAGATCTTCGGCGCTCGCATGGTCGTGGCCATTGCGCGCCGCAGTTCGATCGAGCGGGCCATCAAGCGCGTCCAGAACGCCAAGCAGCGCGAACGCATATCGCCCTCGGACGAGCACTCGATCGTCGCACTGGTCGACAGCATCATTGCGGCCGCCATCGCGCGCCAGGCCAGCGATATCCACATCGAGCCCTTGAAGGATCACATCCGCGTGCGCTTCCGTCAGGACGGGGTGCTGCTGCATTACGAAGATTTCCCCTCCGCTCTGATGGGAGCCGTCACTAACCGGCTGAAAGTGATGTGCGATGTCGACATCACCGAGAAGCGCCGCCACCAGGGCGGGCGGTTCTTCTTCGAGCACGGTGACACCCAGCTCGACCTGCGGGCATCCTTTTACGTGACGGTGTACGGTGAAAAAATCGTCCTGCGGCTCCTGAACCGCCAGGGGGTTTTGATCCATCTGGAGGATGTCGGCCTGGCGCCGCGGATGCTCGAGCGCTTCAAGGAGGACGCTCTTTATCTGCCGAGCGGCGTCATCCTGGTCACCGGGCCGACCGGGTCGGGCAAGACCACCACGGTCTACAGCTGCATCAACCACATCAACGATCCCCAGACGAGCATCATCACGGCCGAAGAGCCGGTGGAATATGTCATCGACGGGATCTCCCAGTGCTCGATCAACCCGCGCATCCAGCTGACGTACGAGGAGACCTTGCGTCACATCGTTCGCCAGGACCCGGATGTCATCGTCATCGGCGAGATCCGCGACACCTTTTCGGCCGAGATCGCCGTTCAGGCGGCGCTCACCGGTCATAAGGTTTTGACCACCTTCCACACCGAAGACAGCATCGGCGGCCTGATCCGCCTGCTCAACATGAACATCGAGGCCTTTCTGATCTCCTCCACCGTGGTGAGCGTCATGGCCCAGCGGCTGCTCCGCCGGGTCTGCCCTGACTGCGCCGCGACCTACCGACCGACACCGCTCGACCTGCAACGCCTGGGCTACGGATATGCCGACATTCACGGGGCGAATTTCCAGCGGGGCCAAGGCTGCTCTCGTTGCCAGTACACCGGCTACCGGGGCCGGGTGGGTGTCTTCGAACTGCTGATTCTCAACGAGGAGATCCGCACCGCCATCATCGAACGCAAGACCGGTCAGGAGATTCGCCGGATCAGCATCGAGGCGACCGGGCTGGTGACCCTCATGGAGGACGGTCTCGTGAAGGCCGCCGCCGGAGCTACCACCATCCCCGAGCTGCTGCGGTGCCTGCCGCGGCTGCAGAAACCGAGACCGCTTCCCGAACTGAAACGCCTGCTGGAGGTATGAGTATGGGCGACCCTCCTTCGTTTATCGAAATTGTAGACAACCTGATCGCCAGCAGCAAGGTCCGGCTGCCGGTGTTCAATGTCACGGCCGCCCGCATCCAACAGGAGATCGGCAAGGACGAGCCGGACCTGCGGCAGATCGAAAAGCTGATCGTGAGCGACCAGGCGCTGACGGCCGAGGTGTTGCGGTTCTCGAACTCCTCCTTCTACAAGGGTCTGACCCAGGTCTCCACGGTGCGCAACGCCATCGTGCGCCTGGGGGTCAACGAGGTTTCCAACATCGTCATGACGGTGACCCACGAGAACCAGTTCACGTCGAAGGACACGCAGCTTCATGCCGTCATGCGCAAACTCTGGCGCCATGCTCTGGGGACCGCCGTTGCCGCGCACTGGCTGGCCCGGCATTGCGGGCTGCACGGGATCGCCCACGAGACTTTTTTCGCCGGGTTGCTCCACGACGTGGGCAAGCTCTTCATCCTCACGGTGATCGACCATCTCATGCACACCGGCAGCTGCAAGATGAACCCTTCCTCGGCCCTGCTCATGGAGGCCATGGACCACCTGCACACCGGTCATGGGTATTCGCTCATGAAACACTGGAACCTGCCGGAAAAATACGCCCAGGTGGCGCGCGACCATCATACGGATGAACTGGATTCGGAGAACTACCTGGCCCTCACGGTGCGGCTGGCCAACAAGACGTGCAATAAGCTCGGCATCGGTCTGCGGCAGGATTCCGGCGCGGTCCTGATCGCGACGGCCGAAGCGAACGAGCTCCATCTGTCGGAGCTAGACATCGCCAAGATGGAGATCATGCTGGAGGACTCTCAGGTCTTCGGAAACAAGAATTGACGACTTCGTAAAAAAGGCCAATCTCGGCGTTGCGCTTCATCTCGCTGCCGCTGCGGCGTACTTCCAGTACGCCTCGCGCCGCGAGACTCGCGCGCCTTGATCTTGTCCTTCTTACGAAGTCGTCGAAGCGGATGATTCTCTACGAGTTCAGCTGAATTAAGGCTTCAGGGGGAGAGGGAACGTTGAGCGGCACGCTTCATTTGCAGGGGATTACGGAAGCACAATCCGGAATCAGGGATCGGAAGTCCTGCAGTTGGGTCATCTCGGAAGGCAAGCTGATCCGGATGGATCCTACCGAGTTCGATCCGGAAGCCGAACAGGGGGTCGTCAAGGCCTACCGGCTTTCCGAAATCGGCCGCTACCTCTTGAATCCCGGCCCGATCGAGGTCCGCAAGCGGCTGGTCGGCTGTGAGGTGCATCGAACGCCCAACCGGCTGCGGTTTCTGCGGCGGGTCTCCAAACGACCTCCGAAGGCCGATCTCATCCTCTCCGGGCTGAAGCTGAAACTCCCGAGCTTGAAGGACCCCGATCTCGAGGCGCACCTCAAACGGATGATCGACGAGCTGCGCGTCTTTGATCCGTTCGGGAACAAGCTGGCGCGCCTGGACACCCGGAAGGTATCCCATCTGGTCGGCATCTGCGAGGATGGCGGCGGCGGCCATTCCTATCTGAAACTCCAGGGGTCCACCGACGACAAGATCCGGTATCTCAACAGCCATGTGGGCCGGGATGTCCGCGTGACGATTCATCGGGCGCATGTGAGCGAAGGCCTCTTCGAACTGCGAGGGTTCCCGGCGGCCGGCTTCAGCCCGGCCAACATCTTTACCCTTTACCTTTACAGCCGCGACGGCCGGCCGGCGGCCTGCGTGCTCACCGGCCTCGGCAACCTGGACTTTCGCCTGACGGACCCCAAGGCCGTGACCTACCTGAGCCTGTTGGAGAACACCTTGAACTTCTGTCCGGGCTTTCGCAGGGCCTTTGATGCCTGCTTTTCGGGAGGAGCGCGTCCGGTACGCCTGGCATTCAACCGGCAGCTCGAGGTGGACTATTCCAAGGCCAGTTTCCCCGAAGTTTACCGGGACGTCTTTCGCACCGCCCAGACCGCCGCCGCCAACTGCAATCTGGTCAAACCGGTGTTGAATTACCTGCAGGTGGCCGTGTCGTTGAGCTACCTGCCGTCCGAGGCGAATGGCGACGAGCGGCTGCTCACGCACCTATGCATCCTGCACGACCTGCGCGCCATCGAGCCGCTGCGCAAAAGCCTGCCGGCGGTTTACGCCGAAATGAGCCGGCGGGCATTCAGCACCGAGGTCGGCCGTTATTATGTTCTGGACTCCATCACGGGAGCCGCTCGTGTCGACTGACTACAAAGAGACCGATTACGACTGGATCCGGGAACTCTTGGATTATCCCCGCATCCTCGAGGAGCGGCTCAGCTTTTTCGACGACACCTCTCAGATCCGAATCCCCGAGGATCCCATCGAACGGGTCATCTTCCAGGACCGGGCCAAGATGGCCATTCGCAAAGTGGCCCAGAACCGCGGCCACATGCTGATGGTCGGACGCCCCGGCACGGGCAAGTCCCTGCTGGCCGATATGTTCAAGGAGGTGCTGGACCGGTCGATCGGCGATTACCTGAGGCCCCAGGACGCGATTGTCGGATTTCCGGGCAAGGATAAAAACCACATCCGCTTTGCCTACGAATCGCCGGAAAAGATCGACCGGGTACTGGAGGAGATCCACGCGGCGCTCGATGCCGCCCAAAACAGCGGCGAGGAGTTCAGCCTGGAGGAGCAGATCCTCTCCGTGCGCAAGGCCAAGCGGTGGCTGCTGGCCGCCACGGCGGCCACAGGGGCGGCCGGGCTGTTTTTCGCACCGGCGCTGGTCGCGGCCGGGTTGACCGCCATGGGCGCCATTTTCCTTTACATTCAGGAAAACAACCACCGGGTTCAGGAAAAAATCCAGCGGGAGACCGGCAGCGGTCCGCGCAACGATGTCAAGCACCTTTACGACATGGTTCCGGAAGTGTTGCACGACCCGCGCCAGGACAGGGAGCTCATGGCGCGAGTCTCCGAGCCGAGCGCACGCAACATGAAGGGCGGGTTCCGCCACGATCCCTACCAGTCCGGGAACCTTCATACCCCCTGTCATAAGCGCGCTTACCTCGGGGCCCATGCGACGGCCCCCATCATCTACATCGACGAGCTGAAGACGCTGGTCAAGATGGGCTACATGGCGGACCTGCTGGAAATCATGCAGAACAAGAAATACATCCTGGAGGGCGGCAAGAACGCCGGCAGCGGTGCCGCCGACCGCTCGGAGAACCCGCTACGCGCCGACAACATCATCGTGGCCTGCTGCAATCACGATACCCTGGCTTACCTGCAGGAAGAAGGCGACGGCGCCTTTCTTTCCCGCATCGAGGACAAGGGCGAGATCGTCCACATGGAGAGCGCCGTGGCCGAAACGTCCGAGGCCATGCGGCATGTGGCTCAGTATGTCAAGCAGGAGATCGTCAATCTCGGGATGGATTTTCGCCGCGCTTGGGGCGATGTGATCGCGCGGGAGGGGCATGAGAGCGTGCGCCAGAGAAGCGAGCAGATCTTCGGCCGGAGCTTGCCCGCTGGTTTCCGGCTGCAGGAGCGCGAGTTCTCCCGCAACGCGGTCATGGAAATCGTTAAGGAACTGCGCTGCCGGGCTGCCGACGGAAAGCTCAGCAGCATTCTGCGGCCCATCAACGGCATCATCAAGTCCGCGGAGTTCGCGGCCATTCTCGACGACGCACCGCGGGTGGAACCCGTCCACGTCCGCAAGGCCCTGGAAGAGCATCTGAGCCTGGAGGGAAACCTCTCCCGTGAAATCGGCGAGCACAAGAAGTATCTGAAGAAGTACATCACATCGATGACGGACTCCATCGGCTACGTGGTGGGCCTTGCGGTGATTCACGCCCAGTCCAGCGGGCAGATGTACGGTCAGCCTCTGCCGATCCACTGCCAGATCAACGTGGGCAGCGCCGACAAGGTGGCCGCGCCGGGCAAGATGGGCGAGATCGCCAAGGCGGCGGCCCAGAACGTGCGGGCCTCCATCAAAAAGGTGCTGAAGAATATCGGGGCGCCTTACGTGGGCTACGAAATGCACGTGGAATACATCCAGGCCCACGGCGGGGTGGAGGGCGACAGTGCATCGGTGGCGATGGACATTGCCCTGATCTCTGATTTCATCAAGCAACCCGTCAACCAACGCTATGGAGTGACGGGTTCCCTCACCGGCGACATCATCCTGGCGGTGGGTGGCGTAACCGAGAAGATCCGTTCGATCATGGATTCCGAACTGGGGATGGAGGGAGCCTGCATTCCCTGGTTGAACAAGCACGACATCGAGCCGTTGCTGGTCAACGCCGTGGCCGAGTACATCCAGTATGCGGGGATTCCCGGCCTGCGCCTCTACCGGGGCGAGGGCCGGAGCGAGCCGTTCAACATCTACTTCTGCAAGACCAAGTACAACGTCTACACGATCCTCATGGGATTGGACCGGGACGCGGTCGAGGTTCGCATGGCCGAACGCAGCCGCCGGGATCTGGAGTTCCTGCGGAACGTCAACCCCGCGCAGGGTCGTTCCGGAGGGCAGGAGACGGCTGCGGCTCAAAGCGATTACGTCGGCAAATAATCGTGCCTGCCCATGTTCGGGTTCATGCGGAGCGGGGTGCCCGCCGCGGCGAGCCACAACCAATTTTTCAGACGACCCTGCCACGCCCCCCAGCCGTCTAGAGGATACCGCAGACAGGCAGAGACGGCCGGCGGCTTCGTGGGGGTTGGTCCTCCGGGGCTGTCCGGAGTGGTATGGAACGGGTTGGCTGCCGTGCGCTGGAGCATTGGAAGGATGGTTGCGGCTTGCCGCGGCGGGCACCCCGCTCCGCATGTGCGGGAGCCTCCGGGAATTGCCATATTTAATTGCCGATGTAATAAGAGCCTGACGCTCAACGCAGAACCGTGTAATTCCCTCCTTTTTCCTCTCAGCTTTCCGCCAAGGATGCCAGCAGCGCCACCAGGAAATTCCACAGGCGGCCGAGGGACGGCACATGCAGCCGTTCGCTCGGCGAGTGGGCGTTTTCGGTGGTCGGCCCAAAGGAGATCATGTCCATGCCCGGGTAAATGTCGCCGATGAGGGCGCACTCGAGCCCGGCATGGATGGCACGGACCTCCGCATTGCGGCCGTAGAGGCTGCGGTAAACCGCCTGGCTTCGCTCCAGTAGAGGGGATGCGGGGTTCGGCTTCCAGGGGGGGTACTCCGACTCCGTGTGCGCCCGGCCGCTGGCCAGAGCGGCAGCGGCCCGGACCTGGCTGGACATGGCGTCGAGGCCGGGCCGTGTCAGGCTGCGCTGGCTGGTGATGATCTTCTGGCTGTCGGCGCCCGTCTCGGTCATGGCCAGGTTGCTTGAGATCATCACCAGGCCGTCGAAATCAGGGTCCATCTGCGCTGCGCCGTGAGGCAGAGCCAGCAATAGATTCACAACCGCGCAGCCATCCTCCCATGACATGGCCGACGGCGCCGAGGACAGGGTTTGCGCTTGCTCCATCGCAAGGCTCAGGGTGGGCTCGCGGGTGAACTCGGATCGCAACAGTTCCTGCCACTCGGCGATCTGCCGGCGAAGAACCGGCACAAGTTCGGCCGGGCAGGCGACCTGCGCCTCGGCATCCCGCGGGATGGCATTGCGGCGGGTGCCGCCGGCCACCGTCATCAGGCGGACCTTCTCATCCGGGACCATGGCTCCGAGCACCCGGGCCAGGAGTTTGATGCCGTTGCCCCGGTGCCGGTGGATGTCGATGCCGGAGTGGCCGCCCTGCAGTCCGCCGACCTTCACGTGGAACACGCGATAGCCCTCGGGCAGTGGCGTAAGACGAATGTCCCGTTGGATCTGAATGTCTCTCCCCCCGGCGCATCCCACCGTGAACACGCCCTCGGTTTCGGAATCCAGATTGAGCAGGATGCGGCCTTCGACAAAACCCGGCTTGAGCTTCTTGGCCCCGCTCAATCCGGTTTCTTCGTCCACGGTGAAGAGCAGTTCGAGGGGAGGCCGTTTCGCGCGGGCGTCCTCGGAGAGCGCTGCTGCCAGCGCCAGGGCGACTCCGTTGTCGGCCCCCAAGGTGGTGGCGTCCGCGTGAATCCAGTCGCCATCCCGGATCAGCCGGATCGGGTCGCGGGAGAAGTCGTGGGAGGATTCCGGGGTCTTCTCGCACACCATGTCCAGATGCCCTTGGAGGACGACTCCCGCTGCGCGTTCGCAGCCGGCCGGAGCCGGCACGCGGATCAACAGGTTCCCGGCCGGATCGCGCCGGGATGGCCAGCCATGGGATCGGGCCCAGGCCTCGAACCAGCCGGCGACCGCTTCCTCGTTCTTGGAGCAGCGCGGAATACGGCTGATCCGCTCGAATACCTCGAGGGCACGACGGATGTTGGCGTTCATGGACGGTGTTTCTCCCTTCGGGTTGATAACCGCTCTTCTTATGGGATGTTATGAAGCCGCTGTCAAGCGGCTGGCCGTTGACATCCCCGGAAGGTCTGGCATACTTACTCCATGGTTTAATAAGACCCGAGCCGAAGAGACGACTGTGCCGGAGAAAACCTCGGCCTTCATGAACAGCGCTGACGAACCGAACCAACTTTCAAATCTGAAGAGCCACATCCTTCGGAGTCTGGCCAAGTTGCCGCCCATGCCGCAGGTCATCCTGAAAGCCCAGGAGACCATGGCCAATCCGAATGCCGGCCTGCGAGACCTGGCGCGCATCATCGAAAATGACCAGGCCCTGGTCGCCAGGGTGCTGTCGCTGGCCAACTCGGCGTATTACGGAATCAGCGGCCAGGTCTCCTCCGTCCAGCATGCCTCCATCCTGCTGGGGCTCAAGACCCTCGGAGACCTGATCACCATGTCGGCGACTTCGGTGCTCCTGACCCGGGAGCTGAAGGGCTATCATCTGGCACCGCAGACGATCTGGAAGCATTCCCTCAGCAGCGCTCTCTGCACGCGGAGGATCGCCGAACGCCGGTTTCCGGGAACGGAAGCGGATGCTTTCGTCGTCGGCCTCCTGCACGATGCCGGCAAAATCATCCTGGACCCCTTCATCTGCCAGAAGAAAGAAAACGGTGAGGCGGGCATCCCGGATGCGGCGCCGGTTACCGAAAGCCACGAAGTGGAGCTGCTCGGAGTGGACCACGCCGAAGTGATGGCCCTGGCGTGCCGCTTCTGGCGGTTCCCCGATCCGCAGGTGAGAGGAATCCGGTTCCATCACCACCCGGCCCAATCGTCCCAGAGTGCGCTGGCATACGTCGCGCACCTCGGCCACACCTTGTCCCTGCGGGCGGGATTTGGCGGCGCGGTGACGGCAACGCCGTTGCTCGAAGACGGCGTGCTGGAGTTCTTGAATTTTCAGCCGGCGGACCTGGATGAGCTGCAGGCTGAAATGATCCAGGCGTTGGAGCGCCTGGAGGAGACGTTGCAATAAGAGTTGTCTCGCATTGCGAGATGGCTTCTCAGGTGACCCATGCCCGCGTTTGATCTGACAGAATTCTTCAAGCTGTCCTCGGTATTGAACTACAACTTGAGTGCCGAATCGCTGAACCGTTACAATGTGCTGGTGTACATTCTGGCCGGCAAGCGTCTGGACCCGGATGACCAGGCCGATCGGGATAAGAAGAGCCTTATGATGGAAGCCTTGGGATATCTGTTCAGCGCTTACAGCCACAAGCGCCGGCGCCTTGGCCCCATGGCGGTGCTGCACCCGCTCAGGGCCGCGGCCCTGATGGCCCGCGCCCAGGAGACACCGAGCCTGGAGGCTCTCCTGACCGTGCTCTTCCATGACATTCTGGAAGATGTGCAATCCGTGGATTTCGAGGCCCGGGAATGGAAGGACATGGAGCAGCGGCTCTTTGAGCTGCTGGAGCACATGCCGCCGGAGGAGGAATCCCGGCTCATTCAGCAGATGAAATGCCTGACCCGCACCGCCTCCGAGTCCTATTATCGCTACATCGGGCGAATGCTGGAATGCTCGGCCTCCTTTCCGGTGGTAGTGGAAGTGAAGCTGGCCGACCGGCTGGACAACACGCTGGACATGCGCATCGATCTCGAGGACCCGCTGGTCGGCATTGACTGCTTCCAGAGCATTTTTCAGCTGCTGTTCGTGAACAACTATCCCGGCTATGTACCTGGGACCGATCACCAGCCCGTCTCGGCCATGAACGGCGCCCGGCGTCTGCATCAGCTCTACAAGAATGCCGTGCTCCTGTCTCTCATCCGGCAGTTGACCGGTGCCGTTGAAACCCCGACCCGCCGGACGCTGTTCAATGCGGTGGCCGAGGCAAGCCTCAAGGAGGCCCAGCGCACCCTCATGCACCTGCTGGGATATCACGTCAAAGACCACCGCGCCCAACGCCGGCTGATTGTGGATGCCATGGACTACTGCTTCAGCGGCCGCAGCGACCTGGTCACCAAGCCGGACGGGCAGCGGATGCTGGATGGGCTGTTCTCGACCTATTTTGCGCCGCCCGACAGCCACGTCCTGAATCGGCAGCTCGCCAGCCTCTATCAAGACAAACCCTTGATGATCCAGGCCTGCATCGCCTTCATCGTGATTTTCCTGGGGTTCCTCAATGACCCCCGCTACTTTGTCCGCGGCATAAGCGTCGCGGGCATCAAGGCGAGCTGAACCGGCCGAAGACCCCGGCTTCAGCGTGACCGGATCATTCCGGCTGAAAGGATGCGCTTGCGGTGGACGCGACGGCAGGGCGGCGGACTCGGTTTGACGGATGGCTGGCCGGGGTTTGCGCTTCGAGGGTTTTCAACGGGCTGGTGTTCATGACCTATGCCGCGGCACTTCCCGTGCTGCAGCGGGAGTGGAACCTGTCGGGCGCCCAGGCGGGGGCCATCGCGGGCGGCTTTCAGATCGGCTACGCCGTTTCCCTGGTGGTTTTTTCAAGCTTCGCGGACCGCATCAGCCCTAAGCGCCTCTACCTGGGGTCCATGTTTGCCGCCGGCGTGTCGGCCTTGGGTTTTGCGGTCCTCGCCCGGGATTTCACATCCGCCGTGATCCTGCACACCATCGTGGGGGTCTCGTTGGGAGGGACCTACACGACCGGGGTGATGATCCTCGCCGACCAATACGATGCCCGCAGCCGGGGAATGGCCGTCGGGGTCTTCATCGCCAGCACCTCGTGCGGCTACGCGCTTTCGCTGCTCGTCAGCGGGGCGGCCATTCCTGCAGGGGGCTACCGGCTCTCTTTTCTCCTGACCTGCCTGGGACCGTTGCTGGGCTGGGTGGTTGCCTGGATCACCCTGCGTTCGACCGCGGTGCTCGCACCAGGGCGGCGGCAAGGCCAACGCTTCACCCGCGAGGTGCTCACCCATCGGCCGACGATGCTGCTCGTGTGGGGGTACGTGTTCCACAACTGGGAGCTTCTGGGCATGTGGTCCTGGACACCGGCCTTCCTGGCGGCTTGCCTGACCCTGTCCGGCTCCGCACCCATGGAGGCGGCCGGCTCGGGAGCTTATATGACCGCGCTATTTCACGGCGTGGGGCTTCTGGCGTCGTTTTCGATGGGTGCTTTGTCGGACCGTTTCGACCGCGCCACCGTTATGCTGGCCTTGGCGGCCATCAGCATGGGATGTTCGTTTTTCTTCGGGTGGACCGCGGGCTGGCCCCTCGCATGGGTGCTGGGCATCGGCATGGTCTATGCTTTTTCCTCATTGGGCGACTCCCCCATCCTCTCAGCCGCCCTCACCGAAACGGTGAGCAGTGCTTTCTTGGGCGCCGCGCTAGGCCTCCGGTCGCTGCTGGGTTTCGGCGCTGCAGCTCTCGCGCCGATGGTATTCGGGCTGACCCTGGACTGGACCAACTCGGCCGTCACCGACCGTAGGCTTTATACCGACTGGGGTTGGGCATTCAGTACGCTCGGTCTGGGTGGCGTCGGGGCGGTCTGGGCCGCATGTAGGTTCCGCGCGAGTCGACGCCAAGCTGGTTGCGATTGAGACTTCATCAGATCGAGACTGTGCCGGCCGGTCAGTAGCAGCGTCCAGGAGACTCCGTTCACCCTATCGCAATCCATACACACGGAGCAAAGGTGTCGGGGCGCCCTGGGAGGCGGCCGTGAGGCGGATGGGCATCCCGGCGAATAGGGTGGCAATTTCGGCCAACGCCTTTACCGGGGTGTTGTTGGTCTCACTGAGGTGGGCCAGGACCACCTCCCCGAGCCCGGGATGAAGAACGTCGGCCAGCAGCCGGCAGGACTCCTGGTTCGAGAGATGCCCGGTGCGACCGCGGATGCGCTGCTTGAGGAACCAGGGGTAGGGGCCGTTCATCAGCATCTCGGGATCGTGATTGGCTTCCACGATCAGCATGCGGCAACCGCGCAGGTGCTCGCGGACCACGGCCGTGACATGACCCAGGTCGGTGGCGATGCCGATCCGGACGCCGTTTGAGCCGATGGTGAAGCCCGCCGGGTCCCGGGCATCGTGGGCAACGGAGAACGGCCGGATGGCCAGCGTGTTGATCCGGAATTCGCTGCCGCAGGTAATCGGAAAGATATCCGGAAGCGATTGCAGCGGGGCCGCCTCCTGGTGGGTGCCGACGGTCAGGTAGACCGGCAGGCGGTGACGGCGCACCATCCGCTCGATGCCTCGCACGTGATCGGTGTGCCCATGGGTGACCAGGATGGCGTTCAGGCGCGCAGGATCGAGGTCCCGGCTGCGCATCCGGCGCTCGATATCGCGGGCGGAGAAACCCGCGTCGACCAGAATGGCGGTCACTCCGTCGGAAACATAGATCGCATTCCCACGGCTGCCGCTGCCGAGGACGCACACGGAAAATGCGCCTTCCCCGGGTTTGTTCGGCTGCGGCGGTTCAGAGTTCATTGCACCCCAATTTAAGTTCGAAGCTCAAAGGAAAAAATAAAAAATCCCCACCCTTTGACCTTTCAGTTTTCAGCTATCTTCATCTTCCCGTATGCCCGAAGCCGCCCGTGCTGCGGCCGGTCGCTTCCAACTGGCGGACCTCCTCCAGGCGGGCCTGGTGCACGCGCTGGATGACCATCTGGGCTATGCGGTCACCGCGGCGAACGGTGTAAGCGGCGGGGCCGAGATTGATGACGGCGATCATCACTTCGCCGCGGTAATCGGCGTCGATGGTGCCGGGAGAGTTGATCATGCCGATGCCGTGTTTGACGGCCAGACCGCTGCGGGGTCGGATCTGGGCTTCGTAGCCCCTGGGCAGCGCCATGGCGAAGCCGGTGGGCAGCAGGGCGATCTGCCCCTTCTCCAGCAGGGTGTCCTGCCGCACAGCGGCGCAAACGTCCATGCCGGCGGCGTCCGGGGTCATATACCGCGGCAGAGAAAGATCATGGTCCTCGTCGGGCCTGAGGCGCATGATCCGGATGACAGGTTCCATTGGCTCCAATGTGGGAAACGCCTGTTTCAAGTGTTACGTGCCAGGTGCCAAGCGAAGGAAATCATCTATTGGAAAACTAAGCTATCCCCGGCTTGACACCTATCGCCTAAAACCTAAGGCCTGACACTTAACACCCCTTCTCGGAGGAAAGGATCTGTTCAAACTCATGTTGCGCCGTCTCGACCGGTCCGAGCAGTGTCAGCACCATCCGGTCCCTCCGGCACAGCTCCGAGGCCAGTTGGAGGATGTCTTCGGCCGTGGTGGACTCGACCGCTTGGATCACGGCTGCCAGGGAGATGTCCGTCCCGAAGTGGATTTCGTTCTGGGCGGCTCGCACCATCTGGGTGTCGGCGTTTTCGGCAGCGAGCAGCAGGCTGCCCTTGGTGTACTCGATGGCGCCTTTGAGTTCCGCCTGGTCGACCGGCTCGCGGGTCATCCGTGCGAGTTCCCCGGCCACGAGTTCGACCGCCGCGAAGGTCTGCTCGGGGCTGACGGCAAGATACACGCCGAACATTCCGGTGTCCACGTGGGCGGCGATGAAAGAATACACCGAGTAGGCCATCCCCCGCTTTTCGCGTACTTCCTGGAAAAGCCGCGAGCTCATGTTGCCTCCCAGGATCGTGTTCAGCAGCGAAAAGGCGTAGCGCCGGGGATCGGTCACCGCCAGCCCGGAGGTCCCCAGGCAAATGTGAACCTGCTCGAGCTCGCGCGAGTGAATGTCGACCCGGCCGCGGCTGGAAGGGGCGACCCGCTCCGGGAAGACGTTCCCCGGCCTCACGGTCTCGAAGGCCGGCCCGACCAGGTCCACCAGCCGGCTGTGCTCCAGGTTGCCGGCGGCGGCGATCACGATGCGCTCGGGCTGGTAGAGCCGGTGAAAAAACTGGCGGATCGCTTCGGAACCGAAGTTTGAAATGTGTTCCCGCGTACCGAGGATCGATCGGCCCAGCGGATGGCCGCTCCAGAAGTGGTGCCCGGCGAGGTAGTGAATGTACTCGTCCGGGCTGTCCTCCACCATGCCGATCTCCTGCAGGATGACCGGCCGCTCGCGCTCCACTTCCCGGGGATCGAAGACCGAGTTGAGGAAAATGTCGGTCAGGATGTCCACCATGGTCTCAACCTGGCTGTCCAGCACCTTGGCGTGGTAGCAGGTGTGCTCCATGGTGGTGAAGGCGTTGGTATGACCGCCGATGGCGTCGAACTCCTTGGCGATTTGAAAGGCGGTGCGCCTGCGGGTCCCCTTGAAGATCATGTGCTCGATGAAATGCGAAAGGCCGTTTTCGGGGTCGGTTTCGTCACGCGAACCGACGTTTACCCACACTCCCATCGAAACCGAGCGGGTGTGCGGCATGTGTTGACTGACCAGCCGCACACCGTTGGACAGAACCGTTTTATCGGTTGGGGCGTCCATGTTCCTCTTCAAGGACCGCCTTGTGGCTGAGCCGGATCTTCCCGTCCCGCCCGATTTCGAGCACCTTGACCTTCAGTTTTTCGCCTTCCTTGACGACATCCGAGACCTTGGTGACCCTGCGGTTGGCCAGCTGGGAGATGTGCACTAGGCCATCGGTGCCCGGCATGATGTTGACAAAGGCGCCGAAGTCCGTGATTTTTACGACCGTGCCTTCGTAAACGGCTCCCACCTCGGGGTCCGCCACGATCTGCGTGATCAGCTTCACGGCCTGTTCGGCCTCCTGCTTGGAGAAGGCGGCAATTTTCACCACGCCCGAGTCTTCGATTTCGACCGTGGTGTTGGTCTCGCTCTGGATGGCGCGAATGACCTTGCCGCCCGGGCCGATCACCTCCCGGATCTTGTCGGGGTTGATGGTGAGGGTGGTGATGGTGGGCGCATACGGGGAGATCTCCTTGCGCGGAGCGGCGATGGCCGTCAGCATTTTTCCGAGAATGAATACGCGGCCCTTGCGGGCCTGCTCCAGGGCCTGCTCGAGGACTTCCCGCGGCAGTTCGTGGATCTTGATGTCCATCTGCAGGGCGGTGACCCCGTCCCGGGTGCCGGTCACCTTGAAGTCCATGTCGCCACAGTGGTCTTCGTCGCCGAGGATGTCCGACAGCACCACCGTTTTCCCGTCCTCGCTGACCAGCCCCATGGCGATACCGGCTACCGGCGCCTTGATGGGCACCCCTCCATCCATCAGCGCCAGACAGCAGGCGCAGACGGTGCCCATCGAGGAGGAGCCGTTGGACTCCAGCACCTCGGACACCAGCCGGATGGTGTAGTCGAAGTTGCCCTTCGCCGGCAGGATTTTTTCAACCGCCCGGGTGGACAGGCCGCCGTGCCCTATGTCGCGGCGGCTGGGGCCGGCGATCCGCTTGACTTCGCCCACGGAGAAGGGCGGAAAATTGTAGTGCAGCATGAAGGGCCGCATTTCCTCGCCGGAGAGCGTCTCCACGCGCTGCTCGTCCTGGCCGGAGCCGAGCGTCAGGACGCCGAGCACCTGGGTTTCCCCCCGCGTGAACAGCGCGCTGCCGTGAGTCCGGGGCAGTACCCCCACCTCGCAGGTGATCGGACGGATCTCGTCGAAGCGCCGGCCGTCGACGCGGCGGCCTTCGGCCAGAATCAGATCCCTCAGCAGCCGGCGTTTGAGGTCATCGAGCACGTCGGCCACTTCTTCCCGGCGCTCGGCGAAGGCCTCTCCCAGCGTTTCCAGGAGGTTCGACTTGACCGCCCGCGTCGCCTGCTGGCGCGAGGTCTTCTGGGGGGTCAGCAGGGCCTGGCGCAGGGCGCCGGCCGCCGCGGTTTCCACCTGGGCAACCAGTTCGGGATCTTTGGGTTTGGCGGCATAGGCGCGCTTCGGCGTGCCGGCCATTTCTCGGAGCTTGACCTGCATGTCGATCACCGGCTGCATGGCGCGGTGGCCGAAAAAAATCGCTTCCAGCATGTCGGCCTCGCTGACGATGTTCGCGCTGCCCTCCACCATCACAACCCCGGTCTTGGTCCCGGCCACGATGATGTTGATGTCGCAGCGCTCCCAGTCCTGGATGGCCGGGTTGATCTTGAGCTCGCCCTCGATGCGGCCGACCCTCACGGCGGCGATCGGCCCGGCAAAGGGTATGTCCGAGAGGTGAATCGCGGCGGAGGCCCCGACCATGGCCAGGGTGTCCGCATCGTTTTCCTGGTCCATCGAGAGAACGGTGGCGATCACCTGGGTCTCGCAGCGATAGCCTTTCGGGAACAGCGGCCGGATGGGCCGGTCGATCAGCCGCGACGTCAGCGTTTCCTTTTCACTGGGCCGCCCGATTTCGCGGCGGAAATAATTGCCCGGGATGCGTCCGGCCGCATAAATCTTCTCCTGGTATTCCACCTGCAGCGGCAGAAAGTCCGAGATCTTCTCCTCCAGGGCCGAGACCACCGTGACCACGACCATCGTGTCCCCATATCGGACCACCGCGGAGCCGGAGGCCTGCTTGGCAACCTTGCCGGTCTGGATGCTCAAGGTCTTGCCGCCGATGTCTTCCTTCAACATGATTTCCATGAATGTCTCCCCATGCGAAGCTAGGGCCGCTGACCCCGCCGGCAGGCCCCGGTCGCCGTCCGGCTTTTCCCCGGAGCAACCGGCCCTCCTCGGAAAGGGCGGGCGTCACTTCACACGCTGTAGAATTACTTTTTCAGGCCGAGCGTCTCGATGATGGCCCGGTACCGGTTGATGTCCTTGTACTTGACATAGTTCAACAGCCGGCGGCGCCGGCCGACCAGCATCAGCAAACCGCGACGCGAGTGATGGTCCTTCGTATGGACCTTCAAATGTTCGGTCAGGTATTCGATGCGGTTCGTGAGCAGGCCGACCTGGACCTCGGGGGATCCCGTATCGGACTCGTGCACCTTGTACTTTTCGATCAGTTTCTTCTTATCCTGGGTTGATAGAGCCACGTCTCTCCTTCCTCCTTCTGAATGGCATCTTGTTGACTAATTTTCAAATTAGAGCAAGGCCGTAGAAAGTGCAATAAAAATCACGGCTCAACCGCGTTCCGGGCGCACAAACACGCAGCAGTACCCCAGCAGTTCGGCCCCCGGCCGTTGCTTCAGCACGGCAACCAGCTCGCCCTGGGAATCAATGAGCTTCAGCATCCGTCCGTCCTGCGTCGGCGCAGCGCCGGGCAAATCCCGCGCACTCACGTCGGTCCGCGTCAGGGGCCGCCCGTAGCGCACCTTTTCGAGCAACGGCGGACCGGCCGTGACAGCCGCCATCTCCGGCAGCGCCCGGGCCATGGGGATAATGGCGTTCCGCACCTCGCCGCAGCGGACCAGGTTTTCCAGCTCCTCCGGTGTCAGCGCCTCCCTCAACGTGAATCCGCCGCTTTGCAAGCGGATCAATTCGCTCAGATGACCGCCGCAGCCCAGCTCGCGGCCGATATCCGCGCACAGCGTGCGTATGTAGGTACCGGCGGAACAGGTCACCTCAAACCGCACGCGGGGCGGCTGGGCCGCCAGCATCCGGATGCGGAATATCGAAACCTCACGGGCCCCCTTCTGGACCGGCTGGCCGCGCCGCGCCAGGACATACAGCGGCACCCCCTCGTGCTTAAGAGCCGAAAATGCCGGCGGCGACTGATGATAGGAACCCGTGTACCGTTGGAACACCCGCACAAGGGTTTCTGCGGAAATCATCGATCCGTCGCGCTGTGCGATCACCTTACCGGTTGCGTCCTGGGTATCGGTCTCAATGCCCAGGGTCAGCACCCCCTCATAGGTCTTGGGGCTGCGCATGAGAAAGGGTGCCAGCCGGGTTGCCTGGTTGATACAGCAAACCATCACCCCGCGGGCAAAAGGGTCCAGCGTGCCGGTGTGCCCGACCTTGCGCGCCTGCAGCAGCCGCTTGACCCGTCCCACCACCCGGGCCGAGGAGACGCCGGCCGGCTTGTTGATGACCAGAATTCCGTCCATAAAAGGGTAAGAGCATTGAGCCCTGCGAAAAATTATCGCCTGCGTTCGGATACTCTTTGCCCTATGCCCTTGCGCTATATCCTCTCGGCCCAGGCCAGCAGCTCCGACTTGATGTCCACCAGGGTCGATTCAATTTGAAATCCGGCAGCGGTGCGATGGCCGCCTCCTCCGAAGGTTCCCGCCAGGGCGGCGACATCCACGCTGCCGTCGGAGCGCAGGCTGACGTGCAATCGAACGCGCCCGTCCGCGGCGGTCCGGCCATTGCTCTGTTCCTGGATCAGGGCAGCCACCCGGACAGCTTCAATGCGCCGGGCATAGTTGATCAGACCGTCCACATCCTCCTGCTGGGTCTGGGTCTCTTCCAGCATGCCGCAGGTGACCGTCATCAGCGAGAGCTTGCCGTTTCGCGAGATCTCGATGGAGTTCAACGCCAAGTTGAGCAGCTTGATGCGGCCCAGGGAATACGATCCGAACACGTGTTGGGCCACTTCGTAGGGATCGACCCCGAACTCCATCATTTCCCGACTGATGGCAAAGGCGGCTGCGTTGGTGTTGGAAAACCGAAACGACCCGGTGTCCGTGAGTATGCCGGTGTAGATGCAGGTGGCGATGGCCTTGTCCGGACGAATCCCCAACGCCTGGACCAGTCGGTAGACGATTTCCGCCGTGGCGCAAGCCTGCTCGTCCATCAACCGAAAGGACCCGAATCCGGTGTTGGAAACGTGGTGGTCGATGTTGATAAGGGACGGCATCTCACTTACCTCGCGCCAGGCGGTCCCGACCCGCGGGAGGTCTCCACAGTCCAGGACGACGGCAGCCTCATAGGCGTCGGCCCGCTGCAAGCGCCGCTCGATACGGTCCACGGCCGGCAGGAATTGATATACCGCCGGGATCGGGCTTTCGTTGTAGAAGGTCGTCTGCTTGCCGAGCCGCTCCAACGCCAACCCCATGGCCAGCAACGAGCCGACGGCATCGCCGTCGGGTTCGGTGTGCGTAGTCACCAGGATCCGGTTCGCCGTCTTAATCGTTTGAATGATCGGGTCCATCACTGCTCGAGGCAATCGATTTAAGCAATTGATCGATACGCGCGCCGTGGTCGAAGGATTCATCGTAATAAAATTCCAACTCGGGCATATATCGCAGCCCTAGCTGAGGGCCAAGGCGGCGCTTGATGAAGCCGGCTGCGCTTCGGAATCCCTGAGCGACGTCCGCTGATCCCGCCTGGCCTCCGGCGGTGGCGAAGTAGATCCGTGCCAGCCGCAGGTCCTTGGTGACCGTCACCCGACTGATGGTGGCCATCTGCAGGCGCGGGTCGCTGATGTCCCGGAGCAGCAGCTCTGAGAGAATCTGCTGGATCAGGCCGCCGACTCGGTCGGCCCGTGAATAGCCGGTCATAGGCTGATCAGCTCCATCTCCGAGTCGATGACTTCAGCCAGGCCCAGCTCCTCCGCCAGATTGAACATTTTATCGATCTTGGAATTGATCAGGGCCTTGTCGTTGCCGACCAGCGAAAAACCGACGACCGCCCGCTGGTGCACATCGTTGTCCGCCACCTCGGCCACCGAGGCGTTGAAATGGTTGCGCAGCTGCGCAATCACGGCTTTCACGATCCGGCGTTTCTCCTTGAGCGAATGACACTCGTGCAGCCTGAATGTGATTAACCCCACTCCGACGACCATAAACGGCAACCTTGTGCCGGCCATGTGAAACCCTGGATCAGGCCCGCGCACAAGGCGCCCGGCGCTTTTGAAAGCGGAGCGTACCGAGCGTACGCGAGCATTTCAAAACGGCAGGCAACGCAGTCCCCGGGACTCAGACAGGGTTTCACGCAACTTCCGGCTTGATTTCCTCCATATAGTAAAACTCGATGCGGTCGCCGACCTTGATGTCGTTGAAGTTCTCGATGCCGATGCCGCACTCGTAGCCGCTTTGGACCTCTTTGACGTCGTCCTTGAATCGCCGCAGGGACGAGTTCTTGCCCTCGTAGACGACCACGCCGTCGCGGATCAGGCGCAGGCTGCGGCCGCGTTCGATCTTGCCGTCGGTGACGTAGGAGCCGGCTACGGCGCCCACCTTCGGGATCTGGAACACTTCGCGGACGTCGGCTGAGCCCAGGAAACGTTCCTCGAAGCGGGAGGCCATCAGTCCGGTCATGGCGCTCTTGACGTCGTTGATGACGTCGTAGATGACGTTGTAGAAGCGCATGTCCACGTTTTCTTCGCCGGCCAGGGCCTGCACCTTCGGCGTGGGACGCACGTTGAAACCGATGATGATGGCCTCCGACACGGTGGCCAGCGACACGTCGGACTCGCTGATGGCCCCGGTGGCCGCGTGCACCACATTGACCTTGACCTCCTCGTTGGACAGCTGGGTCAACGCGTCGGACAGGGCTTCGATCGAGCCGTGCACGTCGGCCTTGAGGATCAGGTTGAGGTCCTTGACCTCGCCCTGCTTCATGCGCTCGAACAGGCTCTCCAGGCTGGGCCGGTTGGTCTGGGCCAGATCCCGGGAGCGCTGCTTCTGCATGCGGTGCAGGCTGACCTGCTTGGCGGCCTTTTCATCGGCCACTGCCACGAATTCGTCCCCGGCCATGGGCACGCCGGACAACCCCAGAATCTCCACGGGAATGGAGGGGCCGGCCGCGTCCAGCGGCTGGCCGCGGTCGTCGAGCATGGCTCGGACCTTGCCGTAGTGCACCCCGCAGACCACTGCGTCGCCGTTGTGCAGCGTGCCCTCGCTGACCAGCACGGTGGCCACCGGCCCTCGGCCGGAGTCGATTTTGGCCTCGACCACATGCCCGCGGGCCAGTTTGTCCGGGTTGGCCTTGAGCTCCAAGACCTCGGCCTGCAGCAGGATCATCTCGAGGAGTTGATCGATGCCGGTGCTCTGCTTGGCGGAGACGTTGACGAAGATCGTGTCGCCGCCCCAGTCCTCGGGGGTCAGCCCACGCTCCACCAGCGACCGCTTGACGCGGTCCGGGTCTGCGCCCGCCTTGTCGATCTTGTTGACCGCCACGATGATCGGTACATTGGCGGCGCGGGCATGATTGATGGCTTCCACTGTCTGCGGCATGACCCCATCGTCGGCGGCGACGACCAGGACCACCAAGTCCGTGACCTTGGCCCCCCGGGCGCGCATGGCGGTGAAGGCTTCATGCCCCGGGGTGTCCAGAAACGCGATAGCGCCGCGATCGGTCTGGACATGATAGGCGCCGATGTGCTGGGTGATCCCTCCGGCCTCGGTTTCGGTGATGCGGGTCTTGCGGATGACGTCGAGCAGCGACGTCTTGCCGTGATCGACGTGCCCCATGATGGTGACCACCGGCGCCCGCGTAGCCAGTTTTTCGGGCTCGTCTAGAACCGGCTTCAAAAGGGTGTCCTCCTCGAAGGCCGCGCGTTCGACCTCGTAGCTGAACTCCGCGGCGATGAGGACCGCGGTGTCAAAATCGATGGATTGGTTGACGCCGGCCATCATCCCCATCCCCATGAGGACCTTGATGATTTCGCCGGCCTTGACCCCCAGACGTTTGGCCAGTTCTGAGAGCACGATCGCCTCGTCGATCTTGATCCGTCGCTTGATGGCCCGGGCCACCGTAGCCTGGGTCTTCTGCAGCGCCAGTTCTTTCTTGCCCTTGGCTGCCTTGCGGGGCTTGCGGGCACGGGCCTCGTCGTACAACTCCTCCGCTTCGATCACCGCCTTCTTGCGAAAGGAGATCTTCTTCTTGATGAACTTCTTCTCGGCTTCGGGCTCCTCGACTTTGCCTTTCTTTTTCTTGCGTTTGCCATCCCGGTCCAGTGCCTCCGCTGTGCCGGGTACGGCCTCTGCGACTTCGCCAACCCGCGGCGGCCCCTTGACGATCCGCGGCTCGATAACTGCCGGCTGGTCTTTGGCCCGTTGCGCCACTCGCTCCGGCCCGGCCGTCGGCATCTTGATGATGCGGGCGGGCTCGTCGCGTTTGATCTTCTTGACGACCTTCTTAAGCCGGTCGGCGACCGGGGTCGGTGCCGCTTCGGGCAGGGGCTCTTCCTGCGGGGGGGGTTGCACGGGCTCGAGCCGTGCCTCGGCTTCGGCCGCTTCGGCGGTTTCCTGCTCCAGGGGCGGTAGTTCAGGCTCCACCGGGGACACGGGTGCTGCCTCCGCCGCGGAAGCATCGGTCGCTTCAGCCGGGGATGCTTTCATCGGCTCGCCTGCAACTCCGGCCTCCAGCGCCACGCCGGATCCTTCTGCCGGTGCGGCCACTTCGGTAGCCGGTGCGGCGGGTTCGGCTGCCTTGCGGCGGCGCCGGATGACCGTGGACTTGATCCGAGTTTCTTCGAGACCGGTCCCCTTCTTGCCGAAAATAGCCGCTTTGATGCGGTTGACCGCGCCGTCGTCGAGAGAACTCATGTGGCTGCCGACGGCGATGTCCATCTTCTGCAGCTTGTCCATCAGCGCTTTGTTGGTCAGGCTGAGTTCTCTGGCCAGTTCGTAGACCCGGATTTTCGACATGAACTCCCCCTCAATGCTCTCCTGCGGAGCCGAACCGGCGGGCGGGCTGCCGCTTATGCATCTGATTACACATCTTGGGCCGGTTCGTCAGCAGGTTCATCGGTGGCGTCCGCGGGGCCGTCGACCTCGCGAGATCCTTTCTCCTCGACTTCCGTTGGATTGGCGCCAGCTTCCGCTGCAGCGGCCTGTTCGCCGGCAGCCTGCTCGGCAGCGGCCTGCTCGGCAGCCGCCTGTTCGGCAGCGGCCTGTTCGGCGGCAGTCTTGGCGGCCTCGATCAGGCTGTTGGCGATCGTTTCATCAATGCCCCGTATTTGCAGCAGATCCTCGACCGAGGCCTTGCCGATTTCCTCGGCGGAATAAAACCCCTTTTCGTAGAGGGCGTCGGCCAGGCTGATCCCGACACCGGGAAGCGCCATCAACGAATTGTAGCCGCTCTGCATGGCTTGGTTGTAAGTGCTTTCGCTCTTCACATCCAGATGCCAACCCGTGAGCTTGGAAGCCAGTCGGACGTTCTGCCCCTTCTTGCCGATCGCGATCGACAGGAACTCGTCCGGCACGATGACCTCCATCGACTTGTTGTCCTCATCGATGATCACCCGCGAGATCTCGGCCGGAGCCAGTGAGTTGCAGACGAATTTCGCCGGGTCTACGTGATAAGGGATGATGTCGATCTTCTCCCCGCGCAACTCCTGTACGACAGTCTGCACCCGGCTGCCCTTCATTCCCACGCAGGCGCCGACCGGATCGATGTCGGAATTGCTTGAAGCCACGGCGATCTTGGCCCGCACCCCCGGTTCCCGGGAGGCCCCCATGATGGACACGATCCCCTCGCTGATCTCCGGCACCTCCGTGCGAAAGAGCGTGATCAGGAAGCTGGGGTGCGTCCGCGACAGCACCACCTGCGGTCCGCGGGACTCATGCAGCACCTCCAGGATCAAGGCCCGGATGCGGTCCCCCCGGCGGTAGCTCTCCTTGGGCACCTGCTCGCGAACCGGCAGCACGCCCTCGGTCTGCCCGAGGTTGACGATGATGTCCCCCCGGTCGATGCGCTGCACGATGCCGTTGATGATTTCCCCCCGGCGGTCGATGAAACCCGTGTAGACGGCGTCTTTCTCCGCGTCCTTGAGCTTCTGGATGATCACCTGCTTGGCGGATTGCGCCGCGATGCGGCCGAAGGTGGCCGTGTCCATCTTGGTGCCGAGGCTGTCTCCGATCTCGCACTCCGCATCGAGCTGGCGGCCCTCTTCTAGGCTGATCTGCAGCATGGGCTCCTCGACCACTTCGGCCACCTCCTTGAACTGGAAGACCTCGAGCTCGCCCGTCTCCTCGCTGTACTGGACCTCGATGTCGATCTTGGGGCCGTACTTCTTGCGGGCCGCGGATTTCAACGCCTCCTCGAGTGCCTTGATGAGCACGTGCCGCTCGATGCCCTTGTCACGGCTGACCTGTTCGATGACCCGTTTGATTTCCGAAATCAACATGGGGCTTCTCCATCTGGTTGCAAAATGCGACAGACTCTCCTCAGCCGGGAGGCTGCGAGTCCATCAGGTGCGCCTTAGTAATGACGCTGATCGCAATGGCGACCGTTGTTTGGCCCGTGTTCAAGCGGACGGTGCCGGCGGACAGACCTTCCAGAATGCCGCTGAAATTCTTCTGCCCGTTGATCGGGCTTAGGGTCCTGATCTTGACCCGATATCCGCGGAAGCGCTCGAAGTCCTCCTCCCGGGCCAGCCTCCGGTTGGGTCCCGGGGAGGACACCTCCAGGTGATACCGACCGATCTCGGGCAGGTGTACGTCCAGGATATCTCCCAGCTCGCGGCTGAGCGCGGCGCAGTCTTCCAGGGTCACACCGCCCGGCTTGTCGATGTAAAGCCGCATGATGCGCCCGCCGCGCTCGCGCAGATACTCCAGGTGAATCAATTCCAGCCCTTCGCTGTCGCACAGCGACTCGGCCAGCGGCCAGGCCTGAGCCACGATCCGCTTTTCCACGGTCGGTGTGACCGGCTGCGCGGCTACTTGCTGCCGGTACCCACGATCGGATCGCTTCAGTCTGCCCACGAACGGACCTCTTGCCTTCCCGCGCAAATAAAAAACGGGCTTGAAGCCCGTTTCCTCACGTCCAGGTAGAACCTCTGCGGTGGAGCTGAAGGGGTTATCCGCTCATAGGAGAATCATGCTTGCGTCCTATCCACATCACATAACGCCCTACCCAAACCTACCGAGCAAAACGGAAAAACGTGGATGGAGCGGGCAACGAGATTCGAACTCGCGACACCAAGCTTGGGAAGCTTGTACTCTACCAGCTGAGCTATGCCCGCTCATCCAATCTATAAATCTCTACGACAAACCGAAGGCCTTGTCAATACATTTCACCAGCAATCTCGGTGATTTTCGGCCTGCGGCCGAAAATACAAGCCTCCCGGCGCAAGCGCGGTCGTCGATGTTTCAACCGCTCCGCCGCGCGTGAAACCGGCGGCAGAATCAATCGAGGAGACGGCGCAGCTGCTCCAATTCGGCGCGCACGTCATCGAGGACCTGCTGGGCGTCGATCTTCTCATCGACCGTATGGATCCTCAGGTACTGGCGCGCACCCTCGATGGTGAATTTGCGCCGATACAACAGGTCCTTGATCGCGAGAATCTGCTCGACCTCTTTGCGGGTGTAGAGACGCTGGCCCGATGCGGTCCGCTTGGGGGCGATTTTGGGGAACTGCGACTCCCAGAACCGCAGCACGTGGGTTGGCACCTTCGCGATTACGCTGACTTCCCCGATTTTAAAGTAGAGCTTGTCGGGGATGGACGCTGGGTTTGCGGATGAACGCGCTTTCATCAGCTGTCTGCCCGATCCCTTTCCGTCGCGGCCTGCCGCCGCGAGGGTCAGCGGGGGAGCGCCGCCTTAAATTCCGTCAGCAGCCGGTCCGTGACGACTTGATGCAGGCTGTTGACTTCGGCATCCTCCAGGGTTTTTTCCGGTGAGCGGTAGGTAAGGCGGAACGACAGGCTGCGTTTGCCCGGTGGGATCGGTCCGCCCGCAAACACATCAACCAATTGAACGCTCTCCAGCAGATCCAGTTTCATGGCACCGACGGAATCGAGTACCTGCTGAGCCTCGGGGCTCTGGTCCATGATCAGGGTGATATCTCGGGTGACAGCCGGAAATTTCTGGATCCGCAAGTGGTACTTGGTTTCCGAAAGCAGCGCGGCGAGGGCCCCGGCGTCCAGTTCGAACACGAAACCGGGCTGCTTGAGATCGAAGGCTGCGCGCACCCTGGAGTGGATTTCGCCGATGAGGCCGATCTCGCGGCCTTCGGCCAGGATCCGGGCGGAATGGCCCGGCCGGATGTAGCGGCAATCCGAATCGGGCATTCGGGTGAAGCGGACGCCTTCCAGCTTGAGGGCGCCGAGCAAGCTCTCGACCGCACCCTTGAGGTCGTAAAAATCGCACGGGGTGTCCTTGCCGTGCCAGGAGAGCGGCTGCCGGGCACCGGTCCACAGGCCGGCGATGAATTCCGGCTCCTGCGGCAGTTCGGCCCCGGCGGTCTGAAGGAAGACCTTGCCGATTTCGAAGATCTTGAGACGTTTGGTCTGCTGGGCCAGATTGAACCGCGTGGTTTCCAGCAGCCCGGGGATGAGCGAGGAGCGCATCACGGCCTGGTCTTCGGCGAGCGGGTTCAACACCGCCACGACGCCGCGGCGCGGATCGTTCGCCGGCAACTGCAACCGGTCGCAGAAGCGCGCATGTATGAAACTGTACGTGATCACCTCCGTGAACCCGAGTCCGCTCAAAACGGTCTTGATCCGTTGGCGCAGCTCGAGGCCGGGCGCCGGCCGCCGGGCGCCGGCCGGCATGGCGGGAAAGGTGACCGGGATGGTGTCGAAGCCGGACAGCCGCGCCACTTCCTCCATCAGGTCCTCCGGCCGGGTGATGTCCACCCGGAAAGAGGGCGGCGTCACCTCCAATTCGTCCCGCTCCGGCGTCGATGCGACCTTGAATTCGATGGCCGACAGCAGCCGGCGGATGTTCTTCTTGTCGACCCGGATGCCCAACAGCCGATGGGTCCGGTTGACACTCAGCCGGATCGGCCGGGGAGCCCAGGGCCGGGGATGGGCATCGATCACGCCCCCGGCAATCCGGCCGCCGCTCACCTCCGCCATGAGCTGAGCGGCGCGACTGGCAGCGAGGACGGTTCCGGCCGGGTCGACGCCCCTCTCAAAGCGCCGGGAGGCATCGGTTCCCAGGCCGAGCTTCTTGGAGGTCTTGCGGACGCTCAGCGGGTCGAAACAGGCGCTCTCGATCAGCACGCGGGTGGTCTCGCTGTGGATTTCCGAATTGAGCCCGCCCATGACACCGGCGACGGCCACCGGCTTTTCGGCATCGCAGATCATGAGCATTTCCGCGTCGAGCACGCGTTCCTTTTGATCCAGTGTGGCGAACGTCTCTCCCTCCGCCGCCGTGCGCACGACGATGCGATTTCCCGCCAGGCGGTCCAGGTCGAAGGCGTGTAGCGGCTGGCCGCATTCCAGCATGACGAAGTTGGTGACATCCACGATGTTGTTGATCGGGCGCAGGCCCACTGAGAGCAGCCGATCCTGCAGCCAGAAGGGCGACGGCTTCACAGTCACGTCTTCGAGCACCCGGGCCGCGTAGCGCGGGCAGTGATCCGGCGCCGCGATGCTCACCGATGCCAGGCGGGTGATCCGGTCGTCCGCATCCCGGACCGTCACTCGGGGGTATTTCAAGCGCACGCGTTGAATGGCTGCTGCTTCTCTCGCAACACCGATGAGGCTCAGGCAGTCGGCGCGATTGGGCGTCAGGTCGATCTCCAGCACGGTGTCCGACAGCCCGAGTGCGCGATTGAGCGGGGTGCCGATCGTGAGCGGGCCGTCCAGCAGCAGGATGCCGCCGGCATCCACGCCGAGGGCCAGTTCCGCCGCGCTGCACAACATCCCCTCGGAGCGCTGGCCGCGGATGATACCCGCCGTCAATACGGTTCCGTCCGGCATCACCGTACCCGGCAGCGCCACCGGCGCGAGGGCGCCGACCTTTACGTTGGGCGCACCGCAGACGATGGGGACGACGCCCCGGCCGGTGTCGACCCGGCAGAGCGTGAGCCGGTCGGCGGCCGGGTGGGACTCTACGCTCAGGATGCGTCCGACCCGTACCGTGTCGAGAAAGCCAAAGCGGTCCACCGCCGCGTCCACCGCCAGCCCCACCAGTGTGAGGGCCTCGGCCAGTTCGGCGGCGCTCATTTTGATCCGGACGTATTCGGCCAGCCAGCTTAGACTAACTTTCATGGCGACTTAGATGAATAGTGTTTGGTGTTTAGTGTTTGGCGAGCTGTTTTGAGGGTGCTTGGCCATGCGAAGGTCGCAACGGTTTGATCCTAGCTAAACACCAAACACGATACCCTAGTCCCTTTGGATTTTAGAATTGACTCAGAAACCTCAGATCATTCTCAAAAAACTTCCTCAAATCGTCGATCCCGTATTTCAGCATGGCGACGCGCTCGACACCTAGGCCGAAGGCAAAGCCGGTATAGCGGCTCGTGTCATAGCCGACGTTCTCGAAGACCGCCGGGTGCACCATGCCCGAGCCGAGGATCTCCAGCCAACCGGTGTGCTTGCAGACTCGGCAGCCCTTGCCCCGACAGATGACGCAGAGGATATCCACCTCGGCGCTGGGTTCCGTGAAGGGAAAAAAGCTGGGACGGAAGCGAAGACGGGTCTGTTCGTCGAACATCTGGTGCACGAAGGCCGTGAGGGTTCCCTTCAGGTCTCCGAAGGACACGTTTTCGTCCACCAGAAGACCCTCCACCTGGTGGAACATGGGGGTGTGCGTCTGGTCCGAGTCGCATCGGAAGACCTTGCCCGGCGCTATGACCCGCACGGGCGGCGCCTGGCGTTCCATGGTTCGCACCTGCAGCGGCGAGGTGTGCGTGCGCAGGACGACGTCCGCGGACACGAAAAAGGTGTCCTGCATGTCCCGCGCCGGGTGGTTCCGGGGGATGTTCAGGGCTTCAAAGTTATAGTAGTCGTTCTCGACCTCAGGGCCTTCCACGATGTCAAAGCCCATCTTGGTAAGGATGTCGCAGATCTCGCTGCTGACCCGGGTGATGGGGTGCAGGGCGCCCCAGGGCTCTGCCCGTCCGGGCAGAGACACGTCGATACGCTCGCCGGCATCCTGGGACGTCGCTTCGACGGCCTGCAGGGCTGCGGCAATGTCCGCGCTCAGCCGCTGTTTGATGGCGTTGGCTTTCTGGCCGGCGACCGGCCGCAGCTCGGGCGGCAGGCTGGCGATAGACCTCAGGAACTGGGTGAGAATGCCCTTACGGCCGAGATACTTGACATTCAGCGCCTGGATAGCCTCGAAGTCCGCACCGGCCGCTTCCAGCTCGCGTCGCGCTTCCGCGTCAATCTGATCCGGATTCTGTTCCACGCTGCCCTACTGAAGGAGACCGCGCCTGCGCCGTCCTCCGCACGCCGGCTCGACGGCCGAGGCGACGCTGGGCCTCCAGGGTTACACCGGCTTAGAAGCCAGCTTGACGATGTGGGCGAACCCCGCGGGGTCGGAAACGGCCAGCTCGGCCAGGACTTTGCGGTCCAGCTCCACCTTGGCCTGCTTCAGTCCGTGGATGAACTTGCTGTAAGACAGGTTGTTCATTCGCACGGCAGCATTGATGCGGGTGATCCAGAGCGCGCGGAAATCGCGTTTACGGGCCTTGCGGTCCCGGTAGGCATAGCGCAGGGCCCGGTCCAGAGTGCCGGCCGCGGTTCGATACAGCTTGCTGCGGCCGCCGTGGTACCCCCGGGCGAGCTTGAGCACTTTTTGACGACGATGTCTGGCCTTGAATCCACGTTTAACACGCATGGTAATTCACCTCTTAAAGAAAGAGAATTCAATTCATCATCCATTGGGAAGCAGCAGTATCACCGCCCGCCGGTTGCTGGGGTTAAGGATCGGGCTTTTCCTCAGAGCGCGTTTGCGCTTGCGCGACTTCGTGCTCAGGATATGGCTGCCAAAAGCCTTGTGGTAGACGATCTTGCCGGAGCCGGTCTTCTTGAACCGTTTGGCGGCCGAACGGTTGGTCTTGATTTTGGGCATTCTTCTTCTCCTTGATTGAGTGTCAACAACCAAAACAGATGGCGTGAGCAATACCAACACCGGCCCACGCCATCTGGATCGCAACTTCCTGTGTGTGGCAGGCGAGCGATTTACATCGTCCCCTCATTCCGGCGGACGGCGCCCTTGGGGTTCATCATTTCGGGGCCAATACCATGAAAAGGGTGCGGTTGTCGAACTTGGGCATCTGCTCGACCACCGCGATGTCCTGGGTTTCCGCAGCTATCTTATGAAGCAGATCCATTCCCATCTGAGACAGGGAAATCTCCCGGCCACGGAACATGACCGTCACCTTGACCTTGTCCTTCTTGGAGATGAAATCCTTGATGTGACCGGTCTTCACCTGTAGGTCATGCTCGCCGGTCTTGGGGCGTACCTTGATTTCCTTCAGTTTGAAGGACGCCTGCTTCTTCTTGGCCTCGTGCTTCTTTTTGGTCTGCTCGTAACGGTACCGGCCGTAGTCCATGATCTTGCAGACCGGCGGATCTGCGTTCGGCGAAACTTCCACCAGATCGAGGCCAAATTCCGCCGCGGCGGCCAAGGCCTGCTCAATGGGGATAACCCCCAGTTGTTTACCCTCCGGATCGATGACCCGGACCTGCCTGGCCCGTATGTCCTGATTGATGTTGGTTCGGTCTGCCGAGCGGGTTGGCCGCATCGATCGAGTCGTGAGTGCTATGCCGACACCTCCCCCTTTTGAAAGTTCACCCAAAGACGCCCGTGGGTCTCTGGCTTATATAAGCCCATGAAATTGCGGCACATACAACCGCGTGCGCATGGGCGGCCCGAATTTCGAGCTTTTTGAATAATCGACAACCTGAAGAAATGCAAGAAAAAAATGCAAGCATCGGTTTTACGGGCGGCCGGTCGCTGCGGCTCGGCCTACTGCCTCAAGGTGTATTCCGCCAGGTGGCTGCCGCGCCAGTACGTATTGCGGGGGTCGGAAAAGAAAGCCTTGAACAAGCCCAGGCTGTCGCCTCGGCGCACTCCGGGGCGCACGCAAATGGGGTTTTCACGGTAGAGCGGACTCAGACGCGATCGGTCGCAGGCCGTGGCTCCGCCCATGGGATCTTCATAAGCGAAGATGATCTCCCTGACCCCGTGCAGCATCAGTGCGCCGAAGCACATCAGACAGGGCTCCATCGTGCTGAAGACACTGATGGTGGCGGGCTCAAGAGGCTCCTTCCGCGCCGATAGCCGACGCAGCGCCACCATCTCGGCGTGATCCAGTTCGTTGCGCCCGTCTGCGTAGGTGCCCTTCCGTGAGCCGCGCGCGATGATGCGATCCTCGTGCACCATGACGCAACCCACGGGAAACTCCCCCCGGCCAAGGGCTTTTTGAGCCTCCCTCAGCGCTTCACCCATGTACTGGTCGTAGTTCATAACGTTCTTCTATGGATGGCATAAGGCAAAGGGCTAAAATGATGTCATGCGGGGGGCCGCGATCCCCTATGCGATTTGCTCCATGTCCTCTGCCCCATCAGAGCCGGCAGATCGTGTCGTCGCACGGGCAGGCGCCGTCGACTTCATAGCAGTAGGCGACCCTCGACTCCATGACCGCTCGTTCCCCGGGGATAACCGGGAACGCAAAGCGCCTGACCCTCTCCGTCAATTCGGCCTTGTCCGGAACCGCCTCCAGTCCGCAGCCGATGACCTTTCCGGATTCCCCATCCAGAATTTCGGCATCCTCACCGTTGGTGACCACGACGATCGGTACCTGGTAGGCTTCGATCAGCCGGGATACGGCCAATGCCGGGCGCTCGCGGGAGACCATCGAACCGGGTCCGAATCGGATGACCATGCCGGCCTTTCCGTCGATCCGCACCACGAAGTCGATCCGGATGACTGCCCGGCGGCTGTCCGCCTGGAGCATCAGCTCCCGGCGCGGTTCCACGTCCTGCGGCTGATAGCCTCTGCGCTCCACCAGCAGCCTGGCGATTTTCTGCCGGTAGCGTTCGTCCAGGGTGTCGTCGAGGGTCTCCCCGGTGAGGACGTCCGAAAGCTTGCCGAGTATCAAATGGTGTCCGGCCATGTCGTTCACATCACTTTCATCAAATATTACATCATCATTGCGCAACAAACAACGAGAGGCAGCCGCGAAGATTGCGCTTTACAAAATTTCGCTGCCTGTTTACTATGATCCGAAGACAGAGCTGTTGCGGGACGGGGGCAGCTCTACCCAAAAGGTTCAGCGAACATGTCCGTGACCATCCGGGAGGAATTCGAAAAGCGCGAACGGTCGTTCATGTCGCGCTTTGCCTGCCCCAGCTCCCAGTCGAGAGGGCGGGCGGTTGCGGAAGAGCCGTGCGAGGTGCGGACCGCCTTTCAGCTCGACCGGGATCGGATCGTATACTCCAACGCCTTCCGGCGCCTCAAACACAAGACCCAGGTGTTTCTGGCACCCATGATCGACGACTACCGCACCCGCATGACCCACACCCTGGAAGTGGCGCAGATGGCGCGGGCCATCGCCCGGGCGCTTTACCTGAACGAGGATCTCACCGAGGCCATCGCTCTGGGCCACGACTTGGGCCATACCCCGTTCGGGCACAGCGGCGAGACGGTGCTCAAGGAGATCTACTCCGCCGATTTCTCCCACAGCGAACAGAGCATCCGGGTGGTCGAAGTCCTGGAGAATGGCGGCCAGGGTCTCAACCTGACCCATGAGGTGCGCGACGGCATCCTCAAGCACTCCAAGGGCTACGGCAAAATTCTTCCCGATGACCCCGAGGAGTTGGCTTGCACTTACGAGGGCCGGGTGGTGCGGATGGCCGATTTCATGGCCTATCTGAACCACGATCTGGACGACGCCATTCGCAGCGGGGTCGTCCGGTCTGAGCAGGTGCCGGAGGCCTGCCGTCGCCTGCTCGGAAAAACGCACTCCGAGCGGGCCGCCACGATGATCAAAGACCTCATTTCCTCCTCGCAGGCCGAGGGCGAGGTGTTCCGACTCAAGCCGAGCGACCAGGTCCGCGCGGCCATGCTCGAGCTGCGGCAGTTCTTGTACGAGAACGTCTACCGCTCGTCCCGGGTCCAGCAGGATTTTGAAAAGTCGAAAAAAATACTCACCGAACTTTACGCCTATTTCCTCGAAAACGAGGAGATGCTCCACCAGGGGCTCTGCGACCTGCAGATGGACGGCGACAATCGCCACGCCGAGCCGCGGGAGCGCCTGGTGTGCGACTTCATTGCCAGCATGACCGACCGTTACGCCATGAACCT
>JBLMXM010000018.1:0-4604 GCA_050257775.1 Hyphomicrobiales bacterium
GATCAAGGCGCGCAGCGCCCGCGGGGCGAAGCGCAACACTGAGATTGGGCCTGTTACGAAGCCATCAGCGGTAGTGGCGGTAGTCGATGCCGTACTGCTGCGCCTTGTAGGCGAACTTGCGTACGGTGGTCTGAAGGATCTTGGCCGCGCTGGTGATGTTGCCCCGGGTGTTCTTGAGGGAGTCGATCAGCATTTCCTTCTCCAGGTTGGCGACCGCCTCCTCCAGCGACAGCGCCGGCAGGGTCCCGGATTCCTTGCCGGTCTGAAGCGTCGGCGGCAGGTGGTAGCTGTGAATGACGCCCTCCTCGCAGAGCAGAACGGCCCGCTCGATGCAGTTCTCGAGTTCGCGGACGTTGCCCGGCCAGTGGTACTGCATGAGCATGTCGATGGCGGGAGTGGAAAAGCGGCGGATGTCCTTGTGGTTCTCCTTGGCATACCTCTCGAGAAAATAATCGGCCAGCAGAAGGATATCGGTCTTGCGCTCGCGCAACGGCGGCATATAGATGGGGAACACGTTCAGCCGGTAATACAGGTCGCCCCGGAAGGTCCCGTCCTCGACGGCCTGCTCCAGGTTCTTGTTGGTGGCCGCAATGACGCGCACGTCGACCTTGATGGTGCGCTGGCCGCCGACGCGATCGAACTCCTTCTCCTGCAGGATGCGCAGCAAGTTGGCCTGGACGTCGAGATTGACCGATCCGATCTCGTCCAGAAAGATAGTGCCGCGGTGAGCCATCTCGAACTTGCCGATCTTTTGCTTGATGGCGCCGGTGAACGCCCCCTTCTCGTGCCCGAACAGCTCGCTTTCGATCAGGTTGGAGGGCAGCGATGCGCAGTTGACTTTGACGAACGGGGTGCTCGCCCGCTGGCTGTTGTAGTGGATCGAGTTGGCCACGAGCTCCTTGCCGGTGCCGCTCTCGCCGCGGATCAGCACGGTGGCGTTGCTGCGGGACACCTGGGAGACCATCTGAAACACTTCCCGCATCCGGTTGCTGCTGCCGACGATGTTGGTGATCGTGTATTTGGTTTTGAGCTCGGTCTGCAGGCGCCGGTTCTCATCCCGCAGCCGCTCGTTTTCCATCCGGATCGTCTCGAGCTTGATGACGTGGCTGGCGATCATGGTGGCGATCACCGACAGCAGGCGCTTGCCGTCATCCAGCGGATAGGCCTCGTCGTACGGTCGGTCCACGCTCAAGGCGCCGATCACCTGGTTGCCTTTCTTGATGGGCACGCAGAAGAAGGAGATCTCGCGGGTCTCCTGACGCCTGCGGCTGGCGGTGCGGTCCAGGAACCGAGGCTCCTCGCTGATGCGCGCGATGGCCACGGCCTTGCCGGATTCAATGACCTGGCCGGTGACGCCCTCGCCCAGCTTGTACCGCACCCGTTCGATCGTGGAGCGGGAGATGCCGTGGGCGACCTCGATGTGGATCTCGTTGCGCAGAGGGTCCAGCAGCGTGATGATCCCCCGCACCATCTCCATGGAGCTGGAAAGAATGTCGAGTACCTTATATAATGAGCGCTTGAGATCCAGGTGCTCGTTAAGCGCCTTGGTGATCTCGTACAGCAGGGTGATGTTTTCGATGCGGTCTGTTGCTTTCATTTACATTTTTGCCTAAGTCAGGTTGATTTTTTACAATTTTGTCAAACACCATACCATTTGGAGCGCCAAACGCAATAGAAATCTAACTTGAGCGATTTTATCGATTTGCATGCAGGCCGAGAGGGGTCTTACCGCCAAAAATCAAAATCGCCCAAGTCCGCTGAAATTTCGACCATGATTCTGCACATCGACATGGATGCCTTTTATGCCTCGGTGGAGCAGCTCGACAACCCGTGGCTGAGAGGACGATGCGTCATCGTCGGCGGGACGAGCGGCCGCGGGGTGGTCTCGGCGGCCAGCTATGAGGCCCGGAAATTCGGCGTCCGCTCGGCCATGCCGGTCTACCGGGCCCGGCAACTCTGCCCCCAAGGCGTTTTCATCCACCCGCGCATGGACCGCTACCAGGAGGTTTCCGGCCGGGTCATGGAAATCCTGCGGGAATTCTCCCCGCTGGTCGAGCCGGTGTCGATCGACGAGGCTTTTCTGGACCTCACCGGGACCGAACAGCTGTTCGGCAGCCCGGCCGAGCTGTCCCGGACGATCAAGAACCGAATCCGGGAAGCCGTCCACCTGACCTGCTCGGTAGGTGCGGCGCCAAACCGATTCCTGGCCAAGGTCGCCTCGGATTTCCAGAAGCCGGACGGCCTTACAGTGATCCAGCCGGACCAAGTGGCCGCATTCATCGACCGGCTTCCGATCGACAAGGTGCCGGGGGTGGGCCCCCGGACGCAGCCCCGGCTCGAGCAGCTCGGCGTGCGCTTCCTGGGCGATATCCGCAGATTCCCCGAGCCGACCCTCGAGTCGATCTTCGGCGCTTACGGCCGGCGGCTGCTGGAGCTATCCCGTGGCATCGATCCGACCCCCGTAACGCCGGATAGCAAGGCCAAATCGGTAAGCAGCGAGTGCACCCTGGAGGCGGATACGGCCGACCCGGCGGCCCTGACCCGCTGCCTGCTCGAACAGGCCGACGAAGTCGCTGCGGGGTTGCGCAAGGAGGGGGTCAAGGCCCGCACCGTGGTGCTCAAGATCCGGCACGCCGATTTCAAGCGCTTCACCCGCCGCACGACCTTCGATCCGCCGACCCAGTCGTCGAAGGTGCTGTACCGGCATGCCGCCCGGCTGCTGCGGGAATACCGCTTCACGCAGAAGGTCCGGCTGGTCGGGCTGGGGGCTACGGGCTTTGTGCCGGTCTCCGCCCCTCAGCAGCAGGAATTGTTCGCCGGCGAAGATACATCTCAGGAGGGCTGGGAGAAAGTGGACCGAACGCTCGAGCGCATCAAACGCCGATACGGCGAAAAGGTGATTCGCCGGGCAAGCCTCAAGGAGGATTGAGGCGGTCCAGCGCGGCCACCACTCGGCCGACCACCTGATCCGGTGTCAGCTCGTCGGTGGCCACCGTGGCATCGGCATACCGGAGATAAAGCGGACGGCGTTCGGCATAAAGGCCCTCGATGGTCTGGCCGGGGCCGATGACCACCCCGCGTGCGTCCACGTCCTCGAGCCGGCGCTTCAGCCGCTCAACGGCGATGTCGAGGTGAATGGCCACTCCATTGGCTTTCAGCTGGGCCATGGCCTTGGGCCGATAGACGACGCTGCCGCCTGGAGCGATGACGTGGGAATTGACCGAAAGCGAAAGGATGTGGCTTTCCTCGATACGGCAGAATTCCTCGGAGCCGTGGGCGCGAATGAGCTCCTGCAGGCTATGCCCTTCGCGGACCTGGATGTAGATGTCCGTGTCGATGAAGGCGAACCTCAGCCGCTTGGCCAGCAGCACCCCTACCGTACTCTTGCCCACGCCGGGCATGCCGATCAGGACAACGTTGCGCTGAAATAAGGGTGCAGGACCCATCGTGAATGAATTTTCCGCTGCTCCTGCCGGCAACCCCGGCCGGACGCATAAAAAAACAGGGGCCCCGCTCCCGGCGCGGCCCCTGCTGATTGGAGAACTCTCCTTAGGAGTTCATCCGCCGGCGCAGCGTAGCGATTCCGATCAACCCAACGCCCAGAAGAACCAGGGTCGCCGGCTCGGGAACAGGCTTGACCGGTAGAATTCCCTCAAAGAGCTCGTTATGGCCCTCACCGGTTCCAAAAAGTGATCTCGCAATTAGGTTTCCTTCAATGTGGCCGTCGGAGAAGAGGGTATCGGCCCAGGGGGCCAGGATACTCCCGTGAATTTCAATGCCCGCGATGGCCAGCGAAGTGGCCTCAAAAAAGTTATAAAGGATGTATTGATCCGGAAAATTTGGGTTGTTATCGCCTGGAATTCCATTGTAGAAGAAGCCAAAATTTTGCAAGCTGGCTGTGGTCCCAGGGATATTCACGAGAAGCGTTGATCCGAAAGGCACATCGATCGAGAACTTGGACGCATTGCTGATCAAATTGGCATCCAAGTTGAATACATTAAGATTGGCATTAGTTCCACTGAGAGTGATCAGGAATCTCCCATCTTGGCCTATCGTATAAGTGGGTACCGCAGTCGGCGACAGATTACCCCAAAAGCTGGACATGCCTTGCAGGTAGGATTGCTCGGTTCTGAAATTAAACGGCAATGCCGCCCCCTGCACCAACGACCGATACGTGACGGTGTCATACCCGCCGGCATCTTTACCGATCGTGGCCGTTCCGCCGACGAGGATATCTCCTCTTTTATTGAGGGGGTTGCTCAAATCGCCTGAATTATCTTTGGTATAGTAGCCGACACTGCCGTTTGTCCAATTCAGGTTGCCGCCTACGACCAATTCGGGATAAGGATCAGGCATAATTGTGCTGGCGATGGACATGTCGAGGTAAGTCGCATTGCCCATGGCGGCCACACGGCCCTCGACGTCCGTCCCCGACTGCCCAATGTCGCCGAGGATAAATTCGTTGTAATCGCCGGCAATTCCCAGTTGAGATGCGCCCGCACTGAAAGGAAAAAGCGACAGGCACAAAAAGAGGAACGCTCTCAGAATGACGCCTTTCATATTCCCCCTCCTTGAAGGTTCGGATAGATCGATTCTACTGAACC
>JBLMXM010000019.1:0-7339 GCA_050257775.1 Hyphomicrobiales bacterium
GTCGGGGGCGTGCAATAGTTGTCACGGGGTGACGACAGACCGAATCTGGGCGAAGTGAAAAGCTAAAAACTAAAAGCTAAAATTGAGGCGGGTAGTTTCCTCAGTTTATTCCTTCAGTATATCGACTTATATCGATCGGCAGTACGACTGTACTGTGGTCAACATCATTACGATCAATTCATGCCGGTGATCGGCGGCACGCATGGCCATGATCCTGTCCTGCGCATTCACCGATTTCAAACTTTATCATCCGGAAAAGGTGCATTAGCTTCGGTGGGATGCGAAAAGCGAACTTGCCCCTCTTGCTGATCTATTCCCGGCTCGTCCTTGGGTTGTTGGTCGTGCCGCTGAGCCTGCTGGATGTCCCTCACTTCCCGGCGATCGCCCTCGGTTTCCTCGGCTTTGGCCTGGTCTCCGATTTCTTTGACGGGTACATCGCCCGGCACCTGGGGGTATCAACGGAGAGGCTGCGCAGGCTGGACTCCACGATTGATGTGGTTTTCTTCCTGGGCATCGGGGTGGCGACCATCATCCGGTGCCCCGATTTCCTGCTCCGTGAAAAGGCGCTCCCCGTGATGATCCTGGTCGTCGCCGAGGCGATGACTTACGCGGTGAGTTACTCCCGCTTCCAGCGGGAAGTCGCGACGCACTCCATCGGCGCGAAGATCTGGACGCTCTTCCTCTTCGCGACCCTCGTCGAGTTGCTGCTGCACTGCCGGTCGGGGATCCTCTTCGAGATCACGTTCTGGCTCGGCCTGGTCACCCGCCTGGAAATCGCGGCGATCCTGCTTGTGTTGCGCAACTGGACGACGGATGTGCCGTCGGTGTGGCATGCGTTGCAGCTAAGGAAGGGAAGGACGATAAAGCGGCATAAGTTCTTTAATGGGTGATTCTACCCTGCTTGTACTGTTTAATGTGTAATGTGTAACGGTTATTCGAGGCGGACGTTGCGCCGGTGGGTCCTGAATCAGGATGTAAGGATTAGAGGATTTTCAGGATCGTGCTCCGTGATCTCATTGTGGGATAAAGGGTTTTAGCGGAGCAGGGGGGTCGCCTTTTCACCACAGATACATGGATCGCGGTGCACGCTCCCATTGGCCGCCGAAGCGGCGGGACATAATGCGTAATAGCGCGTAGGTGGCCTGCCCCTGTGTTCAGGCCGAGCTGTCCTGTCGGACTTGCCGGCCTTGAAACCCCGGGGAGTCCGCCCGTATCCAAATAAATTAAATAGTTGTAGCGTGGCGGTCCCCGGGGTTGCAGACCCGAAGCCGCCCGAAAGGGCGAACGGGTCGCACACAGTTATACCGGTGATTTCCTAATCTTTCGAAAAGTATTTTTATATACTTTTCACCCGGGTCCATGCACCAGATCCCGCACTTGTCCGGCATCGCCGGCTTGGGACAATGCATGGGCCTTTCTCTTCTTTGCCGCCGTCCGGCTGATGGGTGCACTTTCGTCGTACGTCTGCATCCTGCGCTTCTTTACCATTTCCAGGATTTCCTCCTTGGCCGGAGCCTGCGGTGAGCGTTCCTGGTTCTTGCGATCGATCTCAGGATCATATGGCTTGCCGCTCATGAGCACACCCCAGATGATGCGGAGCATCTTGTGCATGAGTACCCCGATCGCCTGATTGTGCGCCTTGCCCATGGCGCGCTGGCGCGCATACGTCGCCCGCATATGCGGGTCAGCCTGCCTAGCGCTATTCGCGCACATATACAAGATGGCACGTACGGCCGAACGCCCTTGCTTGCTCATCCGGGAGACCATTTGCTTATCTCCGCTAACCCGCAACACGGGATGGAGGCCAAAATATGAGGCCAACTGCTTGGGCGAGGCAAATCGACGGATATCCTCGATCTGGATCATGATGGCGGCTGCACTATAGTCGCCGATGCCTTTGATCGATGACAGGAGTTCTGTCTCCGGGCCCTTGCAGTTCTCCGCCAGGTAGGCCTTGAGCCGCTCCAGCTTCTCCTGCTTTTCCTTGATGGCCCGGGCCAGCTCAAGGATGGCAAACGCTTCCGCCGGATTGTCATGAGACGCCACCGATGCCTTCGCCTTGTCAATCAGCGTCTGGGCTTTCTCCAGCGTTACCCCCTTGATCTTGGCAAGCTGCTCGGCCTTTGCTTTGCGAAGTTTAGCCGATGTCTGATAGCGGATCAGGAGCTCGAGGACCCAGGTCGGCACGCCCGATTTGGCAAAACGCTCAAGCTCAGGGAAGTTGCTGTACAGCAGTTGCTTGAGCTCGTTGACCATCTCGGTCTTCTGGCAGCGCACCCTGTCCAGAAGGTTGTACAGGGCACGAAAACCCACATAGACACTCTCCTCTGTAGCATAGCTCACCTGGTCGGCATACCGCCTCAGGTAGCCCGCGATCTCCCGGGCACTCTCCGCATCGGTCTTGTTGGCATTGAGTAACGCCTTTGAGGCGTTCTTCACCACCGACGGATTCAGGCGTGCCGCCCGGACAGGCATCCGGCTGCCAAGCTTAAGCAAGAGCGCGTACCAGTTGTTCTCATAGCCGCCGGTACTCTCCACCCCGCAATCAATCTGAAGGTCCGGGTGCCGCTTGAACAGCTTCCCGAACCAAAGGACAAGCTGATCGTGCCCCTGCTTCGTGTCATCCAGCTGGAAGACATCCTCGGCAGGCTGTAGGTCCTCCGATAGCAGGGCAAAATCCGCGTATCCCTTACTGACGTCAATTCCCAAATACCATTTCATACGGAATCGGGTTTAGGTGATAAAAAATGCCCGGCGTCGCTTATCCTTATGACCTATCCGGTGTCCAGGCACCAGGTTATACCGCAAGCTCTACCGCGGCTGAGGGAGACTCTGTGTGTCGTTATCCAGGTAACAAGGGGCGTCTTCCTCCTCATTCAGCAACGATAGCGATTCCAAAGCTGATTCGGAAGTCGAAAACAAACATATAAGGGGTGATTCCGGCGAGGCCATGGGCCGATGCCGGAGATGGGGCGGGCGCGGGAACAATGAACAATGAACAATGAACAATGGAAAGCTGAAAGGGAATAGGTAAAACTAAAAGTTGAAATTTTAATGCTCAAATGGTCGGACCGAAATAATTAGGCTATTGAACCTGATAAACCTGATAAACTGCCTCCGCGATCTCCGGCCAACAGGCTGAAGGGGTAGATTCTACTAAACCCAAAGACCACCAAAGGCCAATCGTCCATGCTCCGTGTCTCGGCGAGAAATGTGAGGTCGAGTGCCGGGGAGACTAAAGAAGAGGGGGCAAGTGTAAAGAGAACCGATGGGGTGCGGGCAAAAAAAAAACTGCACAAGCCGCGTGGTCGTTTTGGGCCCCAAATTGATATATCTGGAACGCACAGCACATTTTCAGTAATCCTCATGTCCCGCCGGGGATTCCGCGTTGGAAGCCAACCCGGAAGCGAGGCCCGCCCTACTCATGCACCTGATACCAACTCCAATGTTTATACTGTTGAGCCAAAACAGCGGAGGGCTTGTACAGTCTTTCTTTTTCGGCGATACGTGAATCGCTTGTTGGATAAAAATAGTGCCACGAGTACATAAATGCAAATCTGCCGGCACGAATTTTTCATTTTCTTTTTCCGGGCATCCTGCATCTTAAACGGCTTCGCTGGTCAATTGCGATCGATGGCTTTAACACGAAGCCTGTGCACGATGTCATGTTGCGTATGCTGCGGCATCCGCCGGGATCGCATCGGGCAGCGGCGTATTGAATCCAGGTGCATGAAGCCAATCCAGTTGACGCTGATGTACGCTGTTGGGCAACAACCGGAAGATCATATCGCGCATGTGGCACAGGATCGGCGAGGAAAGTTGCGCCCATGCGCCGAGCCGGCGGGAATGCAGCATGATCCGTCGCGTGCGTTCGAGTCTTTGCCGTTCGAATGCGCGAAAAGCCTGCGCGACGTTCGAGTTTTCAGACAGGCATTCCCCAAGGACGATCGCGTCCTCCAGCGCCTGGCAGGCGCCCTGGCCGAGATTGGGCGTCATGGCATGGGCGGCGTCGCCGACGAGCAGCATGTTTCCCTTCGCGAAATGATCCAGGGGACGGATGTCCATGATCTCGGACCGGATGATCCGGTCGCCCGGCGTCCGGTGGAGGATCTCGTTGAACAATCGCGTATAGCCCCTGAAATGGCGGAGCAGGTCCTCGCGCGTGAATCCCCGGAGGACCGGATCATCCTGCCGTCCGTTGATGCAGGCAAACCAGTACAGGCGATTTTCCGTCATCGGGACCATGCCGACGCGTCCGGCCGGGCCCCAGATCTCCGATGCTTCATGAATGCCGAGGTCTGACATGTCCGCGATGCCCCGCCAGCATTGGTAGCCGGCGTAGCGCGGCACGGAACCGGGCCAGCCGGCCTGCCGCACGACGGAGTGGATGCCGTCGGCGACGATGAGATATTTCGTCCGGATTCGCGATCCATCCGCAAACCGGATCGCATATCCATCGGGTGAAGGCGATGCCTCCACCGCACGCTTGTTGACCTTGACGCGATCGGGATCGAGTCGGGCCAGCAGGCTCATCTGCAGATGGGCGCGGTGGACGGCCAGTTGGGCCGATCCGTGCCGGGCTTCCTGTTCCTCGGTCCCGATCCGCAGGATAGGCATGCCGCGCGGGTCATAGATGGCGAGGAAGGAAAGCGGATAGCTGTACGGTCGCAGCGCGTCTTCAACGCCGAGCCGCCGAAGGGCATTGACCCCGTTGGCCGCGATGCCGATCCCGGCGCCCACCGGCTCGAGATGATGGGCGGCCTCATAGATCTCGGCCTCGATGCCCAGCTGGCGCAAGGCGATCGCCGTGCTCAGGCCGGCGATACCGGCACCGAGGATCGTGAAGGTGTGATTTTCCATGCGTGATACATTGCGTTTGATGAGGCAAAGCTCAGTCAAGGAAAAGGCCATCCCTTTTACATATGTTAAAAAGTGCAGTGCGGGGGGTTATTGCTGTCCGCTGCGGATCCGGCTGAGGCTTACCTGGGTGATGCCGAGGAAGGAGGCCAGGTGTTTGAGCGGGATGCGGTTGGAGATGCCGGGGTGAGTTTTCTCGAGTTCGGCATACCGCTCCGCCGCGGAGAGGAACCGGATGCTCTCGACCCGGCGCTGGCCCTGGAGGAAGGCGTAGGTGGCCATCCGGCGGCCCAGGCGCTCGATCTCGTGGTATTCGGCACACAATGTCTCGAAGGCATCATAGGCGTACGCATGGACGATGGAATCCTCCAGCAGTTCGATCGCCTTGTGGGACGGCTGCCGGGTGAAGAGGCTTTCGAGGCCGCCGAGGAACTGGTTGTCGAGCGCGAAGTAGTCCGAGACATCCTGGCCGTCATGCAGGTAGTACACGCGTCCGGCACCCTTTTCGATGAAATAAAATTGTCGCTGGACTTGCCATAACCGGAGGAGGTGATGTCCTTTCGGGAGGACATGGCGCTCGGTGATCCCGGCAAGCGCTTCCGCGGCCTGCGGCGTCAGCGGGCCGAAGGGCTGGAGCGCCCGGATCATCGGGTGGTCGGCGGCGGATCGGTGATCCATGCAAGGAAGATACGCCATGCCGGGGCATCGTCCGCGATGCCGTGAAGCGTTGGCATGTCCATTAGTTTAGTCCAGGTCGGCCTCCGCCATGGTCAGCAGGTCGCGGTTGATCGCGATGGACGCATTGAGCTCATAGCCGATCAGGATGATGAAGGAGTTGAGCTGCAGCCAGACAAGGATGAGGATCAGGACGCCGATCGATCCGTAGACCTGGTTGTAGTTGGAAAAATTCTCCACATAGGCCGCGAAGGCGAAGGAGCTGATCACCGAGAGGATGGTGGCCAGGGTCGCGCCGGGCGTGAACAGCCGGAGCTTGTTTTTCAGCGCCGGCCCGACGCGATAGATGATGCTGATGCCGATGTAATACAAGACGAACACCAGTAGCCAGCGCAGGTTGTTGAACCAGGTGTAATCCGCGGCATGGATGGACGCCTTCTCAAAGAGCGTGAGGATGGTTGGCCGGCCGAAGACGACGGCGAGCAGCGAGCCCAGGAACAGCAGGCCCAGCAGCAGGGTGATCTTGAGCGCGCGCCAGTACCGCTGGAAGATGTTCTGCTTCTTGTACGACACCTCGTAGCTCTTGTGGAAACCCTTGATCATCGTGCTCACGCCGTTGGAGGCGAAGAACACCGCGAGCAGCACGCTGAAGCCCAGGAGGCCCTGGCGCGGCTTGGCGGTCATCTCGATGATCAGGCCGTCGATGTAATTGGCCATGTCCTCGGGAAGCAGGTCGACATAGCTGTGCCGGAAGGTCGATACGAGGTCCCCGATCGGGAGGTAGGGGAGCAGGGACAGCAGGACGAGGATGCCCGGGAAGATGGAGATGAAGAAACTGAAGGCCATGGAGTTGGACCGCGTCACGATGTCGTCGCGCAGGATCTCCTTCCAGACCCATTTGAGGATGACGGCGATCGGGATGTTGTTGAAGCCCGGCAGCGTCTGCCGGTGCAGGATGGCGCGAATACGCCGGTAGAGCTGCCGGAGCCACTTCATCATTGGCGCATGTATGGAGCCAGGGCCTCCTGCAGGAAGGGCGGGGTGTCGATCCGCGTCCCGGTCGCCGCGTCGAGGAAGCACAATTGGACAACGGCGCCGCTCAGCAGGGTATTCGACTCGTTGCGCACTTCGAAGCGGAACCGGATATCGCGGCGCGGCATCGACGGGATCACCGTCTGGATGGTGAGCAGGTCGTCGTACCGGGCCGGCCGCAGATAGCGCACCTGCATGTTCATGACGGGCATCCAGATGCCGTGTTTCTTCTCCAGGTCGGCATACGTGATGCCGAGGGATCGGATGGCCTCGACGCGCCCCACCTCGAAGTACTGGGCATACACGCCGTAATACACGAAACCCATCTGGTCGGTCTCGCCGTAGCGGACGCGGAGCTGACAGGCGTGCGCGTAACTCATGTGCGGAGGATGGGGCAGGTCATGCAATGCGAGCCGCCGCGGGCCCGCGACAATTCGTTGCTCGGCAGGGTGATGATGGTTTTTTGCAATCCGGCCGCATAACCGGGATCTGCCGCGGCCTGCTCGAGGAAATCCTCGGCCCGGATCACCGCATACCCGGCCTCGCGGAAGGCCTGCTCGGTAAACGGGTTGCGGTCGTAGGTCAGGGCGACGCCCGGGCGAAGGGCGACAAGGTTGCACCCGTCGGTCCACTGTTCACGCTCCTGGTAAGGGGATATGCCGTTGCCGCTGAGGATGAACTTCATCTGGCTGCTCATCTCGCTGAGCATGAACTCGTTGATCGACGAATAGAACCGCTGGCAGCCGTCCTTGTCATAGACTTCGACATAGCTGCT
>JBLMXM010000020.1:0-4401 GCA_050257775.1 Hyphomicrobiales bacterium
AACCGTTTTTTCGAGACATGTTGATACATGTTGTCCTCCCCTTTAATTTTCTGAATCGAGATCGGCCTGAACCATCCCTGCCAAAATCTCATTGATTTTTCCAAACTCCGTCGACTTGTTCAGAAAGTAGTCGGCGCCCGCTTCAGCGCATTCTCGACGATACTGTCCGAACGGATAGCTGGTGAGCATGATGACCACGGGAGCTCGTTGCTCCTGTTTGATTTCGCGCAGAGCTTGTATCCCGCTCATCCCGGGCATTCGAATGTCAAGGATCACTGCATCCGGATGCAGCCGGCGAATGGCCCCCATCGCCTCGTTGGGATTCCCGCTCGCCCCTGCAACGGTAATTCCCTCCACTTCCGAGATGATACCGATGAGTCGCTCACGAACCGCCTGCGAATCATCCACGATGTATACTGTCCTCATGGCCTGGGCTCCTCGATCGCATGCCAGAACGATATGGCCACCTGAAATTTTTCGGAATCGGCCCCCGTCTGATTTTCATGTCGGTTTTGAACGCATTCTCATGTCCGCCGTTTGATTACGGCATGTCCAACGCCATAAAAGGATGAGAACGGTGTGCTAGGCCCCAATATCGCGTTTCATGTTCTGATATTCGTCCCTCGTGAGCTCCCCTCTGGCATAACGCTTCTTGAGAATATCCAACGGGGAGTCCGCGTGGAAAGCCGATTGGCCGCGCCTGCTGGAGACCATAAGCCATCTTAGACAAACGATGATGCCGAGGACCGCCAGAACCGAGATGAGAATGGTGGGGATGCTGAAATGCCAGCTCACGCCGTACCAGTTCGTCATCCCGGGGTACCCGCCATTCGGATAACCGTGCCATCGAAAGAAAAAAGGCTCTAATGTCTTGTACATAGCCATTTCCTCACGGGTACCCGCCCAATTTGCCATGTGGAGTCGTTGCCAATCGACATGGAACCCAGTCAGTTCAATACGCGGAGCGGATCTCGCCGGTCTTTTTGTTCACCAGAAGACGATCGACGAGCGAGTTATCCTTTGTAAGGATGTCCAACTCGTAACCGGTTCCATTGTTCGTTTCCTGGCCCAATTTGAGGTTCGGATTATTCGTCGAGTCCAAATAATTCTGCAAAAGTACCCGGGCATCTTTTTGGTCGATCGGTGTTTCGAATTGACGATAAGGTGGACTTTCCCAGGGACAAAGTCCAAGCATGCCGGCACCCGTGCCGTTGTGCCAACCGGGCCCCATCATGCCGCGCTCGATGGTCCAGTCATTTTCGAACGAACTGGACCAGTACTGGGGTGGCTGGGAGCCAGGCGTAGGATCTCGATCATAGTCCTGCCCCGCTGTGCGCGGACCGGCGGCATTGGAAACGCTGATACCGATAGCAAGCACCACAGCAATCGCTCCGGACAGTGTGATCGTTCGTAATTTGCTCATGGCGCAACCCTCCTTGTGGCCTTAATGACCTAAAAGCTCATCCGTACAGGCAAGCTCACCATAAGGCGAGGCTGGGAGTTTGGATATCGGTGCTTGTCTGATTCTGTTGCAAGATTTGGAAGGGATCTCGTGTCGGTGTTTTCCCTACACAAGCTTGGTGAGGCGCTGTCCCGTCGAGTTAGTCTCCGCCTGAAAAAATTATCAAGCAGGTCCAGAAAATCGCGTAACGTCCAGTTCATACACTCGATCGGAGTCATAACGGGTCATAGAAAGCGAAGGGCATTAGCACACTCACATTCGATATTTTCTCATTGTAGTGTCACTCCCTGCAGTCCAACGGGCATTCACAGAGCCTACCGGTTTGATTTTGCGGGAGCAGAAAAGGGCCTCACCGGGTTCCCTGGACCAGGACCGGGCGCCCTTTGCTGCGCTGGGCCGGCCACATGCAGACGATGGGGCTGGCTACAAAGATCGACGAATAGGTTCCAACCACCACACCGATGAGCAAGGCGAGGGCAAAATCGTGCAGCAGCACGCCGCCCATCAGGAACAGGGCGATCAGTACCATGAATACCGTGCTCGAGGTGATAATGGTTCGGCTAAGGACCTCATTGATGCTCAGGTTTATAATCTCTTTAAGGCTCTGTTTGCCTTTCTTGCGCAGATTTTCCCGGATGCGGTCAAAAACCACCACGGTATCCGTCAAGGAATAGCCCGCCAAGGTCAGCAGCGCCGTCACCACCAGCAAGGTGATCTCCTTGTGCAGCAGGTAGAACACGCCCAGCACCGCCAGCACGTCGTGGAACGTGGCGATGGCGGCAGCCACACCGAAACGGCGGTCAAACCGCCAGGCCAGGTAGACCATTATGCCGGCCAGCGATACGGCGACGGCAATCACGGCAGCCTGCTTGAGTGCATGACTGACTGAGGCGCCGATTTCCGCTTTGCTCTCAATGAGGAAGTGTTCGTTCGGAAATTCCCGGTTCAAGACGGCGGTCACCCGGTCGGTCACCGATCCGACGGATTGCGGCGATTCCTTGGCGCGGATGATCAGTATGTTTTCATGGGGGACATCCTGCAATTCGAGTCCCGAAAGATTATCTCGCTCCAGCGCGGCACGGACATCTTCGAGGCGAAAGGCTTTTCCGCCCTTAAACTGCGCCATGGTTCCACCCGCAAAATCGACCCCCAGGTTGGCCCGGCCCCTTTCGACTTGGACAAGAGCCACGAGACCCAATGCCACTAGTCCGCCGGAAAACACGAAGGCTGCATTCTTGAGCCCGATGAAATCGATGCTCGAGTTATGCAGGATCTGCAGGAAGCGGATGGATCTGAACAGATGTTTGAAATTCAGGTAATCGTAGACGACGCGCGTGCCGTAAAGGGCGGTGAAGAGGTTGAACACGACACCGATGCTCAAGGTGACGGCAAATCCTTTTATAGGCCCGGTGCCGAACAGAAAGAGGGCTCCTGCCGTGATCAGCGTCGTCACATGCGCGTCGATGATCGTCCAGAACGCCTTGTCATAACCCGCGTCGACGACGAGGCGGATCGATTTGTTCGCAGCGGCCTCCTCACGCATACGCTCAAAGATGAGGACATTCGAGTCCACCGCCATGCCGATGGAGAGGACTATTCCGGCTATGCCCGGCAGAGTCAGGGTGGCCTGAAACAGTGAAAGGGCCGCCAGCATAAAGATCAGGTTCGACAGCAGGGCCAAGTTGGCGATCACGCCTGAGGCCTGGTAGTAGATCACCATGAAAGCGACCACCAGAACCGTTCCAAGCAGCGCGGAAGCAACGCCTTTTTGAATGGAGTCTTTTCCCAGGGAGGGCCCCACAGTTAGATTTTGGATGATGTTCACGGGGGCCGGCAGGGCGCCCGCCCTGAGCACGATCGCCAGGTCCTTCGCCTCTTCCAAGCTGAACCGGCCGGTAATCTGGGCTCGCCCGCCTGAGATGCGCTCCTGGATGACCGGTGCCGATTGGACAATGTCGTCCAAGATGATCGCCAATTGCCGCCCCTGGTTGTCTTGGGTGATCTTCTCAAAATGGCGCGCCCCCCGATCGTTGAACTCCAGTGACACGTAAGGCTCGTTGTAGCGGCCGCCGATCTCCATTCGCGCCGTTTTGAGCGCTTCGCCGGTCAAAAGGGTAGTCTTCTTAAGAAGTATCGGAAACGTGCGGACGGCTCCTGTTTCGCTTTCCCGCTTTTTTTCCAGGTAAATCTCGTCACCGGGCGGAATGGAATCTTTCAGGACCCGGTTGAGTTCCTGATGGTTGAAGTTAGGCGGCAGCCGGCCCGACCGAATAGCCTGGTCCATCAGTTCGCTCAGATTGACTGACGCTGTTGCATCCACCAGTTTGAACTCCAACTGAGCGGTGCGGCCCACCAGTTCGATGGCTCGTTCAGGATCTTTTATCCCCGGCAATTGGAGTACGATCTCATCTTCCCCCTGCCGCACGATGACCGGCTCGGCCACTCCGAACTGGTCGATGCGATTGCGAATGACCTCGACGCTCTGGGTTACGGCGTTCTCTTCGATATTTTTGACCTCGTTGGGTTTCAATCCCAGCTCGATCACACCCTTGTCATCTGATTTCAGGTCAAGGTCGCGGAAATCATCCGCGATGATCTGCCTGGCAATGGGATCTGCGCCGGCCTCCATGAGTCGCAGCCGCACTCGGCCGACCGCGGCCGATTCGGGAGGAAGGGATGCAATCTGCTTCTTGCGGAGCGCCTCCCGTAAATCGCCCACTGCCACGTCGAGGTGGTTCTGCAGAGCGTGGGGAATGTCGGCCTTGAGAATCAGCTGCATACCGCCCTGCAGGTCCAAGCCCAGGCGCATGCCTTCGGCCGGCAAGAGCTGGGTCCACCAGCCGGGCAGGTTGCGCGTTACGGTCGGTAGCGCAAAAAAAAGAGCTGCCAGGGTCAAAACGGTCAACACAATCAGGCGGTTGCGGATGAAGCGGGGCATG
>JBLMXM010000021.1:0-16013 GCA_050257775.1 Hyphomicrobiales bacterium
GTGGCGCGCAAGCAGGGACTGTCGGTGATGGACGCCACGATGCAAGCCGGCGAGGAGCAGAGTTTAATATCACGTGGCTCTTCTTATATACTGTGACACGCATTTTCAGAGAGCGATCTTCAGACATTTGCTATTGATATCACGTTTCTCAAATATGATAATGCCATCTCACGCAATTAGATATCGGCGATATCCAATCTTTAATGATTTTCGTTTTATTGATGGAGTTGGTCAGGTAATCGCATACACAAGGCACCGCAAATGATGGTGGATATTATCTTACCAGGAAAAAAGGGGATAGGCTGTGCCACGGGGATGTATCCAACAAGAATTGAACCCCGCATCCACTGGTTACTGAGAGCTCATGCACAATGTTCTTTAGGCGAAAATACTCCAGATCGCCCTGAGCCAAGGGAACATGTCGCAACCCATAACAGCGCGTAGGGCGGCGTGTTATGAATCACGCCGCCCTACGCGCTTTTATCAGTATGGACCAGGTCTTTTGGCTCTTGACCCTTAGGTGCCCAGCTCCCAGGAGGCCAGATACTTCTTCTGCTCGGGGGTGAGCTTGTCGATCGCAATTCCCATGGCAGCAAGCTTTTCGCGGGCGATCTGCTGGTCGATGGCCGCGGGCACCGGGTAGACGTTCTTCGCCAGCGGTTTCTTGAGCTTGGCCATGTACTCGATGCTCAGGGCCTGGTTGGCGAAGCTCATGTCCATGACGCTGGAGGGATGTCCCTCGGCGGCGGCGAGGTTGATGAGCCGTCCGTCGCCGAGCACGTTGATCCGGCGGCCGTTCTTGAGGACATGCTCCTCCACGAAGGGCCGGATCATGCGCCGGGAACGGGACAGGCTCGCCAGCCCGGGCAGGTCGAGCTCCACGTTGAAGTGCCCGGAGTTGGCCACGATCGCGCCGTCCTTCATCTGTCGGAAATGCTCCTTGCGAATCACGTTGATGTTGCCCGTCACGGTGCAGAAGAAGTCGCCGATGGGGGCTGCCTCGTTGATCGGCATCACGGTGAACCCGTCCATCACCGCCTCCAGCGCCGGCAGGGGATCTACCTCGGTCACAATGACGTTGGCGCCCATACCGCGGGCGCGCATGGCGATGCCGCGGCCGCACCAGCCATAGCCGCAGACCACAAATCGGGTCCCGGCCATCAGCCGGTTAGTGGCCCGGATGAACCCGTCGATGGTGCTCTGGCCCGTGCCGTAGCGGTTGTCGAAAAAGTGCTTGGTCCGCGCGTCGTTGACGGCAATAATGGGATACTGCAGCACGCCGTCCGCGGCCATGCTGCGCAGCCGGATAATTCCGGTAGTAGTCTCTTCGGTGCCACCGCGGACATGGCCGAGGAGTTTCTTGCGCTCGGAGTGCAGGGTGGAGACGAGGTCCGCACCGTCGTCCATGGTGAACTGCGGCCGGGTGTCCAGCACGGCGTTGATGTGGGCGTAGTACGTCTGGTGATTTTCGCCCTTGATGGCAAAAACAGGTATGCGGTCATGCTGGACCAACGAGGCCGCCGCATCATCCTGGGTGGAAAGCGGGTTGGAGGCGCACAGGGCAATGCTGGCACCGCCGGCTTTCAAGGTTTGCATCAGGGCGGCGGTTTCCGTGGTCACGTGCAGGCAGGCGGCCAGCTTCACTCCTGTGAGCGGCTTTTCCTGGGCGAACCTCTGCCGGATCCGGTTCAGCACCGGCATGCTCTGGGCGGCCCACTCGATGCGCAGCTTCCCGTCCTTGGCGAGTTGGATGTTCTTGACGTCGTATTTCATCAACCGCGTTCCTCCTGAATCGTGTATTGGAATAAAATAAAAATCGCGGCTGAAAGCCGCTCCCACGGGTATTCAACAAAAACCGAGGACTGAGCCGTTTCCGCAGGACCCAGTCCTCATTCCTCTTTACTCATCACTCATCACTCGTTACTCGTTACTCTTAAATCCCCGCCTTCTCCCGCATCTGGGCGGCCATGGTGGTATGCTCCCAGGTGAACTCGGGCTCGGTACGGCCGAAGTGCCCGTAGCAGGCCGTTTTGCGGTAGATCGGCCGCAGCAGATCGAGGTAGTCGATGATGGCGGCCGGGCGCAGGTCAAAGCACTCCCGCACGATTTCCGCAATCCGACTTCCCGGAATCTTCCCGGTTCCCATGGTGTCGACCATGATGGAGACCGGCTGGGCCACGCCGATGCAATAGGCGATCTGCACCTCGCAGCGCTTGGCGAGCTGCGCGGCGACAATATTCTTGGCGATGTGCCGCGCCATGTAGGAGGCGCTCCGGTCGACCTTGGAAGGGTCCTTGCCCGAGAAGCAGCCGCCGCCGTGGCTGCCCTGGCCGCCGTAAGTGTCGACGATGATCTTTCGGCCGGTCAGTCCGCAGTCGCCCATGGGGCCGCCGATGACGAAGCGGCCGGTGGCGTTGATGTAATAGCGCGTTTCGCTGTCCATCATGTGGGCCGGGATGACCTTCTTGACCACGGTGTTGAGGATGCCCTCCCGCAGGGTTTCGTATTCAACGTCCGGCTTGTGCTGGGCCGCGATCACGATGGCGTCGACCCGCTTGGGAGCACCCTCCTCGTACTCCAGGGTGACCTGGGCCTTGCCGTCGGGACGCAGGAAATCGAGCTGGCCGTTCTTGCGCGTTTCGGACAGCTGCCGGCACAGCTTGTGGGCGAACAGGATGGGCATCGGCATGAGCTCCGGAGTCTCGTCGGTGGCGTAGCCGAACATCAGGCCCTGGTCGCCGGCTCCCTGTTCCTTGTAAAGGCCGTCGCCCTTGTCCACTCCCATGGCGATGTCCAGCGACTGGTGGTCGATGCTGGTCATCACCGCGCACGTCTGCCAGTCGAAGCCCATCCGCGAGGAATTGTAACCGATATCCTTGATGGTGTCCCGCACGATCTGAGGCATCTCGACGTAGGTGCTGGTCGTGATCTCGCCGGCGATGAACGCCATGCCGGTGGTGACCAGCGTTTCGCAGGCCACGCGGCAGCTCTTGTCTTCCGCCATGATCGCATCCAGGATGGCATCGGAAATCTGGTCGGCCACCTTGTCCGGATGGCCTTCGGTCACAGACTCGGATGTGAAAAAAAATTTTTCCTTGGGAATACTGATGCTCATCTATAGGTCTCCTTAGGTTTCCTTGAATCGTTTTCCGGTGCACCAGCCGCTGCCGTGAATGGGCGTGCACCCCCCGCGGAGCAGGTGGAATAGATTTAAATATTGCAGTTTATTGTGCTTCTTCGGAAAAGTCAACGCTAGTTGTACGGCGGCCATGAGCTCGGCACTTGACCAGGCCACGCATCAGAGGTCGCGGACCGCACTGTCGGGAATCACGGACTCGACACCGAGCCTGTTCCGCGTGACGGTCGATTCATCAGAACTGGAAGGCTGGCCCGGAAGTGTGCTATATAGACCATGATGCGAACGAGACCGCTCACAGGCCTATGCGCCTTTGTGCTGGGGGTTGCGCTCTTGTTCTCTTGGGCGGCCGCCCAGGACCTCCCGCTTCTGCTTCCGGCGCCGCAACCGGAGGAGGACCCTGTCGCCGTTACTATGGCCTGGTCGGCCGACCGCAGTCATCCCGTCGGTAATGCCGTTTTGGCCGTGGTGCTCGACATCCGGACCGGCTATCATGTCATGGCCGATCGAGGGCAACAGGGAGAGGTCCGGGAGTTCAAACCGTATCCCACGCGCGTATGGGTGAGTGAGGCGCCCGACGGAGTGCTGTCCTCGGCGCCGCGCTATCCGAAAGCCCAGGCCTTGAAGCTTGATTTTGTCGATGACCGGATCATGGGCTTTGAGAAGCGTGCGATCATTTATCTGCCCATCCGACTGGATTTGCTTAACCCCGCCGGCGTCGTGTCCCTGAAGATCGGCGTCGAATACCAAGCCTGTGCTCCGGCCTATTGCCTGATGCCCCAACGGATCATCCGGGAAACGACATTGCCGCTGGCGCTTGCCGGCGAAACGGTCTCGGTCACCAACGCGGAGCTGTTTCAGGACTTTGACCCAAGGTCGGACGGAGGCGCCCCGGCCGATCTCCTGTTCCGATTTTTCGGCTTCGGTTTTGGATTGGATCTGGCCTCGCCGCTGAGCCGGATTTTCATTCTTCTTCTTGCCGGCTTTGGAGGTTTTCTGCTCAACTTCACCCCCTGCGTGCTGCCGCTCATCCCGATCAAGATTATCAGCATGTCCAACGCCGCCGGCAATCGCCGACGATGCTTGGTCCTCGGGCTGTTTACGTTTGCGGGGGTGCTCGCGGTCTGGCTGGGGCTCGGCGGCATCGTATCGATGGTCAGCGGTTTCACCTCGGCGAATCAGCTCTTCCAGTATCCAGCCTTTACCATGGGGGTGGGGCTGGTGATCACACTCATGGCCGTTGGACTGCTGGGCGCTTATTCCGTACGCCTGCCTGCTGTGATCTATGCGCTCAACCCCCGGCAGGAAACTCTGCAGGGGGCTTTCGGCATCGGCATGCTCACGGCCGTCCTGTCCACGCCCTGTACGGCCCCCTTCATGGGAACGGCGGCTGCCTGGGCAGCCACCCAACAACCCGCCATCACCTTGGGGACCTTCGCCGCCATCGGCGCCGGCATGGGCCTGCCGTACGCAGGACTGGCCGCTTTTCCCCGTCTGGTGTGCCGCACCCCCAAGACCGGCCCGGCAAACGAGCTTCTGAAGCAGGTGATGGCGATCTTCATGCTGGCGGCGGCCGCCTACTTCATCGGGATCGGTCTGGAAACCCTGATGGCGGAACCGGGCGCCCCGGCGAGCCGGTTCCACTGGTGGCCGGTGGTGATTCTATGCGCCGGGGCCGGCGCCTGGACCGGAATCCGGGCCGCACGTCTTTCCACCGCCAGAATGGGCAAGGGGCTCTGGGCGGCTGTTGGCGCCGCGATCATGGCGGGGTCCCTCTATGCCGGCGTATGGCTGACCGAGACCGGCCCGGTGACGTGGGTATCCTATACCCCGGAACGGCTGGCCAAGGCGTTCAAGGAAGACAAATCGGTGGTGATGGTTTTCACAGCGGAATGGTGCTTGAACTGCAAGGCGTTGGAGCAGAGTGTCTGGAGCGACGCGGTGCTGGCGAAAGCGGTTTCGCAGTCGAGGGTGCTGGCCATGAAGGTGGACCTGACCGGCAGCAACCCGGCCGGCCGGGCAAAATTGCTGGAAGCGGGAAGCCTCACGATCCCGCTGCTGGTGGTGTATCGGCCGGACGGATCACCGGTCTTCAAAGGCGATTTTTACACGGCCGATCAGGTTTTGCAGGCGGTTGCGCGGGCGCTGAGCCCCGCGGGTCCGGCGCTCTAGAAAAACGTGATTCGGGCTAAAATGCGGGCCGTTGGTCATCCGCCGGTCGCCGTAAGCTCACTCGGATCAGCCTGCTGTGACGGCTGGACCTCGACGCCGGGCGCATCCAGCCACAGCCCGTCAGCCTCACCTGCCGAGACGGGCGTAACGGGTTGAGCCAGCAGGTGCTCGATCAGCTTTGCGGATGCAAAGGCGTCCCGGATCCTTGAAGCCGGGCTCCCCAAGACCACCACGATCAGGCGCCGCTCGCCGTCCTTGGCCGTGGCCACAATGTTGAAACCGGCCTTGCGAGTGTAGCCGGTCTTGAGGCCGTCGACTCCCGGCAAGCGGCCCACCAGCTTGTTCGTGTTAGTGATGACCAGCAGCCCATTGCGGAAGGTGGTTCGCTCAATGGAGGTCCATGCCAGGATCTGCGGGTGCTGGAGAACTTCGCGTGCCAGGAGGATCATGTCGCTGCAGCTTGTGACGTTCTCCCCGCCGCCCCTGGAGGGCGGAAGGCCGTGCACGCAATAAAACTCCGTATGGGCCATGCCCAGGGATAGCGCTTTTCGGTTCATCAGCTGCACGAATTCGTCGGAGCTTCCGGCCACGTGCTCGGCGACGGCATAGGCCGCGTCATTGGCCGATTCGACCAGCGCCGCCTGCATCAACTCATCCAGGCTGAAGACTTCGCCCGCCTTCAGAAACACCTGGCTCCCGCCCATGCCCTCAGCCTTCTTGGAAACGGTGACGCGATCGTCGAGGCTCAGCTCGCCCTGCTCGATCTTCTCCACCACCACCGCGGCCAGCATGAGTTTGGTCAGGCTGGCCTGGGGCCATCTCAGATCCAGATTCTGGCCCTCGAGCACCTTGCCGTCAGAGGCATCCGCGACGGCGTAAGCCTCATACGAAGGCCTGGGTAGGTTCGGGTTCGCAGGGGCGGACGCCGCCGCTCGCAGGTTGGATTTGGAAGATCTGGAGGTTTTCTTCTGGGGAGATGTTTGACCGCCGAAAGCGCTATGAACGGCGAAAAGAACCAACAAGACCGCCAACACCGATCGTTTCATGAAAAACCCTCACCATCGTCGCTCCCCTCTACCCCCGTGCAGCAGGGAAGGCATTTTTGATACACTCATCTTTTAATTATAGAACAGAATCAGGGAAGATACAAACGCGGGCGAGTTAGGCGGTTAGGCTCGCAGGTCGCCCCCGACGGCGGCGGAGCCCGAAGCTCCGACGCCGCCGTCGGCAGGATGGGGATAATGAGGGAGAGCGAAGGCTAGGCGCCTTTCGGGCGGGGCTCGTTCAACGGGCGCAGATAGGCGCCCCAGTAGCTCATGCCTACGAACACGCCGCCCCCGAGGACGTTGCCGATCGTGACCGGCAGCAGGTTGTTCCACAGAAAACCGCCCCAGCTCAGGAGATTCGGGTCCAGGCCGGCCGGAGCGGCAATGCCCGCCCAGTTTTTCAGGAAAATCCCCACGGGGATGAAATACATGTTGGCAATGCAGTGCTCAAAGCCGATGGCGACGAATCCCATGATCGGGAAGAAGATGGCGAAGATCTTGCTGATCGTTTGACGTGCCGCCAGGGCCATCCAGACCGCCAGGCACACCAGCCAGTTGCAGCCGATTCCGCGCCAGAGCGCCTCGCTGAAACTGAGCTTGACTTTGGCGAAGGCGATGGCGAGCGCCGATGCTCCGAGAGCACCGTTTCCGGTTTTCCAGAGCCCGGAAAAATAAAACAGCAGCGCCAGCAGGAGCGAGCCGATGAAGTTGGCCAGGAAAACCAGGCCCCAGCGCTGCAGCATGACCCGGAAGCTTATCTCCTTGGACATGACGCTGGAAATCATGAGGTTGTTGCCGGTAAACAGCTCGGCGCCGGCGATGACCACTAGCATCAGCCCCAGGCTGAAGGCGGAACCGGCCACGAGCTTCTGGATGCCCACGCCGGCCTTGGCAGCCAGATCAAAGGTGACGCTGGTCGCGAGCAGCCCGCCGAAGCCGATGTAGGACCCGGCCAGGATTCCCAGCACGAAGACGCTGAACCAGGGCGAGGTGGCCTTGCCCACCCCCACGGTCGAGGCGACGGTTTCGGCAATCGTCTTGGGCGCCTTGTCTTCCATCGCCGGAACCGGGAATTGCCAGGACTTCATGATCTTTTCGAATCGCCCGATGGTCTTTTTTTCTTCCGTGATCTTGCGCGACATGGCCCGGCGCACGGTTTCGAGGATCTCATCGGGAGTGAACGGCTTGGAAACGTAATCCATGGCGCCCCGTTTAAGGGCCTCGGTGGCCCGGCCCACGCTCGGATAGCCGCTGATCATCACCACGGTCGACTCCGGGGAGGTGCGGTCCAGTTCCTCCACTACGTCCAAGCCGTCGAAACCCGGCATCTGCCAATCGCAGAGAATCACGTCAAAGCGCGAATTCTTGGCCAGCTGCAACCCCTCGCTCGGGCTGGAAGTGACCGAAACCTCAAAGCCCTGCTCGGAGAAAACCCGCCGGCAGGAATCGAGCACGATGACCTCGTCGTCGATGATGAGCATTCGTTCCGCCATGCGAAAGCCTCCTTTGATGCGGTTTCAAAACCTCGGATCACGTCTGCGGGCAAAGCGCAGGTCGATTCGAAAGCGGAGCAACCTCGATTGGATGTGAGCATTTCGAGAGACCTGCAACATCGTCCCCGAGCGTCAGACGGGGTTATGCGACCACTTCTTACCAGATTTCAGCGCTCAGCCGCGCTTCGAGCCACTGGCGTTGGGTGGGCGAAAGCTGCCCCACGTGTTTCTCGATCCACTGAATGTCACCGGTCAGAATGGCCAGCTTCTCGGCCGCCGTCAGGTTGAATCCCTCGAGCGCATCGGCAGGGTGATGCAGAAGTTCGTAGACCAGATTGTGATCCTTGGCGGCCTGCTCAAGCACTTTGAGGATTTCGTCCTTATGAACGACCCGTTGATCTTCCGGCGGGGTCGCGGCCGCCAGGGATAGGGCCTTCTTGACGGTCTCGACCAGGGCGTCTGGTGAGAAGGGCTTTTCCAGGTACTCGGCCGCGCCGAGCTTCATGGCCTGGATAGCGGACTGCACGCTCCCGAAGCCGGTGATCATGATCACCGGCATGGCCGGCTTGGAGCGCTTGACGTCCCGGAGCACCCGCATCCCGCCGATATCCGGCATGCGCAGGTCGGTCAGGACCACGTCGTAGTCCCTCTGGAGGGCCCATTCCAGCCCCTGTCGGCCGCTTAGGTTGACGTCGATCTCGAAGTTCTCCTCCTTGAGGATCTTGATGATGCTGTCGAGGACGATACGCTCGTCGTCGATCACCAGAACCTTTTTCTTCTTCATGGCCCTCCTCCTTATGGTTCGCGTCTAACGTTTGCCAGAACGGTCTTGATGGTGTCGGCCAGCTCATCGGGCGTAAAGGGCTTCGGCAGAAAGGTCGCAGCGCCCAGATCCTCCGCCTCCTTGATGGTTTCGCTGGTCGCATAACCGCTCATGACGATGATGGGGACCCCCGGCCGCTTTGCCTTGACCTGGCGCATGAGGTACATGCCGTTGTGAACGGGCATTTTAACGTCTATGAGCAGCAGCTCGGGGACCTGATGTTCGAGGATCGCCAGCGCCTCGTCGACGGAAGCCGCCGCCGTCACCTCGCACCCTTCGGCCTCGAGCACCATGCGGCAGCTCTTCAGCACAATGGCCTCGTCGTCAACCACCAGTACTTTCATGCTCTGTTTTCCTCTCAGCCGGCAGCCAGATGAAGAAACGCGATCCCTTCCCCACTTCGCTCTGCACCCGGATGTGCCCTCCATGCCGCTGCACGATTCCGAGAGAGACCGAAAGCCCCAGTCCGGTTCCCTGACCGACCGCCTTGGTGGTGAAGAAGGGATCGAAGAGTTTGTTCAAGTTCTCCGCAGGTATCCCGCACCCGGTGTCGGCGACCGTGATTTCGATCCCCTTCAGCGCAACCCCGTTGCCAGAGAGGCTCGCGGCGGTGAAGACCCGGATATTGCCCCCCGGCTCGGTAGCGTCCAAGGCGTTGATGACGACATTGATCAGCACGCTCTGAATCTGGCTGCGGTCCAGGGTAACCTCGGGCAGATTCTCTCCCGGGTTGAATTTGATGGCCACCCCCTTTACCAGGGCCTGGTTTTCGATCAAGGAGATGGCGGCCGCCACCAGCCGGTTGATGTCCGTGAGTTCAGGGTCCAGCTTGGTCTGGCGCGAAAAATCCAGCAGGCCCTTGACGATTTTGCGCACCCGCTCGGTGGCTTCAACGATAACCTGCAGGTCCGATCGCATGTCCGCCGCGATGTCCTTGCGCCGCAGCAGCATGTGCGTGTAAGTCAAGACCCCGGTGAGGGGGTTGTTGATCTCATGGGCGACGCCGGCTGCGAGCCGGCCGACGCTGGCCTGCTTCTCCGACTGAATAATCCGGGCTTCGCTGGCCGCTCGGCGGCGTCCCATCGCCTCCACCATTTCCTTGAAAGCGGTTTGCAGCACCCCGATCTCGCCCCGCTCGGGCTGGCCCAGGTCCGGCGTCAGGCTGCCTTCGCGTACCTGCTGGCTCGCCCGGATCAGGCGCTGGATCGGCGAGGTGATCCTTTGGGCGATGAAATAGCCGAGGCCGGCGGCAACCAGCATGATCGCGACCGTGATCAGGCTGTAGACCGTGAGGATCTGACGGCGGATGTCGGCATATTTTTCCTCCAGGACCCCGACATAGATCATGCCGGCCCGGTCGCCCGAAATGGCTTCGATCGGCTGGTAGGCCGTGATATACCAGTCGCTGGAGACAAAGGCCAGATCCGTCCACAGCTTGCCCTTGCCGAGGACATGCTCCTTCACTTCGGGTGACACCCGAGTTCCCAGGGCGCGCTTGCCCTCCGGCGTCAGCACGTTGGTGGCGATGCGCACGTCGTTGAGAAAAATCGTGGCCGTACCGATGCTGCGCCCGTTGAAGATTTCGCCCTGGAATACGGTTTCCCGGACCGTATCGACAAAGACTTCGCTGCGGTTGAGCAGGATGCCGCCGTAAAGCACCCCCAGCAGAAGAGGCCCGTCAAAGACCGGCACCGCAGCGGCAATCGACAGCCCGGCGTTGATTTCCTCCCGGGCGCCGGAGGAGGAACCCGGGTCGGCCGCGAGAGGGATCCGGGCCCGCTCGGCGAGTTCGTGGTTCTCCTCGATGAGAAATTCGACCGGCAGAACCACCGTTCCCGACACGGAAGTCCGCTGCTCCAGGACCAGCTTGGCCAGCGGGTTCTCCGCCCGAGTGCCAGAGCTGGAAAAGGCGTTCGGGCCGATCCGGCACAGCAGGTTGCCGTCTTGGCCGACGATGCCGGCGAAATCCAGCTCGGCCAGCTTCGCCATGCGCTCAAGCCTGAGGGCCAGCTCGGTGGTGTTTTTCTCCCGCGCCGCAGAAATGAAGGCCAAACCCAGGGTAGTGATACTGAGGGAGGTTTTGACATGCTTCACGCGGGTGAGATACATCTCACTGGCGGCATTCAGGTCCTGGCGCACCCGGTTGAGCGCCTCGCCCAGCAGATGTTCATTTACCAGGTGCACACCGACGACCAGCGCGACGATCCCAACCAGGAAGGAGACCGCCAGAAAACTCGCAACCAGTTTTGATCTCGTAGAGTACTGCATGCCGTTTCACCTTGACGGACGAACGCATAGCGGTGCGCTGCAGATTCCCCCCCATTGACGAGCAATCCGCATGCCAGATACCCGGTCGCGCGTTTAAGCTTTAACCATATGAAACCATGTGATTATTCTTGTGAAGAGGGCACTCCACGATATCCATAACCGGCCGCCGGGTGTCTGGAATTTTTACGAGGTGTAAAGCCCGGCCGAGCTGAACCGCGCCCCTGGGGCGGGCGGGGTTGTCTTTCGACCGCAAGCCCCTGTGAGATTTGACAATCATGAGCTTTTTCAGTAATCAAACCGGATAACATCCCCCCTCGCCATATGATCTTCCGGGAGGCCAGCACATGCCGATATCGACCTATTGGGCGGACGCCTATCTCCAAAAACGGCGCAGCGCCGCCGATGCCATTCGCCTGATCAAGTCCGGGCAGCGCGTTTTCATCGGCTCCGCCTGCGGGCAGCCTCAGGAAATGGTACGGGCCCTGTCCGGGGCCGTCCCCCGCCTGAGCGGGCTTGAAATCGTGCGCCTGCTCAGCACGGAAACGACCCCCTTAAGCGCGCTCGCCGATCAGACTCAGGATTTCGCCCTCAATCTCCGTACGATCTATCTCGGCTCGGCCAATTCGGAGGCAATCGCCCGCCACCAGCGCTTCATCACGCCGATGAACATGTCCGAAGTGCCGGACCTCTTCACCTCCAAGAAACTGGCGATTCACGCCGCTCTGATCCAGGTGTCGCCGCCGGATGATTTCGGTTGGATGAGCCTGGGAATTTCAGTTGACGTGACCCTGGCCGCCGCCATGGCCGCCGACCTGGTGATCGCCCAGGTGAACACCCAGATGCCGCGGGTGCTCGGCCAGAGTTTCATCCACGTCAACGACGTGGACATCGTCGTGGAACACGACGAAGAGCTGCTGTCCGTTCAGAACCGGCCCGCTTCGGAAACCGCCACCCGCATCGGCCAACTGATCGCCCGGCTGATCGAGGACGGCTCCACACTCCAGATCGGGCTGGACGCGGCTTCCCAGGCCACCATCCAGGCTCTATCGGACAAGAACGACTTGGGCGTCCACTCCCAGTTTCTCACCAACGACATTATGCACCTGTACTCCCAGGGGGTCATCACCAACCGCCGCAAGGGGTTCAACGACGGCAAACTCGTGGCTTCGGCCGCCATCGGCTCCCGCAACCTGTACGAGTTCCTGGACAACAATCCGGCGGTAGATTTCCGTCCCTCGGACTACGTCAACGATCCCTTTGTCATCGCGCGGCACAACCGCATGGTGTCGATGAACGTGGCCCGGACCATGGACCTCACCGGCCAGGTGGAAGTCGAGTCATCACCTCGGACTTTTTTCGCCGGGATTTCGGGAATCGTGGACTTCATGCGGGGGGCGCGGCGGTCACCGGGAGGGAAAGCGATCCTGATGCTGCACTCCACGACGGAGGACGGCCAGGCCAGCACCATCGTGCCGATCCTCAACAACACCACCGTGGGGGTCCCGCGCGCCGACGCGCATTACGTGGTGACGGAATTCGGGGTATTCAATCTGCTCGGCAAAAGCCTGCAGGAGCGAGTGATGGGGATGATCAGCGTGGCCCACCCGAACTTTCGCGAGGAGTTGTTCGCCGCCGCCAAGAAGCTCGGCCTCATCGGGCCTGAACGAACGCTCGGGGAAGCGGTCCGCGGGGTCTATCCGGTCAAACTCGAGGAAACCATGGAGATCGACGGCACAGAAGTCGTCATCCGGCCCGCCAAGCCCGTCGACGAACGCCGCATCCAGGAGCACTATTACAGCCTTGACAAGGAGGACATATTCTCGCGGTTCCGCCACGAGAAGACCAGCTTCTCGCGCTCCGACGTCGAAGTCCGGTCCCATGTCGACTACGTGAAGGACCTCACCTTGCTCGCCGTGGTGGGGGAATTCGGATTCGGCCGGGTGGTAGCCGTCGGGGAATGCATGCTGATCGAGAAGATCAACATGGCCGAAGTGGCCTTTTCCGTGAACAAACAGTACCAGAACAAGGGGATCGGCCGGCGAATCCTGAGCAAGCTGGCCGACACCTCGCGCGAAAGAGGCATCTTCGGCCTCATGGCCTACACCTCTCCGAACAATCAAGCCATGGTCCGCATGTTCAAGTCCCTGCCCTACAAGGTCAAGAGCACCTTCGACGGCGAAGGGCTGACGCTGAGCTGCCGGTTCGACGAACTCGCATAACCCTCTAAACGCTCCGAGTCGAGCGCCTATGGATCTCCTCTACATTTCACCGGATTTTCCCCCTAACTATGCCAACTTCGTGCGGGCCCTGCATGCGGAGGGAATCCGCGTATGGGCCATCGGCGAGGCCGATTTCTACAGCATGCCGGCCGATTTGCGCGCCTGTATCCGGTGGTATGCACGCACGAATTTGAATAATTGGCGCCAGGCGGAACAGGGCATCAACGAGCTGCTCGAAGTCAAGCATGCTCAAGGGTTCGAGGGAGTCTTCGACGGGGTGGAATCCCACAACGAGGCGTGGCTGCGTCTGGAAGCGTTCATCAACGAGCGCTTCGCCATTCCGGGCATCACGCTGTGCGAGGTCCATCCGTTGAAAAAGAAGTCCGTCATGAAGCGCATTTTCCAGGAAGCCCGGCTGCGGGTCGCCCGTGGCGCCCTGGTATCCACCCCCGAGGAGGCACTTCAGCTGGCCGGGGAACTCGGCTATCCCGTGATCTTAAAGCCCAACGAGGGCGTGGGCGCCGGCGGCACCCATCGGGTGGACGGCAGCTCGCAATTGGAGGAGATCTTCCCAACGCTGCGTGAAGATTACATCATCGAGGAGTTCATTGAGGCTCCCATCGTCACCTATGACGGCCTGACGGACGAAAACGGGAACATCGTCTTCGAAAACACGCTGATCTACGGCGAAGGCCTGATCGAATACGCCCGGGGCAAAGACACGTTTTTCTATGTCGGCCGCCAGGTCCCCTCCAAGCTGGCCGAAATCGGGGCCGCGCTGGTCTCGCGCTTCGGCATCTGCAGAAAGTTCTTTCACTTCGAATTCTTTGCGTTGGATGGGAGTTTCGGGCCGATCGAGATCAACTGCCGCCCGCCGGGCGGTGCGATCATCGATATGATGAACTACAGCATCGACGGTGATCTTTACCGCGCCTGGGCTCGAATGCTTCTGAGGCGGCCGCTGGGCCTGCCGCAGGAGAAGAAGTACTACGTGGGGTTCATCGGCCGCAAGGACAAGCCCCATGCCCACAGCCACGAAGAGCTGGTGAAACGGCTGGGCCCCCGCCTGGTGGAATATGGCGAAAACCCGCCTCTTTACTGGGAGGTCATGGGACGCTACCGGTACCTCTTCCGCGCCGACGAAGAGGCTGAAATCCGTGAGATGGCTGCTGCCGCCCGCCTGGAGGGATGAGGCCCATGGCTCGGAACATCGTCATCCTGTCACCGCATTTTCCGCCGCATTACCGCCAATTCTGGCAGCAGGTGAAGGCGGCCGGCGGCCACGCCCTCGGCATCGGCGACGAACCCTGCGAGCGGCTTGCTGAAGAGACCCGCTCCGCGCTGACTGAGTATTACTACCTGCCGGACATGCACGATTACGACGCACTGGTGCGCGCCTGCGGATATTACACCCACCGTTACGGCAAGATCGACCGTTTCGACTCGTTGAACGAGTACTGGCTCGCCACCGAGGCCCGTATCCGGGATGATTTCAACATCCCCGGCGTGCGGTCCGCGGACATCGACTTCATCCGCCGCAAATCGATGATGAAAGAGCGCTTTCAAGCGGCCGGCGTGCGGGTCGCCCGCGGCCGGGTGGTCCGGACGCCGGAGGACGCCCAGCGGCTGATCGGAGAGACCGGTTATCCGGTGATCGCGAAACCCGATGCCGGCGCGGGCGCGCTGAACACCTACCGGATCGACTCCGACGCCGGCTTGACGACCTTCTTCGCATCCAAGCCGGCCGGAGACTACCTGCTGGAGGAGTTCATAGTCGGGGCCATTCATTCCTTCGACGGGCTGGCCGACGGCGACGGACGCCCCCTGTTCTTCACCAGCCATGTGTTCAGCCAGGGCATCATGGAGACCGTTAACGAGGCGCGGCACATTTACTATTATTCCATGCGTGAGATCCCGCCGGAGCTCGAGGCGATCGGCCGTCGCTGCCTGCTTTCCTTCGGTGTCCGGGAGCGGTTTTTCCACATGGAATTCTTTCTCACGGCGGACGGGGAATATGTGGCCCTCGAGGTCAACATGCGGCCGCCCGGCGGCTTCACCACCGACATGTTCAACTACGGCGCCGACATCGACATCTACCGCACCTGGGCGGAGCTGCTTGTGAACAACCGCAGTGATCTCGCTTACGAGCGCGCATACCACTGCTGCTACGCCAGCCGCAAGCGGAACCAGCGCTACGCTCACAGCCACAACGACATCCTGTCGCGTTACGGCCATGTCATCCTGCAAGTCGAGAGCGTGCCGGGCGTCTTCAGCAGCGCCCTGGGAGACGTGGGCTACATCTTCCGGTCTCCGCGCCTGGACCAGGTTCTGGAAATCGTGCACTTCATCCACGCCGCTCCGACGTAGTATCCTGTTGCGGAGACAACCTCCATCTTCTAATTTTTTAGGAGAAATACCATCCATGCACGTCGAGCAGCACCGCTGGAGAAGCCCGCGTTTGAGCCGCGACATGGATCTCAAGGTCTACGGGCACTGGGGCAAGCCCTTCATCGTGTTCCCCTGCTCGCGAGGGCGCTATTTCGATTTCGAAGGCATGGGCATGGTGTCCGCCATCGAGAGCTTCATCAACTCCGGAAAAATCAAACTCTTCGCCATCGACAGCGTGGACGGCGAATCCTGGTATAATTGGGGAATTTCGCCGGCCGGCCGCAATGACCGTCACCAGGCCTATGACGGCTACGTCGTCCACGAAGTCATCCCCTTCATCCGGCAGCACTGCCAGTCGCCGTCGGAGCGGGTGATGGCCACGGGCTGCAGCATGGGCGCCTATCACGCCGTCAACTTCTTCCTCAAGCACCCGGATCTTTTCGAGGGAACGATCGCTCTCTCCGGCCT
>JBLMXM010000022.1:0-22758 GCA_050257775.1 Hyphomicrobiales bacterium
CAGCCTATGCCATGACCAAGGGAGGTATCCGCCAGCTCACCAAGGCGCTTGCGGTGGAGTGGGCGCCGCACCGCATCCATGTGAACGCCATCGGGCCGGGCTTCACGCGGACCGACCTGACAAGCAAGCTGTGGCAGGACCCCGCCTTCGAAGCCGCGGTCAGCCGGCGCACTCCGCTCGGCCGCTGGGGCACCCCGGAGGACATGGGGGCAGCGGCTGTCTTCCTTGCCGCGCCGGCCTCCGACTTCATCACGGGCCAGACGCTTTACGTGGACGGAGGGCTGATCAGCAGCATGGGGAATTTCGACTAACCTTGCCGTGGGGCCGGAGCCTGGAAGCCCCCAGGAGGCTGTACCGGGCGAATCATTCATGGCCGTTCGGTAGAACCGATCCGACTCGGCCGGCCGATTGCCGAGAGCGGGTATAGTGCCGGCATGCTTATCGTCGCGCACGGATGGGGTCGCCATAATGCCGGAGACGTTGGCATGAAGGGGTTTGATTGCAATGATCTTTCGATAAAGGAGGTGTCTCATGTCAAGCCGGTCCAAGCCGCTTACGCCAGAGGAAAAAGCCTGCTATTCGTCGCTTACCGCAGAAAACCTCGACTTTCTGGTGAACCGGTACAACCGGATCAACCGGTGGGTCATCGCCGACATGATCCGGCGCAGCAGCTACCATTACCCTGACAAGAAAGCCCTGATCTACAACGACAGATCGCTCACCTACGCGGAGCTGGAAGCCGAAAGCAACCAGGTTGCCAATGCACTCATCGACCTCGGAATTCAAAAATACGACCGCGTCGCCATCCTGGCTCACAACACGATCCACCACGTTCTGACCTGGCTGGGCTGCTGCAAGGCCGGCGCCGTGTATCTGGCCATCAACTACCTGTTGAGGGGGAAGGATATCTCCTACTGCATCAACCACTCCGAGAGCAGACTCTTCATCATCGAGGATGCCCTGTACGACCTCGCCCGGGAGGTCCTGGGGGAGCTTCCTACCGTCAAGACGCTGATCTGGTCGGACGATATGGCCGGGGCAAGACCCCCCGACGGCCGATTCAGGGAATTCGAGGCCTGGTATAAAGGCTACCCGGCCACGGAGCCCGACACCGTCCTCCGCATCGAAGATCCCTGCCAGATGACCTACACCAGCGGAACGGAATCGCTGCCCAAGGGGGTGATCATCAGCAACCAGGCCCTCATGGCCCAGTACATGGGCTGCATCATCGACGGCGGCTACGACGCGGCCGACATCAACGTAAACGCCTTGCCCATCTATCACTGCGCTCAACGGGACGTGTTCCTGAACCCCGTCTTCTGGCTGGGGGGGACCAATGTCCTGATGGTGCCGGACATCGCGAAAATACTGAAATCCATTGCCGATTTCCGGGCAACCATGTTCTTTGCGCCCCCGACCGTCTGGATCGGGATGCTGAGGCATCCCGACTTCGGCAAACATGACCTGACCAGTCTGAAGAAATGCTACTATGGAGCGTCGATCATGCCGGTCGAGGTCCTCAAGGAGATGCTGGAGCGCATCCCCGGAGCCAAAATCTACAATTACTATGGCCAGACGGAGCTGGCACCCTATCACACCATCCTGAAGGCCGGTGACGCCATGACCAAGCTGGGCTCGGCCGGCATGGGAGGGCTGAACATGGAAACCCGGCTCGAAGACGCGGCCGGCGTCCCCATCCAGGCAGTGGGCATCCCCGGTGAAATCTGCGGCCGCGGCCCCCACGCCCTGACCATGTATTTCAAGGAACCGGAGAAGACCGAGGAAGCCATGCAGGGCGGGTGGTTTCACTCCGGCGACATCGGCGTAATGGACGCAGACCGGTACATTACCGTGGTGGACCGGAAAAAAGACATGATCAAGACCGGCGGCGAAAACGTATCTACCCGCGAAGTGGAGGAGGCGCTCTACCGAGACAAACGTGTGCAGGAGGTTGCCGTCGTCGGAGTCAGCCATCCCAAGTGGGTGGAAGCGGTGACCGCCGTGGTGGTTCCCCGAAAAGGCGAAACCATCCCGGAGGCCGAGCTCCTGGAACTCTGCAGGCAACAGCTGGCGCCTTTCAAGGTGCCCAAGAAGATCATCTTCGTGGATGCTCTTCCCAAGACGCCCACGGGCAAAATCCTTAAGCGGGACATGCGCAAAAGCTACAGCGATATATTTTCAAAATAAAACCGGGTGGCGCGGGCAGCCCGGAATTAACTGCCCGCGCCATCTCCTCGTCTTCACAGGCTGCTTCGCCTTTTCATCCGGGCACGTTAAGCTCATCCTCCGGTATCGTACTCTAGCAATCACGCGCCCCGTCCATGAAACCACGACTGCTCCCATGCGCGGTCCCGCATTCTCGCCATCCCCATAGGAGGCTTTTCAAAGGCCGGTATGGAAAAATACATGATTCACCCCATCCCCATGCAACGCCGCCAGAATTATTAATTCTTACAAGCTTGGCTGAATATTCTGCAAAATAGACTTTCCAGACCGAGTTCATGCCGATAGATCTATACTCGCCGATTGGAAAGCCGTTCGAAAAACTTCATTCATGAGAGATGGATAACATGAAAACGCTACCCCAGAAATCGATTGAGAAACTGAAACGCAACGTGAAAGGCAACGTGATACTGCCCGGTGATCCGGCCTATCCTGAAGCTCGCAGGATATGGAACGCCATGATCGATCGAAGGCCGGCGGTCATTGTTCAGTGCGGCAGCCCGGCGGATGTTCCGCTGTCTATTTCATTTGCGCGAGACCACGGGCTGGAGATATCCATACGCGGTGCCGGCCATAACATAGCGGGCAACGCCGTGTGCGACGGCGGTGCGGTGATCGATTTCTCAAGAATGAGGAATGTCCGCGTGGATGCTGAAAAAAGGCGCGCTCTGGTAGAGCCCGGCGCAACCCTGGCGGATGTCGACAAAGCGACCCAGGCGCATGGCTTGGCCACTCCCTTGGGAATAAACTCTACCACAGGGATAGCCGGCCTGACGCTGGGCGGCGGTTTCGGTTGGCTGACCCGGAAGTACGGAATGACGATTGACAATCTCATCTCCGCCGAAATGGTCACGGCCAACGGGAGCTCCATACGGGTCAGCGAAAATGAGAACGCCGAGCTGTTCTGGGCGATTCAGGGCGGCGGCGGCAACTTCGGGGTGGTCACGCGGTTCGAATTCAAGCTTCATCCCGTGGGGCCTGAAATCATCGCCGGCCTGCTCGTATTTCCGTTTGACCAGGCAGGACAGGTGCTCAGGCACTATCGTGAATATACGGCATCAGCGCCCGAGGAAATCAATGTATGGGCGGTCTTGCGCAAGGCGCCGCCCTTGCCTTTTCTTCCGGCAGACGTGCACGGCCGGGAAGTGGTGGTGCTGGCCGTTTTTTATGCAGGCGATACAACCGGTAGTCAGAAGCTCATCGAACCCCTGCGCCGGTTCGGCAAGGCGCATGGCGAACACATCGGCGCCCAACCTTACGCGCAGTGGCAACAAGCCTTTGACCCGTTGCTGACACCGGGGGCAAGAAACTATTGGAAATCCCATAATTTTACAGAGGTCAGCGACGGGGCACTCGAAACGGTCATCCAGTTCGCGGGCAGGCTGCCCACCCCGCAGTGCGAAATCTTCCTTGGGCTGATCGGAGGAGCGGCCAACCGCATTTCCGCGGATGCCACGGCATGGGGCCATCGGGACACCAAGTTTATTCTCAACGTGCACGGGCGCTGGGACGACCCTGCGGACGATAAACGGTGTATGGCCTGGGCGCGCGACTTTTTCAAGGCGTCGGCACCCTATGCATCCGCCGGTGCCTACACCAATTTCATGACCGAGGACGAAACCGATCGCGTCGCTGCCGCGTACGGATCAAGCTATGCGCGGCTGGCACAGATCAAGCGAAGGTATGACCCTGAGAATATTTTTCACATGAACCAAAACATTAAGCCATAAAACCGTCGTTCTGGCCGGGTCTGATGATAGGCCAACATGCATCGGAAATACACACGTCAAGAACCGCACTACCTGCTGGTTGGGTTGACTGACCTTTTCCGAAGCGTGCCTGATCGTCAAAGCATCGTCACCCGCCGGTAGGTATATAGGTCATTTCAATCGCATGATGACCACGACCAGCAATACGATCACCAGAACGAGGATCGCAAGCCCAAGGACTTCGCCTCCAGCAGGAAGGTTTACAATGTTATCCTTGATCGCCGAAATTTCCTCGTTGGTTAAACTATCGACGCGCATTTGAGCCTCGAAAGGATCTATTCCCTGGGCGATGAGCGCGTTTTGAACATCCGTGCGTGCCAGGAAGGCTTTTACAAGTTGGCGGTCATTTTGAGGATGAAGCGAATTCTGCGCAGTTTCAGTATCAATCAGCGCTGCCTGTACCGGTGGGCATGGTACAGATGGCAGCAGAACCAATACAGTCATCACAATGCTGACCGGTACTGACTCACGTCGTATGATCTTCATGCCGACCTCCAGAGAGCTGGGCTTGGCGACTTCCCGCAGGTTGCTTTGGTAATCCAGACTAATCCCGGCGCCAACCAGGGCTATTTCACGACTAAATCGTTCTTGACGGATTTGACCCCTTCGACACTTGACGCAATGCGGCTGGCCTTATCGACCGTGATCTGGGAATTCACAAAGCCGCTGAGCTGGACAACACCCTTGAACGTTTGTACTGAGATTGAAAACGACTTCAGAACGTCATCCTCTGCGATCTTAGCCTTGACTTTGGTTGTGATCACTGAATCGTCTATGTACTGCCCCGTGCTTTCCTGTGTGCTGGTTGACGCACACCCGATCAATCCGGCGATGAGTATCACCCAAAGCAAGACACTAACACGATGGTTCGCAATTTTCATGGGTCACGCTCCTTGTCGGTCTGAGGGTTAGGCGTTCTTCGCCTGCAGTAATTCTTCTCGCGAAAGCCGCTATCATTGGAACACTTGAAAGAACCATGATTCGCAGCATAACAGTAATTATCCCGGATCAAGGCTTGGCAACTGGGGTGAATCATGTATTTCAGGGGTGGCTCCGCTTCGCGCGGATTGGCTCTGGCCAGAAATACCGGCCGGTAAAAACTCTTCCCAGTGTGAAATCCTTCTGGTGTGTGATGGAGTCGGGCGGTCAGGACGGCTGCGGATATTACTCCAAAATGCGCACTTCTACTTTCTGCAATCCAAATTGCCTCGCTCGCTCCTTTTCATGGGCTGGCATTGCAATATCGACCCGGTTCTTAAAGCGGCTGTTCATGCGGTCCTTGACGGTGCATGTTCCAAGGCCCTTTATTAAAAGTCTGGTGCCGATCGGCACAAAGTTAGCCGCGCAAATCTTCCTGCCCTGCGCCAGCTCCTCGCATGCATTCGAGCCATCGGCGGTCAGGCAGGGACTTTCATCGGTCTGGGCCGGATCGCCCACATTGTAAGCCGTGGCCTCCCTGATGGTCCGCTCCAGTTCATCGGGTATCGGAATAGGCTGCCGCCCGCACGGAGGAACTTCAAGGGCGAAGAACTCGAACCCACAGGACGGCTTGTTGGTGAACTCCAGCGTATTCTGCTCTTCTGCCAGGATAGGGCCGACAAGCGAGGTCACCAGGATGCCGAGCCCGATCGCACCGGCTGTGCAGAATGCCAAGTTGGTCATCTTGCTTTTGGCTTCCACCAACATATGGATTCATGCCCTTACGAGACGCCCTCATTTCCACAGCATTTCTCAACGCATCGAAAAGCAAGCCATATCCTGCGGGATGCCGTCGTTTCATTAAATCATCCACGACGGCCGTCAGTCGACTAAGTTTTCCGCCGCCCTGTCGGAATGATGTGATCCTTGCCCCGACATTCCCTGACGGCCCTCACCCCGTACAAGCGCTGGATATCAGCCGTCAAGCCATCCGCCATTTAGAATCGGGAATCCTTCTCCCTTCGATCCCGGTTAAATGGCAGAGCTGTAGAGCGGCAAGTCTGATTCGCAACCTAGCTACACCTGGGCGATAGTCAAGTCTAAAACTCTCGCCGCGATGGGGGTGAACTTGTGCAGGCCCCTGCCTCGTTGCCGCACAAATGACCCCCCGGGTTCATGCCCTGACGGTATGTCTTGAGTTAGGATCCCCTTGACTTAAAATTCAAAGGCAATAACCTCTGCTGGAGATCTCAATGCGCCCAAATTAAGGTCGTGACCATCACCGATATAGCAGGGAGACAAAAGTCAAAATGACACTCCTGGCCATGAGTCTTGGCCTCACCGGTTTGATCATGATACAAAACTGGGGGTTTTTCACGTCGCAACTGGCAGTGGATATGCATGCCATCAGCCGGCGGGCACGGCGAAATGAGGAGTAGCCCAACAGAGCTTCACGGAAAGATCTTTTTGAAGAGATCCCGTGAAGAGATCCCGTTATGACTGTAGAATCCAAGACTAAAGAGCAGCTCTTCTCCGAAGTGGAAGTTTTGCGCCATCGACTGAGTGAAGCTGAGGAGCGGTGCAACAGGGCTGAAGACGCATTACGAAGTTTAGAGCATCGGAATCGTCTCCTGGGCGAGAGCGCCCCTTTTGGAATCCTCACCGTGGACATCACAGGCCGGATAACGGGTTTGAACCGCAAAATGAAAGAGGTGCTGTCGTTGCCGCCGGGCCGAGATGCAACGAGCATCGATTTGTTCGGCTTCAAGCCGCTCGTAGAGGCCGGCATCGTTGAAGAATTCCAGCGGTGTATCGAAAGCAAAAAGCCTATCATTTCAAAATGCTCTTGCGTCGCCCCACACTCTGAAGGTTGTCACTTAAGGTTCTACATCAGCCCCGTTTTGGATGAAGCCAGGGAAATCACAGGGGTTTTGGGATTTGCCGAGGATATCACCCATCAGAAATTGGTCGAAGATGCTGTCCAAGATAGTGAAGAAAGATACCGCCTTCTGTTTCAATCTTCTCCGATTGCCCTCATCGAACGGGACGCCTCACAGCTCAAGGCTCACGTCGAGCAATTGCGGCTATCCGGCGTGACCGACCTGGGTGACTATCTGCATAAACATCCTCAAGAAGCTACGAATTGCATGGGCATGATCAAAACGGTTACTTTTAACGATGCCTTTATGCAATTGATGGAAGCGGATAACCCGGACCAACTGAAACTGGGCTTGTACCCGACGGATCAAGGCGAATTTTTCCGGATGGCTCGTGAAGTCATAATGATGATCGCCTACGGCAATATTTCTCAGGAAAGAGAAAGGACGATCGTCACGCTCAAAGGCAATAAGAGAAACGTCCTCATAAAGGCTCTGATTATGTCCGGCCATGAGGATACTCTTGCCCGGATTGTTATTTCTCTGGTTGACATAAGCGAGCGCAAGCGAGCCGAGGAAGCTTTGAGAATCAGTGAACGGAAATTCCGTGAACAAGCCCTCCGAGACAACTTAACCGGGCTTTTTAATAGACGGTACCTCTACCAGTCCCTCTCCGAATGGATTGAGACTTGCAAAACGAACCAGTCTCCCCTGTCGCTCATATTCATGGACCTCGACAATTTCAAGCAGGTGGTAGACGCCTACGGTCACCTGAATGGCAGCCGGGCGATCCAGGAGGTGGCGGCAACGATCCGAGATTCTATAAGGGATCCGGCATATGCTGTAGCCTACGCCGGAGACGAATTTGTAGTGGTTCTGCCCGGGTCAAATCAATCGCAGGCCATGGAAACAGCCCTTTTGATTCGATCCAATATGACCAGAACCATCTATCTGCGCGATATAGGTCTCGATGTGAAGCTTAACGCCAGCTTCGGCATCGGCACTTTCCCCGACCAGGCAACAGACGTGACGGGTCTGCTGGCGGCAGCCGATCGGGTCCTGTTCGCCATCAAGGAAAGCGGAAAGAATGCGGTCGGAGTTGATAATCCCCATGCCACGTTTCGTGCGGAGGGTTTGCTGAACGAATTCAAAAGGGAGTAAGGCTGCAGAAAAGCCTTTCATCCGTCGGCAGGGGGATTAGCGGGGAAGCTGAGGTAGAACGCGGCCCAGGCGCCCGGTTGAGACTCCGCCCAGGCGCGGCCGCCGTGAAGTTCGGCGATGTTCTTCACCGTGAAAAGCCCGATGCCGCTGCCGCGTTTGGCGTGCGTGCTGGGATTCCGGACCCGGAAGAACTTTTCGAAGAGGTGAGCCGCTTCTTCGACCCGAAAACCCTCGCCCTCGTTCCAGACGCTCAGGGTTACAAGCTCGCCCTCCTTTTTCACCGTCACGCTCACCTTTCCGCCTTCGCGCCCGTATTTGGCGGCATTGGTAAGAAAATTGTTGAGGGCAATGCGCAGAAGGCTCGGGTCGGCGACCACCGGCAGTGCGCTCGGACAGCTCACACTGACATCGATGTTGCGGGAACGAAAGAACATGGCGGTCTGATCCACAGCCATCTCCACCACGGTCTTGGGCAGATCGATGGGAGATTTCTTCGCGGTAAGCTCGCCGCGTTCGAGCCGGGATAAATCGAGATAGTCCCGCACCATGTCCTGGAGTTCCTCGCAGTTGCGCTGGATGCGGATGAAAAAATCCGATATCTGGGGCGACACCTTCCCCAGGTAGCCGTCCACCATGGTCGCGATCAGCATCTGAATGGCGGCCAGCGGGGCCTTGAGCTCGTGGGTCACGAACCCCAGAGTCTGCATGTAGTTGCGGTTGGACTGTTCGAGCTTGGTGTTGGTGAGGCTCAGCTCATCGTTGCGCGCCCGAAGTTCCTGGTCTCTCCTTTGAATGGCCGTGCGCATGTCGGTGTAAGCCCCGGCCAGGTTCTCGAGTTCCTCGTAAGTGTGGGGGATGCTGATCGGGTGCCCCCAGTCGCCCCGTGCCAGCTGCGACGCGGAACGGCTCAACGCCCGAACCGGCAGGGTAATCCGGTTCACGATGTAGAGGGCAGAGCAGACGGCCAGCAGCCCGACCACGCCGACGGGCACCAGGAACCGGGCGATGAAACTGTTGCGCATGTCGTCGTAGGGCGCCCGCAAAAGCCCCACGTAGATCATGCCGATCGTCTTGCCTGAGGGGTCCCTGAGAGGGCTGTAGGCGCTCAGGTACCAGGCGTCCACGACCAGGGCCTCGCCCGTGTAATTCATGCCCTGCTCGAGGACGGTGCGCCGGACGGCTTCCGAAACTTTGGTCCCGATGGCCCGGGCCCCTTCGTGAGTGAGCACGTTGGTGGCGACGCGCACTTCGTTCTTGAAGATCGTAACCGTGCCGCGCGGCTTGCCGTTGTAGTCCGCCTCGCTGAACACCGTGGCGCGCAGCCTGTCCACGAGATCTGAGTTGAAATTAAGTAACCTCCCTCCATAGAGCAGCGCCTTCACCCGTCCGCTTTCCTCGATGATCGGAAAAGCGATCCACCACATCAGGCCTGCGCGGCTGACCGGCTCGCCGCCCTTTTCACCGTTGTAGATCAGTACCGCGTTCTGGAGCGCCGATCCGCCCTCCATCTGGAGCCGTTCCGGATCCAGGAGTACGGTCCCCCAGGCCGATCGCCCTTCGAGGGCCTTGCGCAGCACGGGGTCGCGGCTCAGCGGGATGCGCTGCACCGTGGCTGAATGACTTCCGGCCATGGGCCGGCCTTCGGCGTCGCAAAGATTGAGAACGCTGAGATTGAGCTCACGGCGGATGGCCGAAAGGATTTCGGTGGGACTGTCGGCGGCGGGGTTGATACGGCTGGCAGCGATCTCCAGCGAGTAGGCCAAGCGTGCCAGTTGCTCGCGATAGCTCGTCATCACGATCTCGAGATCCTGATTGACACGCGACTGGGCTTCGCTGCGCACGCTCGTGTTGATGCTGTAGACCCCGATGGCGCTGATGAGCACCGCCGGCACAAGGGCGACCGCCAGCATCCAGGCCACGAGCACCGTTCGAATCGAAATGGAGAATGGCCTCTTCTTCACTTGAAATCGGATATCGAGCACTGGTTGAGAAGCCTATCCTTGGCTGCTGTTAAGATTTTTGATGATATCATAATCGACGCCGATCCCAAATGGTTTTTGACAGGAATACAATCCCGGAATTGATCTCCCGGCTTCCCCTGCCAGGATAGGGGTGCCCGAAGCTCAAGTTCAAGGCGCGCAAGCTCCCGCCCAGCGATGCGTTTCCAGTGGCCCGCAAAAGACGGCTGCGCACGACGGCCAAGATCAAGGCGTGCGAGCCTCGTGGCATGAGGCGTACTATTCGCACGCCGCAGCGCCTGCGGGGCAAAGCGCAACGCCGAATTCGGACTTTCGGCCCACACCGCCGACTGCGCTCAAAGCCCGAAGCCAAGGCGCACGAGCTTGGGCGGAGTGAGGCGTACCCCCGGTACGCCGCAGCGACCGCCTGGCGAAGCGCAACGCCGGATTCGGGCTTTCAGCGCAGTCGTCAGAGAATGTCCTTGAGTTCCCGGCGGATGGCGTTCAAGTGTTCCCGCATCCACTCGGCCGCCGTCCGGCCGTCTTCCTGCTCCAGTCTGGCCAGCACCTGCTTGAAGGTGTGGATGGAGTGGCTCCGATAGGCCGGGGACAGCAGGCCGGTCTTGAATTTTTCATGGTGAGCCACCACTTTCTCCAGAAGAAACCGCAGCATTTCGCTGAAGATCCGGTTGCCGGTGGCTTCTGCCAGGGTCGTGTGAAATCGCAGGTCGGCTTTCAGAAACCGCTGGTAGTCATCGGCGCTTTCCTCCATGTCCTGGATGGACTTCCGGAGCTGGCTGAGATGGCGGGGCTCGATTCGTTCCGATGCCAGCTCTGCTGCCCGGCACTCAAGGGTCTCGCGCAGCTCGATCAGGTCCAGAAGGCTGCCCGCCTCGAGGGCCGTCTTGAGCTTGGCCATCGATGGATCGGTTCCGGGAAGCTCCCGGGAGACGAAGGTCCCCCGACCCTGCTGCACGTCCAGGTACCCCATGACGGCTAGGGCGTTCAGCGCCTCGCGGATGGAGGAGCGGCCGACCCCGAAGCTCTGGGCCAGTTCGCGCTGGGACGGCAGTCGGGTGCCGGTGGAAATCTCACCGCTGCTGATTTTTCTCAGCATCTGCTCCACCACCATTTCGGGGGCGGTGTTCCTGCGAATGGTTTCAAAGACCAACTGCCACCTCCACGGATGATGGGCCCTCTAAAAGCTGTCTTTCCGGAGTAAACCGGAGTCCGGATTAGTTATAACAGCCCGAAAATACCGGACTCCGGATTCCGCTGGAATAACCGTAGATAGCATTTCGACATATTTTGGCGAGGTCATCAAGCTTAGGTGCCGCCAGCCAGCGTTACATCCCATGGCACTAAGTTCGGGTCATCAGACCACACCATTGTTCATAATTACATTTTTCCATTGATACTGTCAATTACCTAATTTAAAAGATTTAATCAGCATTGACACATAGATCGGGCAATGGTATATAGTTATCAGCACTTCAGACCATCTGATCTATTTTAGGTATGAGCAACAAGGATATGCAGGGAACCATCTTCAACATCATGCGGTTCTCTACCCATGACGGGCCGGGAATTCGTACCACAGTCTTTCTAAAAGGCTGCCCCTTGAACTGCTGGTGGTGCCACAACCCCGAAAGCTGGCAGCACGTTCCCAACGAGGTCTACCTGCACGACCGCTGCATCGGCTGTGGGGTGTGCATCGAAAACTGCCCTTGCCACGCCCTTTCCCGCAGCCGGCAGGGGATCGTCGTCGACGAGGCCCTGTGTCGGCATTGCGGCCGGTGTGTCGACGTCTGCCCGATGGAGGCTCGGGAGAGCACCGGTTGGGTCGTGAGCGTGCCGGACCTCGTGAAATCGATCGAACGGGACATCCCTTTTTATGACCAATCCTGCGGAGGGGTGACATTTTCCGGAGGCGAACCCCTCTGCCAGCCCGATTTCCTGCTGGCGACGTTGGAGGAGTGCGGCCGGCGCGAGATCCACCGCGCCGTTGACACCTCCGGCTACGCCGACCCCGGCCTGCTCCTCGAAGTGGCTCGCCGCGTCGAGCTGTTCCTATACGATCTCAAGCTCGTCGACCCCCTCAAGCACCGCGCTCACACGGGCGTTGACAATGCTCGCATCCTGACCAACCTGAGGCAGCTTTCGGGAACAGGGGTCGAGATCGTCATCCGCATCCCGCTGATCCCGGGCGTCAACGACGATGCGGAAAGTATAGCGGCGGCCGGCGAGTTCATTGCCGGACTGCCGGCCAGGCATGCCGTGAACATTCTGCCTTATCATCGGGCGGCGAACGCCAAATACGCCAAGCTGGGCCTCCGCTACCGCGGCGAGCCGATCGCCCCGCCATCGCGGGAGCAGACGGCCGAAGTCGCCCAGCGCCTGTCTGAATACGGGCTGGCGGTGGGGTGGGGAGGTTGATGTCATGAACGAACGGATCCGCAAACTGCGCGAGGAAAGCATCCGCGCCAAGCCCTCGATTTCCATCGAGAGGGCGCTGCTGGTCACCGCCTTCTATCGGGAAAATGCCGGCAAGTTCTCCACTCCCGTCCTGCGGGCTTTGAACTTCAAGAACCTCTGCGAGAAAAAGACCATTCATATCGGGGACGGGGAGATCATTGTCGGCGAGCGTGGGCCGCGGCCCAAGGCGGTATCCACCTTCCCCGAGCTGACCTGCCACAGCGCCGAGGACCTGCGCATCCTGGATTCCCGGCTCATGACGAGCTACTCGATCAGCGCCGAGGACATCCGCACCTATGAACGCGAGGTCATCCCCTACTGGCAGGGCCGCAGCATGCGCGATCGAATCTTCAGCCACGTCCCCACGGAGTGGAAGCGGGCCTACGAGTCGGGACTGTTCACCGAGTTCATGGAGCAGCGCGCGCCCGGGCACACAGCCCTGGACGGCACCATTTACCAAAAGGGGATGCTGGATTTCAAGGCCGAGATTAGCAAGCGGCTTGCCGCCCTGGACTATCTCAACGACCCGCAGGCGGCGGATAAGGCCGAGGAACTCGAGGCGATGGCCATCTCCTGCGACGCCGCCGTCACCTTTGCCGAGCGCCACGCCGCACGGGCCGAATCCATGGCCGCCGATGAACGCGACCCCTTGCGCAAGGCCGAGCTCGAGCGCATCGCGGCCGTCTGCCAGCGGGTGCCGGCCCACGCCCCCCGCGACCTGTGGGAGGCGCTGCAGATGTACTGGTTCGTGCACCTGGGCACCATCACGGAGCTTAACGGCTGGGACGCCATGACCCCAGGGCACCTGGATCAGCATCTGCTGCCGTTTTACGAGAGGGGACTCTCCGACGGGACGCTCACGCGCGAGCAGGCCAAGGAGCTCGTCAGCTGCTTCTGGATCAAGGTGAACAACCAGCCGGCCCCGCCCAAGGTGGGGGTGACCGCCAAGGAAAGCGGCACCTACAACGACTTCACGCAGATCAACCTAGGCGGGCTCACCCGCAGCGGTGAGAGCGCCGTGAGCGAAGTGAGCTACCTTCTCCTGGAGGTCTTGGACGAGTTGCATCTGCTGCAGCCCCAGGCGAGTGTCCACATCAGCGCTCAGACACCGGACCGGTTCCTCAAGGCGGCCTGCCGCGTGATCCGCAAGGGGTACGGCTACCCCTCGGTCTTCAACAGCGACGAGATCGTGATGGAGATGATCCGGGCCGGGAAAACGCTGGAGGACGCCCGCGAGGGAGGGTCCAGCGGCTGTATCGAAACCGGCGCCTTCGGCAAGGAAGCCTACATCCTCACCGGCTACCTCAACGTACCCAAGGTGCTCGAGTTGGCTCTGAACAACGGGCTCGACCCCCTGACCGGCCAACCGGTCGGGCCGGCGACCGGCAACCCCGGGGCCTTCGCCTCCTTCGACGATCTCTACGAGGCCTTTGAAAAGCAGCTGAACTGGGTGGTGGCCCTCAAGGTGCGGGTCAACAACACGATCGAGCGCATGTTCGCCCGGCACTCGCCGGCGCCCTTTCTTTCCGTGGTGATCGGCGACTGCATCGCCCGGGGACGGGATTATTACGACGGCGGCCCGCGCTACAACACCAACTACATCCAGTGCTGCGGAATCGGTACCGTCACCGACAGTCTCTCCGCCCTCCAGAGCCACGTCTTCGATCTGAAGACGGTAAGCCTGGAGCGCCTGCTCGGCGCCTTGGCCAAAAACTTCGAGGGCGAGGACCTCCTGCGCCACACCCTGAAAAACAAGACCCCCTTCTTCGGCAACGACGACGATTGCGCCGACGCCATCATGCGGCGCGTATACGCTTCACTGATAGCCGCGATCGACGGCCGGCCGAACACCAAAGGGAGTGTCTACCACCTGAACATGCTCTCCACCACGTGTCACGTGTACTTCGGCAAGATGCTCGCGGCAACCCCCAACGGGCGGCTGGCCGGGACCCCGGAGTCCGACGGGACCTCGCCTTCCCACGGAGCCGACCGAAAAGGCCCCACGGCAGTGATCCGTTCACTGGCCAAGATGGACCAGGTCAAGTCCGGCGGGACGTTGCTCAACATGCGGTTTCTGCCGAGCGTCCTTGAGTCCGAGAGCGACCTGGACAAGATGGCGCAACTGATCCGCACGTACTTCCGCATGAACGGGCACCACATCCAGTTCAACGTGGTGGACACGGATACCCTGCGCCGAGCTCAGGAGACACCGGACGCCTACCGCGACTTGCTGGTGCGGGTGGCCGGGTATAGCGACTATTTCGTGGACCTGGACCAATACCACCAGGAGGAGATCATCAACCGCACGGCACAAACCACCTGTTAGGTGGTTGGATAGCCCCGGCTTACGCCTGGCCGGCTTAGTTGTCCCACGGTTTGAAATGCTCACGTACCGGCGTGTACGCTCCGCTTTCAAACCCTGGGACGCCTTGCCCTCGGGCGTAATCCGGGGCTCTGAAGCCACCTAATCCGGTGAGTGAGGGCTACAAGAAACTGTAGGTTTAGGTGCAACAAATTCGCCAAATTGTATAACCACATACAAAATCATCCCATGACCCTGATTCCCCCCAGCATTTTCAACGATGTCATCGGCCCCGTGATGCGCGGGCCGTCAAGCTCGCATTGTGCGGCGGCTCTGCGCATCGGCCGCCTGGCACGGGACCTGATGGCCGGCCGGATCGAACGGGTGCTGCTGGAGTTGGATTCCAAGGGATCCCTGGCCACCACTCATGCCGACCAGGGCTCAGACATGGGACTCTTCGGAGGCCTCCTGGGGTGGGAGACGTGGGAGGAGCGCCTGGCAGACTCGGCCTCGGCCGCCCGGGATGCCGGGATCGGGGTCGACATCCGCATCGGCGATTTCGGCGACCCGCATCCCAACACCTACCGTCTCACCCTCTCCAACTGCCGGGAGACTCACCACATGATCGCCCTTTCCACGGGCGGAGGCGTGATCGAGGTGGTGGAGATCGATCAGATTCCGCTCTCGCTGACCGGCGATCGGTTCGAAACCCTCCTTAGCGTGGCTTCCGTCGGCATGGACCTGCACGAGCTCCTCAAGGAAGCGGTTGCAGCCGACGAGATCCTTCTGCATACCGGAAACGGCAGGACCCTGATCGAAATCACAGGCCGGCAGCCGCTGCCTGAATCCGTTCTGACCCGCCTGGCCTCCCGGAAAGAAGTGGACTGGATCCGGGCGCTGGCACCGGTGCTTCCCATCCTTGGGGCCAAGGATGTGCGGGTACCTTTTGTCACCTGCGCCCAGATGCTCGAATGGAACCGCGACCGCCAGCTCGACCTGGCCGGGCTGGCTGCGGCGTATGAATCCGCCCGCGGGGGCATCCCGGCGCAGGAGGCCGAAGACCGCATGCTGGAGATCGTGCGCCTGCTGCGGCGATCGATCGCCCACGGCCTTCAGGGCACACGCTGCGAGGATCGCATCTTGGGGGTCCAGTCAGCGGCGTTCCAAACCGGCATGGAAAAGGGAAAGCTTCTGGACGCGGGGATGCTAAACACCATGATCCTCTATGCCACGGCCCTGATGGAGGCCAAGAGCGCCATGGCAGTCATAGTGGCCGCGCCTACAGCCGGAGCCTGCGGCGCGCTGCCGGCAGCGGTCGTCGCGGCGGCGGAGATTATGGGCCGACCCGAAGCCGACATGGCCAGGGCCCTGTTGGCGGCCGGCATAATCGGCGTTTTCATCTCCGCCCGCTCCACCTTCGCGGCCGAAGTCTGCGGTTGCCAGGCGGAATGCGGCGCAGGGTCGGGCATGGCCGCGGCGGCCTTGGCCACCCTGGCGGGCGGCAGCGCCATGGAGGCGGCGGATGCCGCCTCCATGGCGCTCCAGAACATCCTCGGCTTGGTCTGCGACCCGGTGGCCAACCGCGTCGAGGTCCCCTGCCTCGGCCGCAACGTCCTTGCCGTGAGCAACGCCCTGGCATGCGCCAACATGGCCCTGGCCGGGTTCGACCCCGTCATCCCGCTGGATGAAGTCATCGACGCCATGGACCGCGTCGGCAAGAGCCTGCCCCCTGAGCTGCGCTGTACGGGTCTAGGAGGCCTGGCCATTACCCCGGCCAGCCGGGCAATCGCAGAGCGCCTGAGACGCAAGCCTTCCTCTTGACTTTCGCTGAGAAGTCTGGCTTCTGAAGGTACTACAGTTGCTGAAACTCCATTTCGATAAGACCTGCGGGGAAGGAGTTATGCACCTCGCTCATTCGCACGCTCCAGAGGCCCTTGAAACGGGATGGTGTGCCTACAATTGCTCGATCGCCTTTCCCTTAAATTCGAAAGGAGCCCTACTGTGAAAGACAAAATGCGCATCATGTCGGCCAAGCCGCTGAACGCCGAGACTCCCATCGAATACCTGCGATCCTGGATCACTCCCAACTCGGTCTTTTTCGACCGCAATCAAGGGGAGATTCCCGCGCGGCGCATGCCGCTGGCCAAATGGCGGCTGCTCGTCGATGGGGAGGTGGAGCGTCCCGCCACCTTCACGTTTGAGCAGATCCGGAGGATGCCGAAGGCCATTGCTGCGGACACCTTGGAGTGTTCCGGCAACGGGCGCTCGCTGCTGGGGGAGAAAGCCGCAGGCAACCCCTGGACTATCGGCGGAGTGGGCAACGCGGTCTGGGGAGGCGTCTGGCTGAAGGAGGTGTTGGCTAAAGCCGGCTTGCGACCCAGCGCCGCACATGTGGCTTTTGAGGGCTTCGATCAACCCCTCGGCTCCGCCGGCGTGAAGTTCATCCGCAGCATTCCGCTGGACAAGGCGCTTTCATCCACCCTGCTCGCCTATGAGATGAACGGCGAGCCGCTGCCGCTCAAGCACGGCTACCCCTTGCGGTCGCTGGCCCTGGGCTGGACCGGCGCCAACTGCGTGAAATGGCTCCAGCACATCGTCCTCCTGGATCGACCCTACGCCGGGTTCTTCATGGACAACGTCTACCGGGTGTTCCAAAAGGGCCAGGACCCCAAAACCGGTGAAGTGGTCACCGGCCTCAAATTGAAATCCATCATCACTCAACCGCTGCCGGAGGAGACGGTTCCGGCCGGAAGCGTGGTCGTACTCGGGGCGGCCTACGCCGGGGAGGAGATGGTGGAACGCGTGGAGGTCTCGGTGAACGGCGGAGTAGACTGGAAGCCCGCGCAGTTCATCGGGCCGAGGGAACTCTTTGGGTGGCGCCAGTGGCAGTACATCTGGGAGAATGCCGAGAAAGGTGAATACCAGGTCATGTCCCGCGCCACGGACGCCCAGGGCCGCCTACAGCCGATGCAGGCCGGGTGGAATTCCCTGGGATACGGGAACAACGGGATCCGCGAGCACACCGTCAAGGTCAAGGTGGGTTAAAGCCTCAGGTCACGATAAGCTGACCGGCTTCCAGACCCCCCGGTCATTCCAGAGCCGTGAAAACGGCTCTCCCGCCGGCAACACGCTTGCCGAGAGCTTCTCCGTATCGATCCGGATCGTCTCGGCCCCATACAGCGGATCCCACGGTTCGATGATGACGGCTCCCCGGTTGTCCTCTAGGGAAATCAGGCGGGGGAAAATGGGCGCACCCCGGCCTCTGCGCCCCGCCTCGTACTGAAGACGCTCCAGGGTCGGGCAGCTCAACAGCTCCTGCAGGGTGACCAAGGTCGGCGGACTGAGGGGAACCCTGCCGTCCACGTTTGCCGCCAGCGCCTGCCTCGGGCTGAGCCAGATTCCCTCGGTGGCTTCGCGCTGATCCGGCCGGCAGTTCTGGCCCTCGGGCATGGCGGCCATGAAAAATCGCGTGTCAAAGCGTCGCGGCATGCCCACCGGCGTGATCCAATGGGCCCAGTGATAAAGCGCGGAAAGCGCAAGGCTCCACGCCCCGCTTTCCACCAACTGCCGAAACCAACCCTTCCGCGGGCTTTCTCTCAGCCGCCACTGGTGCGCCCGCTCCATCGCTGCAGCAGTCGACGTGAAAAGCGAGGCCAGGAAAACGCCGGCTTCTTCGAAGGTCTCGCGAATCGCGGCGATTCCGTAGCTGAGCGCATCCGAATACCCGAGCCCCTGGCCCAACCGGTCAACGACGCGTTCGGGCTCCAAGTCGACATGCCCCTTCCAGAAGCCCCCTTCGAAATCACCGGCATCCACCAGGCCGCCGGGAAAGACAAAGACGCCGGGCATGAACCAACTGGTGGGGCTACGGCGGAGAAGATAGATCTGAACCTCGCCGCCGAGCTGACGCACCAGGATCAGCGCGGCCGCCGCCAGAAGGGATGCGGGCCGGCTTGGGTCGTGCATTTCAGTCCGCCTCACGCCGGGGCCATCACGTGCAGGCTGATGTTCTTCACGATGTCTTTGACCTTTTCGCGGTAGGCCAGCATGTGGGGCGCCTTGAGGTGGGTCCGCAGATCATCCAGGCTCTCCCAGGCTTCGACGAGGGTGACAACGTCGGGCCGCAGGTCCACCTGCACCGGGATGCCGGACTCGATGTCCATCGCCGGCGAATATGCGATGCACCCTTTTTCCGCCGTAACCAGCGGCACATTGGCTTTCAGAATCCCCAGAAACTTCTCCCGCGTCCCCGGCTTTACCTTGATCGTGGCGATAACATGAATCATGACCAATCCTCCTTTTAGCTATATCGAGCGATTTTATCGGGTCACATTGAGTCCCGGAGGAAGCTCTGGGATTGGATACGAACAGCCGCCCCTGCTTCCATGATCCCAACCCTCAGGATTGCAACATGGTCGTGTTCTCCCCTTGGGGCAGAGGCGACCTTACCTATATTGCCGCCGAAGGTCAATCCATACGGGTGGGCTCACGTGACGGAAACCCCAAAGCCGTGCTGCTGATGGCCGTCTCACGCTCTGCCGCTGGCTGGGCTCCAATTTGACAATGAGCACGGGCGGCATCACGGGCAAACGCACGTTTGCAACTTGTTTCGCTTAAGGGATCGGCTGTGGCAGAGGGGGGGCGGCACGATCCATACCAGCAGCCGGGAGGAACGAATGATGCAGAGCAGGCAGTCAAGAGAGTGGAGCCTGGTGGAAGCTATCTCAAAAATGTATCTGACACCCGATGGCGGCGTTGCCGGCCTCTCGAAATGCTCACAACCTGCCGTGTATGCTGCGCTTTCGAGTCGGCCTGCGCCTGGCCCTCGGGCGTGATCTGCTGTTTTTGAGATAGCTTATAGTTATAGTGGCGCTTTTTTGGATCGCGTTTGCGGCCGCAGGCAGCCTTTGGGCCCAGACCCGGCAGGCCATGCTCCGGTTCTATGGAAAAAGCGGCCGGCCGGAGAAGACCGGCTTTCCTGACGACCGCCGCGGCTGCCTTTCCTTTGGCGTTCATCGATGGTATGATTCTTTTGTGTGCCCGGATGCCGGGCACGTCTGTTCTGGGGCTGACGGGTCGCGGGTGGGAAGCCGCAGCCACAAATTCATGTTGGAGCGATCGACTGCTCTACGCGGGCGAAATTCCCCCTGCGCACCATTTAGCAAAGGGGGGTTGAAGGATTTAACTATAAATTCCTTGGGCGGTTTCAATGGACGCGGCTAAATTTCTGATCGACTTTGTCTTGCACATCGACCAGCACCTCCAGGTATTGTGCGCCAATTACGGCCCCTGGGTGTATGCCATCCTATTTGTGATTGTTTTCTGCGAAACAGGGCTGGTGGTCACGCCGGTTCTGCCGGGCGATTCGCTGCTGTTTGCGGTGGGGTCGATGGCCGCCATCGGCGCCCTAGATGTCACCGGGGTAATACTGGTACTGATCGCAGCGGCCGTTCTGGGCGACACGGTCAACTATTCCATCGGGCATTACGTGGGCCCCAAGGTTTTTCACCAGGACCACGGCCGGCTGCTCAACAAGGAATATCTGCTGCGCACCCATGCCTTTTACGAGAGACACGGCGGCAAGACGATCATCATCGCCCGCTTCCTGCCCATCATCCGCACCTTCGCCCCGTTCGTGGCCGGCATCGGCAGCATGACCTACCCGCGGTTTCTGTTCTTCAATGTCTTTGGCGGGGTGATGTGGGTACTGGCCTTCGTGCTGGCCGGTTACTGGTTCGGCACCATCCCGTTTATCCAGAGGAACTTCAGCATGGTGATCATCGCCCTGGTGCTGATCCCGGGAATCCCGGCAGCGGTTGAGTTCATCCGCATGCAGGTAGCCCGGCGCAAGGCCGCAGGCAAGCCCATCGCCGAGCGTTGAAATCCGGGTCCTATGGCGTGCCCGCCGAAACGCTTGACACCCGTTCGATTCAGGTCTAATTTGGCGCCCGCCTAATTCCGGTTCCGGCCGGAGGCGGGGAACCCAGGATGTCGGGGCGCATCGCCGCAAGCGAGGGGCAATCTCGTCGGCCCTATCCCTTCAGCTAACCTCGCAGGCATCGATGAGGAGAACCTTCGGAGCAGACGAGGAGGTTTCTCCCTGAACTCGCTTCCGCAGGTTGGCAGCATGCCCCATTCCAATTCAGACCGCGCAGCGTCCTGCCCCACCCCTCCGGCTCCGGAGAATGCCATCGCGTCTGTCGCTATTCGAGAAAAAACAGCTGCGCTCGCCCTGGGCGCCCTCGGCGTAGTGTATGGCGACATCGGCACCAGCCCGTTGTATGCCGTCCGCGAATGCTTCAACGGGCAGCATGCCGTTGCCATGAACGATGTCAACCTCTTCGGCGTGGCGTCTCTGATCTTCTGGTCGCTCACCATCGTGGTGAGCGTAAAATATGTGGGCTTCATCCTCAAGGCTGACAACCGGGGTGAGGGCGGCATTTTCGCGCTGCTGGGCCTTATTTTAGGATCCAGCGCCCCACTGAGGCCGTGGCTGCGTTCCGCCGTCATCCTGGGAGCTATTTTCGGAGCGGCCCTGCTGTATGGGGACGGCATCATCACCCCCTCCATATCGGTGCTCTCCGCAATCGAAGGGCTGGAGGTCGCCACCGAAGCCGCCAAACCTTTCATCGTCCCTCTGACATGCATTGTGCTGGTGGCGCTCTTCACCCTCCAGAAGCGAGGCACCGGCGGCGTCGGCACCGTCTTTGGCCCGATCATGATTCTGTGGTTTTTGACCATCGCCACCACGGGAGCGTGGGAGATCACCCAGTCGCCGCGCATTCTCCTGGGCCTGAACCCCTGGTACGCGTGGACATTTTTCAAGGCCAATCACCTGCATGGGTTCGTGGTTCTCGGATCGGTGGTGCTGTGCATCACGGGCGGGGAGGCATTGTACGCCGACCTGGGGCATTTCGGCCCCAAGGCCATCCGAATGAGCTGGCTGGGACTGGCTTGTCCAGCCTTGCTGCTGAACTATTTCGGGCAGTGCGCCCTCTTGCTCGAGCACCAGGAGGCCAGTTTTCATCCCTTTTATGGCCTGGTCCCCTCAGCGGCACTCTACCCCATGGTGGCGCTGGCCACTATCGCCACCGTGATCGCCTCCCAGGCGCTGATCTCGGGCGCCTTCTCCCTGACTCAACAGGCCATCCAGCTCGGCTTCAGCCCCCGCGTGCACATCGTGCACACCTCGGCAGAGGTCAAGGGGCAGATCTACATCCCCGGCATCAACTACGCCCTTTTAATCGCCTGCCTTGCGCTGGTGCTGTCATTCAAGGAATCCAGCCGGCTGGCCGGGGCCTACGGCCTGGCGGTAACCGCTACCATGGGCCTCACGTCGCTGCTTTATCTCGTGGCTACGCGCTACGTCTGGGGCTGGTCGTGGTGGCAGGCCCTGCCCCCGGTAGCGCTGTTCCTTTTCTTCGATGCGAGTTATTTCGGCGCCAACCTGTTCAAGATCCTGGACGGGGGATGGATCACCCTGGTGGTGGCGATAGGAATCACGATAATTTTCACCTCCTGGAGACGGGGCCGCGATGAGGTGAGGAAACAGCTTTATTCAGGCCTCCTTCCGCTGGATGCATTCCTGGCGGACCTGGAGCGGCACAAACTCACGCGGGTGAAGGGCACGGCAGTGTTTATGACCATCTCCCCGGACGGTACCCCGCCGACCCTGCTGCACCACGTCAAGCACAACCAGACCCTGCACGAGCACGTGGTCCTGCTGACCATCCAGGCGGCGGATGTCCCGATGGTATCCGAGGAGGACCGGGTCCGCTTCGAGCGGTTGACGTCGGGGTTCTACCGTCTGGTGGCGTGGTGCGGCTACATGGAATCTCCGAACGTGCCCAAGATCCTGCGATTGGCCGCCTGTTTCGGGCTGCAGCTGGAGCCGACCAAGACCACCTTTTATCTGGGCCGGGAAACGCTGCTGACGACCGGCGCCTCCCCCATGCCGCATTGGCGCAAGTCCCTCTTTGCCTACATGTCGCGCAACGCGGCCAACCCGGCAACTTATTTCGGCATACCCCCCAACCGCGTGGTCGAGCTCGGAGCCCAGATCCGGCTTTAGCTCG
>JBLMXM010000023.1:0-4702 GCA_050257775.1 Hyphomicrobiales bacterium
AAGCGTCATGCGCAATACCCAAGCGGATTGAACGAAGCTGTTTGTCGATGGAATAAGTCGGGAAATTTGCTGACTCTTTTAGTCAAGAAGTCGGCCGGTTGTCAAATGGTTTTTTGATGGAAATTGGACAAGAACCGGGGGTGAAGGCAGGTTTTAAATCGATACTTGAGACGGCCGCTGCCCCGTATCACCTCGGGTGGGGCGGCTGACTTATTTCGCGATGGACCAGAAGCCGAAGGGCTCACAGTGCCCTGCGGCTTCTGACGGCGTTAATGGATCTTGACGACGTGCGCCCCTTCCATGGTATCCCTCAGGGGGACGATCACTTTGAGCATTCCATCCTTATAAGATGCTTTCGCTTTCTTGGAATTGACCGGGCAGCAGAACGCCGCTGCGGACACATAGTCGAAGTCGTCTCGCGGCGCAAACAGGCTGTAACTGTCGTCCCGCATCTTCAGGCTGATCGCTTCCTTTTTGACGCCGGGGACGCAGATTTCCAGCTGAATGAGTTGTTTGTCCTCGTTGACATAGGAGCACACGTCGGCGGCCATTTTCAGTTTATCTTCAGCCATTAAATTCACCTCCTTGCGAGTCAAGGCCAAAAGTCAACGACCGCCCGCCGAACGGGCGGCCTGGGTTTTCGGCCATAAGCCGAAAAGACAAGAGTACGTCTGTGCTTCGACGTTGAACCTGCAACCGCGTGCAGCGCACGCGGTTGGTGAGGCAAGAATCAGCGCGTTACCATGACTGATCCGATGGGCAGAAGCTAAGCCTTGGGAATGACAATTCAAGGTGCCGCATCGGTTGACAAGGCCGCTTCCCTCGACTAAGTCCGTTGCAAGGCCGGAAGCGCCGTTTGCGTTAAAACGAACCCATTGAGCCTACGCCGCATGATCGTTGCCGGGCTGACGGGTGGCATTGCCACCGGAAAATCCACGGTCGCCGCCATATTTGAGAAGGCCGGCGCCCGCATCATTGATGCCGACCGGATGGCGCGTGAAGCCGCCCGCAAGGGCTCTTCGGTCTACCGCCAGATCGTCGCCCATTTCGGCAAAGCCATTTTACTCGCTGACGGTGAGATCGACCGAAAGCGGCTGGCTGGGCTCATCTTCGCGGACCCGGCCGAGCAACAGGCGCTCGAACGCATTATCCACCCGCAGGTTAAGATTGAAACCGACCGGCGCCTGGAGCAGATCCGCCTGGAGACGCCGGGCGCAGTCGTCATCATCGATGTGCCGCTCCTGTTCGAAGCCGGCATGGATCGGGGGCTCGATGCGGTCATCGTCGTGTATGTGCCCGAAAAGGTGCAGATCCAGCGCCTCATGGACCGTGATGGCCTCACGAAGCCCGAAGCCCTCGCCCGCATCCGGGCCCAGATGCCGATCGATACGAAAAAGTCCCTCGCCACCCTGGTGATCGACAACACAGGAGATCTTGATAACACCCGGGCACAAACGCTGGAGGTGTACCGGAAGCTCGTGCTGCAGGCTGGAAAGCAACCCCGATAGGCTTCAAATTTTTAGATCAGGAGAGTTGGTGAGCTCATAATAAAGTCGTACGAATCGATGGCTTTGTAAAGAGCCCAAGTTCAAGGCGCGCGAGTCTCGTGGAGTAAGGCGTACTCTTAGTACGCCGCAGCGACAACGAGATGAAGCGCAACGCCGAAATTGGGCTATTTAGGAAGCCATCAGGGTTCTATCAGGCGATCGAGGATCAGTCCGAAAAACGTGTTCCCATTGGGGGAGCTAAAGCGCCACCCCAGATGAACCAGGCAGGCGGCGCATATGCACACCCGCCAACTATGCCCTGCAAACCAGGTGAATTCCTCCGAAGCCGGGCCGATCGCCCCGCACCCCTGGGCGCTCCGAAAGCAGCCGATTTCAAAAACGATCCCGTGCGGATTGGCAAAGGTGTGGCGGTGCTGGCCCTGGACGCCGATACGCTCGGCCGGCCGGGTGATGGGATGCAGGCAGCTGCGGCATAGGATGTAGGCTTCCTCTTCCGGCGCTTTCTCCTCGGCGGCGGCTGTCCCGAGGGCCGGTGACCGCTGTTCCTGAGGCCGCTCCGGCGGCTGCCGCAGGAGATGAATGCAGGGCAGATCCATGGCCCGCATGGAACCCCTCCTATTTTTTCGCCAAATTAAGGAGTCGACCCCATCATGTCGACTCCTTGACATCGGCATGGAAAAGGATAGAATAGATTATAGGAAGTCCAACGGAGGTTAGTCATGCCGGTTTATGAATTCGAATGTTCGCGGGGAACGGTCACTGAACGGCTGGTTCCCATGGGGACGGAAACCATTTCCTGCCCCTGCTGCCATAAAAAAGCTAAAAAGATCATCTCCCGCTTCTCCTTTGAACTGAAAGGCAGCGGATGGTACACCGACGGTTATTCGTCCCCCAAGCCTTCCGGCAGCTCCTCGGAATCTCGCTGAACGCGGCTGCGCCGCTTCGTTCAACGCCACTCATCTGAATCGCTCCGCCGAAACAGGCTTCTGACCTCCGTTGCTGTCGCAACCCGATGTCAGGGTGTTGAAAAACAAGTATCAGGCCGTCAGCCCAGGCGCGCGGCGTTTTGGAAAGCGCAGCATATTCATAATATGTGAGCATTTATAAAAGCCGCGCAACGCCGGATCACGGCCTGAGACGCAGCTTTGCAGCACCTCGCTAAAGGCGGCTCTTGACCCTCTCCACGGCCTCGTTCCACCCCCGATAAAGCTGCCTGCGACGGTCCTCATCGATTTTGGGATGGAAGACCTTCTCGGAGCTTCGAAGGGCCGCGATCGCTTCAGGCTCTTTCCAAACCCCCACGGCAAGTCCGGCGAGAAAGGCGGCGCCCATGCCGGTGGACTCCAGGTAGCGGGAACGATTGACGGGACAGCCGAGAAGGTCGGCTTGGAACTGCATCAGGAAATCGTTGCGGCAAGCCCCGCCGTCCACCCGGAGCTCGGTGAATTTCAACCCCGTGACGTCTTCTATGGCAGCCGCGAGCTCCCCCGTTTGAAAGGCGATGCTCTCCAGAGCCGCACGCACAATGTGAGCCCGGCTGGTGCCGCGTGTGATCCCGAGGATGCCGCCGCGGGCGTACATGTCCCAATGGGGGGCCCCCAGCCCCGCGAAGGCGGGGACGACATGCACACCCTGGGTGTCGGCCACGCTCTCCGCCAGGGCCTGGCTCTCCGCGGCGGTGCGGATCATGCCCAGCCCGTCCCGCAGCCATTGGACAACAGCCCCGGCGATGAAGACCGAGCCTTCCAAAGCGTAGCAGGGCTTCCCGGCCCGATCACAGGCCAGGGTCAGGAGAAGGCCCGGACCTGGATCGACGCGTTTGCGGCCGACGTTGAGCAGCAGGAAGCATCCGGTTCCGTAAGTATTCTTCGCATGCCCCTCGTCGAAGCACCCCTGGCCGAACAGCGCAGCCTGCTGATCGCCGGCGATCCCGGCGATAGGGATCTCGGCGCCGACGACATCCGCGTCTGTAATCCCGGCCACCTGTGCCGAGGACACCACCTCCGGCAGCAGCACGGCCGGGATATCCAGGCAATCGAGCAAATCCGGGTCCCAGCAGCGATCATGAATGTTGAACATCAGGGTGCGGGAGGCATTGGTGGGGTCGGTGACATGGCGCCGCCCGCCGGTCAGCCGCGCGATCAGCCAGGCGTCGACGGTTCCGAAGGCCAGTTCACCGAACTCCGCCCGCGCGCGCAGGCCCGGGACCTCATCCAGCAGCCACTTGACCTTGGTGCCTGAAAAGTAGGCATCCAGAATCAGCCCGGTCCGCTCCCGGAACATCCCCTCCAGTCCTTCGGCTTTGAGTTGCTCGCATATGCCGGCCGAACGCCGGCATTGCCAGACAATGGCGGGGTGGACCGGCCGCAGGGTCCGTTTCTCCCAAATCACGGTCGTTTCCCGCTGGTTGGTGATGCCGAGCGCCGCAATGCGTTCCGCTGCGATGTTGGCTGAAGCGAGGGCCTGGCGCATGACGCTGAGGGTCGTCTGCCAGATCACCTCGGGGTCGTGTTCCACCCAGCCCGGCCGCGGATAGATCTGGGGAAACTCGGCATAGGCGTTGGCGACGATGTGGCCGGCCGGGCTGACGAGCAGAACGCGTGAGCCGGTCGTACCCTGGTCGATGGCCATGATGTACTGTTCCACGATTGGTCCTTTCGCGTTTCTCGGGTTTCATTCGAGACAGGGCATCTCAACCGAGAGTAACGACTAACAGGTAGTAGGTTATGAGTGATGAGGGCAAGGATACTGGACACAGGATCCTCGCATCAGAAAATCTTTTCACCGTTGCTCATAACTCATTACTCGTTCCTTTTCTTGCCGGCACCTTCACCAGATGCATCCGGTGCCCCGTCAGTTCCAGGAACCGGGTCACCGCCTCCCGGGATATCACCAAGGTGCTCGTGTTCACGAGGGGGTGAAACTGGAAGGCATCCGCCCGCCAGAGGTCTTCGTCGACCAAGAGATCCACCCCATGTCCCGCGTCATTGAAAACCGCCAGCAGCGTCACCGCGCCGGGCTCGACTCCCAGATACCGGCGAAGGCGGTCGGCGGAGCCGAAGCTCAGCCGCGCGGCGCCGATCGCATCGGAGAGAGCCTTGAGGTCCACCTGCTTGGCCGCCGGAACGCACACCAGCAAATGGCGGCGCCCGGGTTTGTCGCGCAAAAACAGGTTCTTGGTTTTAGCCCCCGGC
>JBLMXM010000024.1:0-9519 GCA_050257775.1 Hyphomicrobiales bacterium
GAGAAAGATAGTGATGGGACCAACCATGGATCTGCCTGTGCAATGGGCCCCGAAGCTCGCTTGCGCGATCAATACGGACAAATGGACGGAAAGGCCGGAGTGATGTGAATTGGGCGGGATAAGTTATTAATAGGCGACGACCCCATGTCAATTGCATTCACCTGCGGCATCATAGCCGGTCTGGATGGCCTTTAAGAAAGCTGAAACCTGCCTGGGCTTGCCTTTAAAGCTGCCGGCCACCACCGGTTCTATATCGGCGAGAGTGCAGAAGAGCCGGCCCGGTTCATTCTTCATCTTCTCGGCAACGGCCAGTGCAAAGCCGAGAAGGATCAGGTTGACGGATTTCACGCTCCCGCTCTGATGGGCAAGATCGTCGGCATCGACGCTGGCCAAGGTTCCCGGCAATACCGCGGATTCTCCGGCACGCGCGTTCACCACCGCCCAACCGCCGGGTTTCAGAAAGACCCCGTGCTGTGCCAGATTCTCAGACTTCAGGACCAGCAAACCATCTGCGTGTCGGGCCCGAACGAGAGGGCTGTAAAACTCGCCGACCTTGAAATGGGAAACCACCGTTCCGCCCCGCTGGGCCATACCGTGGGTTTCGCTGGTAAACACCGGAAGGCCTCGGGCAATGGCAGCTTCCGCCAGCAGGCGGGTCACGAAGAGGACTCCCTGTCCTCCCACCCCGCTGATCAGGATCTGCTGCCGCAGCGACTTGGATATGTTCCGTCTTTCGAGGTTCAAATTTCGAGTTTTCATTCGACGCCTATGGCTTGACTCGGAATGCCCCCTTGGGACACACCTGGAGGCACACCCCGCAGCCGGCGCACTGCAAGAGATCTATGCTCGTGCGCTTGCGGCCACGATCCTCGACAAGATGGGTCAAGGCCGGGCACTCGAAGTTCTTGAGGCAGTAACCGCACCCGTCACAGCGGTCGGATATCTCTACGGCAAAAACATCGCCGCCCACGCCCGTGCGGGCTCGGTGGAGGATACAGGGCCGGCGGGAAATGACTACGGCCGGTCCCCTTTCCCGTCCGTAGGCCACTGCCGCCTTCATCAGCGCGATGAAATCCCTCAGCTGATAGGGGTCCCCTTCGCGGAGAAACTTGACCCCACAGCCGCGCACCAGAGATTCAAGATCGACTGTGTCCAGCGGCTCGCCGCTGGCGCCGAAGCCGCTCGCCGGGGTCGGCTGGTTTCCGGTCATGGCCGTGGTGCGGTTGTCCAGAATGACTAGCGTGAATTTCACCCGCTGCACCACCGCATCGATCAGAGCGGGGACCCCGGAGTGGAAAAAGGTCGAATCGCCGATGGTGGCCACAATGTCCGGCCGCTTCCGGGCGTTCTTGAAGGCATGGTAGAATCCCGCCGCCTGGGTGATGGCCGCGCCCATGCAGAGCACGGTGTCGACCGCCCCCAGGTTCATGCCCAGGGTGTAGCAACCGATGTCGCTGGTGTAGATACCCCGGGGCGCGGCTTTCTTGATCGCGAAAAAACTGGCTCGGTGGGGGCAGCCCGCGCATAGGGTCGGCCGCCGGCCGGGGGCCTCCTCCACGCCGACCACGGCCGTCCGGACGCCGGCGAAGCTGGCAAGGAGCGTCTGAACCCGTTCCGGTGTCAACTCGCCCACGCGGGGAACGTAGCCGGATTGCTTTCCCTTGACCCGCCTCCGGTCGGCCAGCTGCATCTCGATGACACCGCCAGTCTCTTCCAGAACGAGAATATCAGTGTAAGCATCGAGCAGGTGCTCAACAAACGCGGCATGCAGCGGGAAAGGCTGCCGTACCTGATAGAAGGCGACCTTCGACCAGGCTCCCAGCTCCGGCAGAATTTCCCGGGTGTGGGCAGCTGCCACGCCCGATGCGACCACCGCTTTCCGCGAGCGTGTCCTCGGATTCAGACGCACGGGAGCGGTGGGACCGTGGGCGGCGATGCCGGTGAGTTTCCCTTCGAGTTCCAGGTGCAGCTTGCGGCGAAACCTGGGCGTCGCCGCCCAGCGGGCCGGATCCTTGTCGAATTTCACCTCAACGCTGTCGGCAGCAGGCAGCCCGAGCGCGATGTCCTGTCGGGAATGGCAGACCCGAGTCGTCGGGCGCAGCATCACCGGCGTCTTGAACTTCTCGGAGAGCGCGTAGGCCGTGGCGACCATCTCCTTGGCCTCGGCCGGCGAGGCCGGGTCCAGCACCGGGACTTTGGCCATCATCGCCAACATGCGGCTGTCCTGCTCGGTCTGCGAGGAATGCGGGCCGGGGTCGTCGGCGCTGATCACGATGAATCCGCCCTTGACCCCCATGTAGGCGGCGCTCATGAACGGGTCAGAGGCTACGTTCAAGCCTACCTGCTTCATGCTGACCGCCGTGCGCAGGCCCGCCATGCAGCCGGCGTAGGCGATTTCGAAGGCGATCTTCTCGTTGACCGCCCACTGCACGTGCATGCCCGGCTTGCCCTCTGTCTGGAAATCAGCGGTCGCCGCCAGGATTTCGGACGCCGGCGTTCCGGGATAAGACGTCGCCATCCGGCAGCCGTTTTCAATCAGTCCCCGGGCGATGGCTTCGTTTCCCAGCAGCAGCTTGCGTGTGTCCAATAGAGTCCCTTTATGGTTACGCGCTAATCATTTTCCGAACCAGACACTCATGGCCGCCAGCGGCGGTCAGCACTGATTATGAAAATGACGCGCTGGAGCCCGGGTGAGCGATTTAGGCAGCGGCTGACTGTCTGAGCCGCTTACAGGGTCCTGGTCCGGGCCCCATACTGAGCGGTCGGCGAAGTCACGATGCGCCGCCCCACCTCCGGCAGCTTTTTCGGAGACGGATCGGGCCCGGCCATAGGCCCCGTTGGCGGCGAGTTTCAGCCGCGTACTAATCCGCTTATCCGGGCGGAGGCGCCTACCTTATTATAGCTCAAACGCCATGACGTCGATGATCAGCGGCAGCCGCCGGAGTTCCTCCATCACATGGTCCGGAATGAGGTTGTCCGTCCGGAAGTAGATCATGGTCTTATCGCCGTCTTCCTGCTGGCCGACCCGCATCTGGCTGATGTTGACCTTGTTGTCACCCAGCAAAGTGCCGATGCTGCCGATGGCGCCCGGCTTGTCGTGGTTGTGGATAAGGATGAACTTTCCGTGAGGCGGCAGCTCCAACCGGAAGTTCTCGATCTTCACCACCCGCGGATACTTGCGGCCGAAGATAGTGCCGGCCACGCTGTGCCGGGCGCTGTTTGCCGCCGCCTTGACTGTCACCAGGTTGATATATTCATCCGACGGGGCCCGCGCCTCGGAAACCTTGATCCCGCGTTCGCCGGCCATGACTTTGGCGTTCACGAAGTTCACCGTCTCCTGCACCATGGGAGTGAGGAACCCCTTCAGGATGGCGGTGGTAACCGGGGAGAGATCCTGCTCCGGGAATTCGCCGGCGTATTCGATGGCGATCTCCCTCGCCGGTCCTTTGCAGAGCTGGGCCAGCAGGCATCCCATGCGCTCGCCCAGGGTCAGCAGCGGCCCGATCTTGGCCAGCAGTTCGCCGCTCACGGCCGGCACGTTCACGGCGTTGATGATGGTACCGGTCTTGAGGAAGGCCAGAATCTGCTCGGACACCTGGATCGCGACGTTGGTTTGGGCCTCGACCGTGGAAGCACCCAGGTGCGGCGTGCAGATGACTCGGTCGATCTCGAACAGGGGACAAGCCCCTGGCGGCTCCTTCTCGAACACGTCCAGCGCCGCGCCAGCGACCTTGCCCGAGCACAGGGCCTGGTTGAGATCGGCCTCGTTGACAATGCCGCCGCGCGCACAGTTGATGATCATGACCCCGTCTTTCATCTTATCGAAGGCCGCCTGGTTCAACAGCCCCACCGTGTCCTTCAGCTTGGGGACGTGCACGGTGATGTAGTCCGAACGCCGGTAGAGTTCATCGAGGGAGACGGCTTCATACCCCGCCTTTTCAATCCTCTCATTCGTCACGAAGGGATCGTGCACGATGACCTGCATCTTTAGACCCCGGGCGCGGTCCGCAACAATGGACCCGATCTTGCCGAAGCCGATGATGCCCAGAACCTTGTTGAAGATCTCGCGGCCTTGAAGTTTCTTCTTTTCCCAGACGCCGGCCTTCATGGAGGAGGTCCCCCAGGGAATGTTGCGGCTCAAGGCCATCATCATGGCGATGGTGTGCTCGGCGGTGGTGATGACATTTCCGGCTGGCGTGTTCATCACGATGATCCCGCGCTTGGTGGCGGCCGGGATGTCGACATTGTCCAGTCCGATACCGGCCCGTCCCACCACTTTGAGCTTGCGGGCGGCCTGCAGCAGGTCTTCGGTCACCTTGGTGGCGCTGCGGATAATGAGCGCGTCATAGTCGCCGATGATTGCCTTGAGTTCATCTGGTTTCAGCCCGGCCCGCACATCGACGCTGATCCCGGCTTCCTTGCGTAGGATGTCCAGGCCGACCTCTTCCAGATTGTCGCTGACGAGAACTTTCATCTCCAACCCCCTTGACTGTCTTCAGGTATCGAGCCCTTCCGTCATCCCTTTCTTAGCCTGCGCGACCATCTCTACCAGCGAGGCAACCTTGGCCTTGGGGCGGCTGTTCATCAGCCGGGTGAACTCTTCTTGAGGCAGGTGGTCTTCCAGATATCGAACGATGTCGAAGGTCTCCCACCAACAGTCCACCACCTTGGCGCAAGGTTGCTCCAGTTCGCATCGCAGACAGTAGCTGAACCCGACCGGTCCCCCCAGCCGTGGGCAGCGACGCGTCAGGGGGTTATGATGGTTGGTCATCGAATCCAACGCTACCGGCTCTTCATGATCTGCGGCTTGGGGTACTTCTCCAGAATCTTCTCGGCTTCGGCGATATCCTTGGCCGGGTAGTCGTAGTCCTTGATTTGACCGGAGAGGTATTTCTCATACGCGCCGAGATCGATCAGGCCGTGGCCGCTGTAATTGAACAGGATCACCTTGGCCTTGCCTTCCTGCTTGGCCTTGTGGGCCACATCCACCACGCAGGCCAGGGCATGGTTGGTCTCTGGAGCCGGAATAAACCCTTCGCTGCGTGCCACCAGCAGGCCGGCTTCAAATGTCTCGATCTGGCCGTAAGCCTTGGGCTCCAGTATTCCTTCAACGATCAACTGGCTCACCGCCGGCGCCATGCCGTGATACCGCAGTCCGCCGGCGTGCATGGGCGGCGGCACGAAGGTGTGCCCCAGGCTGTGCATCGGAAGCAGCGGGGTGTAACCGGCCGTATCGCCGTGGTCGTAGGCGAATGGTCCTTTGGTCATTGTCGGGCAAGCAGCCGGTTCTACCGGGTGAATATCGATCTTTTTTCCGTTGATTTTGTCGTACACAAAGGGAAACGCCAGCCCGGCGAAATTGCTGCCGCCGCCTGCGCAGCCGATGACCACGTTCGGGTACTCGCCGATTTTTTCGAGCTGCTTCTTCGCCTCAAGACCGATGACGGTCTGGTGCAGCAGGACGTGGTTCAGCACGCTGCCGAGAGAGTAGCGAGTCTGGCCGCTGGTATCGGTGACCGCGGCCTCAACTGCCTCGCTGATCGCGATTCCCAGGCTGCCGGGAGTATCCGGGTATTTCTCGAGCACGTCCCGGCCTGCCTTGGTCTCCGTACTCGGGCTGGGGATGCAGTTCGCACCCCAGGTCTGCATCATGGTCTTCCGGTACGGCTTCTGGTCGAAGCTGATCCGCACCATGAAGACCTTGCATTCCAGGCCGAACTGGGAGCAGGCGAAGGCCAGCGCGCTCCCCCACTGCCCGGCGCCGGTCTCGGTAGTCAGGCGCTTGATCCCAAAAACCTTGTTGTAGTAAGCTTGGGGCACTGCGGTGTTGGGCTTGTGGCTGCCCGGAGGGCTCGTACCCTCGAACTTGTAGTAAATGCGCGCAGGGGTATCGAGAGCTTTCTCGAGAGCATAGGCGCGGATCAGCGGCGAGGGCCGCCAGATGGCATACACGTTGAGGACCTCTTCGGGGATGTCGATCCAGCGCTGTGCGCTCACCTCCTGTTCGATGATGTTCATCGGGAAGACGGGTGCGAGCATATCCGGGCTCACCGGCTTCCCGTCCGGGCCGAGGGGCGGATTCATCTTGATATCGGCCAGCACGTTGTACCATTTGCGCGGGATTTCATCTTCGGATAATAGGATTTTTTTCCTGTTCATTTAGCCCTCCTCCGACTGATAGCTTGACGACGCGTGGGCAATACTGAAATGGCGGATCATGCCGTCCAGAAATCTGCGGGGCGTCCAGATGCAGCCTTGTAGGCATAATTCAATATCTATCTCGGCTTCGATTTTTATCCGGCAGGCCGGGCTTAGTCAAGAAAAGAAAAAAACCGGAACGAAAGGAGTGGCGCCATGGCCAAGCCCAAGGAGCTCTATCGAACCGCGTTGAACCCTATGTTGATCGACCCGGGCCGCGGCTTGCCGTCGGAGGCGGCGGTGATCGGCGCCGGCACCATCGGGCCGGACATCGGCTATTATCTCAAGAGCGCCATGCCCTCAATCCGACTTTACCTGGTGGACGTCATCGAAACACCGCTCAAGCGGGCGGAGCAGCGTCTGGACGATTACATTGCCAAGGCGGTCGAGAAAAAGAAGATGAAGCCCGAAATAGCCGCTGCGGTCCGGGAGAACATCGTTTACACCACCGACTACAGCCGCCTCAAGGACTGCAGCCTGGTGATCGAGGCCGCCACTGAGAGCATCCCCTTGAAGCGGAAAATTTTCGCTTCCCTCGAAGATATCGTCAGCGCGGACGCGATCATCACCTCCAACACGAGTTCCATCCCCGCCGATCGGCTTTTCCTCAACATGAAAAGGCCGCAACGGGCTACCGTCACCCATTTCTTCGCGCCGGCCTGGCGCAGCCTGCCGGTAGAGGTTATCGCTTGGGACCGGGTGAGCCCGGAGGTCTTGGATTACCTGTTCTGGTTCTTCGCCAAGACCGGCAAGGCGCCCATCATCACCGACAACGCCATCTGTTTCGTGCTCGACCGCATCTTTGACAACTGGTGCAACGAAGCGGCATACCTACTCAACGAGGCGACAGCCGGCCAGATCGACAAAGTCGCTGAAGAGTTCGTCTTTGCCGGGCCATTTTACGTTCTCAACCTGGCGAACGGCAACCCCATCATCGTGGAGACCAACACCCTGCAGATGGAGGAGGGGCGACACTATCGGCCGGCACCGGTGCTGCAGTCCGTGGACCGCTGGCTGACCCCTCGGCCCGGGAGCCCCGTAGAGGTCGCCGATAAGCCCCGCAAGCTCATCCGCGACCGGCTTCTCGGAATCCTTTTTTCCCAGACCTTCGACATCATCGACCGCGGCATCGGCACCCCGGCCGATGTGAACTTCGGCTGCCAGGTGGCACTCGGGTTCCGCCGCGGCCCGCTCGATCTCATGCGGACCTTGGGATCCCGGGAAGTCAACCGCATCATGAAGAAATTCCGGAAACAACGCCCGGGCTTTCCGGAGCATAGGAAACCCTTTGCTTTTTATCAGAATTTCCGTCGCTTCATCCTGGTGGACGACATCGACGGGGTCAAGATCATCACCATCCGCCGGCCCCAGGCCATGAACGCCCTGAACGACGAGCTCGCCGGTGAAATCCTGGACGTGCTGAAGCAGTATGAGGAAGACCCAGCCGTGAAGGGGTTCATCCTCACCGGCTACGGCAGCGTCTCCTTTTCGGCCGGCGCCGACATCGGAAAATTCCCGGAGATGCTCGGCCATGCCACGGCTTCGGCCCGGTACGCCCGCGACTGCGCCAAGGTCCAGCTTTTCATGGACCGCATCCAGAAGCCGATCGTGGCGGCCCTGAACGGCTACGCCATGGGCGGCGGGCTCGAGCTCGCCATCCGCTGCCACCGTCTCGTGGCCACCCGCAATGCTACCCTGCAGTTCCCCGAAATTACCTTGGGCATTCTGCCGGGCCTTGGCGGCTGCGTCGTACCCTATCGGCGCTGGCCCCAGTCCGCCACGCTGTTCCATGAGATGATTTGCTTCGCCCGGCCGCTAAAAGCCGGCGAGGCCGCCGAGCGCGGCATCGTCACGCGGCTGGTCGATGACTATTCCGACCTCATCGCCCAGGCCGTCCTGGAGGTCCATGCCTTGCGGGGTGAACTCCCCCGGCTGCCGGAGGAGCGAATGGAGCTCCCTCCGATCGCCATCCCGGATGAACCGCAGGCCGCTGGGCAGCCCCTGAGCCGCGAAGCGGTGGCGATCGCCGTCAAGACCATCCAGGCGGCCGCCGCCGCGGCGAAATTGAAGGATGCCCTTGAGATCGGTTACCGCGGCTTCGGCGAGATCGCTTGCACCGAGGCCGCCAAAGAAGGCATTACCGCATTCCTTGAGAAGCGGAAACCGGCTTTTAAAAAATGAGGCCTTCAACCATGAACGCCGACTACCGCAAGACCAAAACCGATTTGATCGAGGAACTCGCCCGGGTCCGCCGACAGGCGGGCCAGGTGAAGAAACTCAGACAGCAACTGAAGCAACTGCGGAAAGACTGCAACGGACTTGAGGTGCGATGCGATGAGCAAACCCGCAGCTTGAGGGATGAATGCCGCCTCCGAAACCAGTCCGAGGAGAAATTCCGCCGCATCGTGGAGACCGCCGGAGAGGGCTTCGTCCTGATGGACGATCACCTGCGGATCGTCGACGTGAACGACTCCTACTGCCGAATGCTGGGTTACCAGCGAGACGAAATCCTGGGCAAAACTCCCCCGGATTTTGCTACCGACAAGTTCCGCCAATTCATCGCAGGGAGCCGGGATCGGCTGCTCGCCATGGACTACCGCACATTCGAAGGAACCATGATCGCTAAAGACGGGCGTCACGTGCCGGTGCTGATCCACGGCAACACCCTGCGGGACGATAAGGGCGCCAAGATCGGAAACGCAGCCTTCGTGACGGACCTAAGCAATCAGAAGAGAACGCTGGAACTGGCGGGCAAAGTTCAGAAAAACCTGATCCCCGTTAAGGCGCCGGTAATCGAGGGGCTGGACATCGCCGGCAGGAGCGACCCCTGCCAGGAAGTGGGTGGGGACTATTTCGATTTCCTTTACGGCCCGGAATACTCCGCCGGCACCCTGAGAGTGGTCGTGGGCGACATCTCCGGACACGGCGTGGATGCCGCCCTGCTCATGACCACTGCCCGCGCGTTCATCCGCATGCGGGCAGCGCAACCGGCTGAACCTGCCCAGGTTGTCAGCCTGGCAAACCGCGACCTGTCGATCGACATGGGCGACAGCGGCAGCTTCATGACACTGTTCTACATGGATATCGACCCGAGCCGGCGAGCCGTCCGCTGGGTGCGCGCCGGACACGAGCCGGCGCTGCTGTATTGCCCGGTGCGCGATTACTTTGAAGAGTTGATCGGGGACGGCGCACCTCTGGGCGTAGACCAGAACTTCGGATTCACGGAGCAGTCGCTCGCCACCCTGCATCCGGGGACCATGCTTGGGATCGGCACGGACGGCATCTGGGAGGCACGCGACCCCGAAGGCCAGCTTTTCGGAA
>JBLMXM010000025.1:0-4574 GCA_050257775.1 Hyphomicrobiales bacterium
CCATCTCCTTCTCAAGCTCTTCCGATCCTGGCCCCCACCCCGTGCTGTTCCACTGATCGAAATACAGGCCGAAATGCTGCACGAGATAATCCTTGTTTTGCCGCTTGGCCCATTGGTAACCGGCTTGATAGCCTTCCGACGCAGCGATAACCTCATCACGTCGAACGGCGTCCAGCTCTTCTTGGAATCCCCATTGTTTCAGAATTTTCTCGGCGTCCCGCCACTCCGGTTCCGGCTTTTCTCGACTGCAGCAGCAAAAGGCCATATGAGACGCAAGCGCCAGAATAATGCGGTGGTCGGACTCCCGCAGGACCTTGGTGTTGATGTAGCCAAATGAGCGCACCGGCGCCCGGAACGCCTGTCGCAGAACACATTGGTCCAGAAAATCGTCGTCGGCAATCAACTGAAAGTCATCCTGCTGAAGGATATTCTCCTGGATTCCCGGAGGCAGCCGCTTGAGAACTCTGTCCAGGTACGGGTAGAAGCGTGGATCGAGATGTCGGAATCTTTCTTTCAACGTTTCCACGGGAGGCCTCCTTCCAATAAGGATAGGGTTTATGCAGGGCTCGGGCGGCATCCCTATTGTGATGGGCTCCTCTCCCGGCAGTCCCCGTTATCCATGGGTTTCCGGATGGGCCCGGCATGCCGCCTCCAGGGGACGAGGGCTGTCCGGCGACTCCGCTGGCTCTGGTTTCGGAATCAGCACCCGGAAAAGGCTACCCCGGCCCGGCGCAGATGAGACGGTGATCTGGCCGCCGTGCTGTTCAACAATCTTGTTGGTGATAAACAACCCGAGGCCGGTGCCCTTGTCGCCCTTGGAGGAGAAAAACGGGGTAAAAAGCTTCTCCTGCGTGGCCGAGTCCATGCCGATGCCGTTGTCGTGTATGTCGAATTCCACTCGGGCTTTCTTGCGCCGCAGACTGAACACCACCTTGGGTGGTTTGCGGGCCCCTTCGGTCTGGCAGGCGTCGACGGCATTCTCCAGGATATTGAGCAACGCGGCTTGCAGATAAGCGGGGTCCGCTTCGATCTCGCCGCTCAACGGGTCGAACTCTTTAACAAACACCACCCCGGTTTCGGCTAGTTTGCCGGCCGCTGCCGCCGCCACCTCCTCGGCCAGCCGGACGGCATCGATCTTTTCCCGCTTCAGGTCGCGCTTCTTGGAGTAAAAGAGAATGTCCAGAATCACCTTGCGGATCCGATCGATGCGCTGCTTGACGATGTCCCACCCCTCCTGCAGCTGGAGCCCGTCGTTTTTGGCGAGCCCGCTGTCCACCAAATAAACGCCCGCATCCAAGCCGGTGAGCAGTCCCTTCAGCGCGTGCGAAATGGAGCCCAGCATCAAGCCCAGGGACGATAGATGGCTTTGCAGCTCGCTTTTTTCAGCCACCAGACGTTCGAGGTTGCGGGTGTACTCCTTGAGCTTTTGGCGGGTGAGAATCCGTTCCTCGGCTGCGTGCACGGCGATTTCCAGAACGTCCACGTTGATGGGCTTGGTGATGAAATCCGTGGCGTCGTGTTTGAGGCTTTTGACCGCCAGGTCCATGTCGCCGTGACCGGTGATCATGATCACCTCGGTCTCCGGGTTTTCCCGCTTGACCTTCTGCAGCAGCTCGATGCCGCCCATGCCCGGCATCTTGATGTCCGTGAGGACCACCGGCGGCTGAGTGCTCTCGAAAAGGCGCAGGGCCTCCTCGCCGTTTTCCGCCTCCAGGACCTCGTAGCCGAGGTCGGACAGCGGCAGGCGCAGGACATCGCGGATGTCCTTTTCATCGTCAACCAGGAGAATCCTCTTTTCCATGCGTCTTTTCCGGAACGGGAAATTCCAATAGGAAACAGGCCCCGCCGATCGGATGGGGCCGGACCCGGATGCTGCCCCGGCAGTCTTTCACGATGCCGTAGCTGATCGAAAGCCCCAGGCCCGTGCCTTTGCCTGCCTGCTTGGTTGTAAAAAACGGTTCGAAGATCCGCTCGGTCATGTGGGCCGGGATCCCGCCGCCGGTGTCGCAAATTTCGCAGAACACGACCCGCCCGGCGATACGCGTGCCGATGACGATGCGCTTTACGCCCGGCCCGGTTTCCGCCACGCCCCAGCGCTCTTCGATGGCATCCCGGGCGTTGATCAACAGATTGATGAAAACCTGTTCCAGCCGCCCGGGGTCCGCGTCGATTTTCGGCAGATCGGCGTCGAGTTCCCAGACAACTTCGATGCTGCGCAGCTTCAGCTGCTGGCTGAAAATGTCGAAGGCCCGCCGGAGAATTTCGTTGAGCTGCACCCGTTCGAGCTTCAGCTCGGATTTGCGCGCAAACTGGCGCATGTGGTCGATGATGCGGGTAGCGCGGTCCACGTTGCCGTCGATTTTACGGAGCATGGTCCCCAGGGTCGCCTCGTCGACGGGCTGCTGCCGATCCATCTTTTTGATGAAAAAGCTGCTGGCGGTCTTGATGACCGACAGCGGCTGGTTGAGCTCGTGGGCGATGCCGGTCGCCATCTCCCCCAGCGTGGCCATCTTGCTGGCCTGGATCAGCTGCTGCTCGGTCTCGAGCCGCTTGGTGATGTCGCTCGTCGTCAGCAGGAGCACTTTGCGGCCGGGGTACTCTCCGGGCGAGACCCGGATATTCACGAAGAGCCGCTCTCCGCTTTTATGCAGGTGTTTTACCTGGTTGAGCTCAGAGGCCGCGCCCAGGATGTCGCGGTAATGGGTCCTTTCCTCCGGGAAGAAACGGTCCAGGAAGGAGCGGTTCAGCACCTCGTCCCTTTCCAGCCCGTAAACCGTCGTGACGCTCTGGTTGCAGTCGACGATTTCAAGCGAGTCACGGTCCAGAACGAAGACCGGGTTGGGGATGTGGTTGAAGATCTCATGGTACTTGCGTTCGGAGCGCGCCAGCTGCTCCTCCAGCTGCTTGCGCTCGGTGATGTCCAGACTCATTTCCAGCACTGCCACGGTCTCGCCCTGGGCATTGCTTATCGGCGAAGTCCGGAAAATCCAGTGGGCCACCGACCCATCCTTGTTCATCCCCGACTCCTCGCCCTGATGGGGCAGGCCGTCGTCGAAAGTGAGCGCCACTTGGCAGTTGGGGCATTTCTCGTCGAGCCCCTTGTAGGCTTGGTAACAGTAGCTGTAGGGTTCGGGGGCGAAATGCCGGTCAAACTCGCTGTTGTAGCGGAGCAGGCGGAAATTGCGATCCTGGACCGTGATCAGGCAGGGCACGTGTTCGAAAAGGGACTGGTACTCGTCGCGCTGGGCATTCAACTCCCTTTGTTTCTCAGCGATCTCCAGGCTCATGGTGTTGATGGCCGACGCCAGTTGGCCCATCTCGTCCCTGCGCTCGAAGGGGATCAGCGCGGGGTGGATGCCCCGGGCGATCTGCCGGGTGCCTTCGATCAACTTTTGCACGGGGCGGTTGACGAAGACCAGCAGCAGCAGCCCGAGGATGGAGGATGTCAGCACAAAGACCAGGCCTGCCAGCACGACCACGCCTTTCTTGGCGAGAGCCAGTTCCCGGTCGGCGTCCGTCAGCGACACGACCACATCGAGGGCGCCCAAGATTTTCTTGCCTTCCGGGTGAATGTGACACGCGTCGGTGGCGCACCCCGGCTCGTTGTAGATGGGGCTGATGATGCCGAGCATCCGATAGCCTTGGGCCGACTCGATCAGCCGCGTCCGGGCGGAAAGGCCCAGTTCGACCAAGGGGGGATCGGTGCGGTGGCAGATGTCGCAGGCCTCGGCCTTGATGTTGGTGGTGGTGTCCACCTCGGCCGGGCGATTGGAGAATTTAATTTGGCCCTGCTTGTTGTAGATCCGGATGTTTTCAATGTCCTTCTGCTTGCCGATGTTGGAGATGATTTCGTTGATGTCGTCCCTGGAGTTGAGCATCATGGCGTAGTGGGTTCCCAGCCGTATGGTGTTGGTCAGCCGGTCGGTGCTCGCCACCACGTGCTCCATCAGCTTGTCTTTCTGGTCTTTCATGCTGAAATAGGACCAGGCGGATATGGAGCACAACAGGACGGCGCCTACTGAAAGGATCAGCTTGCAGATCAGGCTGCAGCGCAGGTTGAGAACGGCACTCAACATCCGGGCCTCACCTCGACGTTTGGGGTCATCGGGTTCATCTGTCCGTCGCCGGTAGGCGGAACCAGGTCAGACACCCTCCAGGGCGGCGTCGATCACATCCAACATCTGCGGATCACTGAAACCCTGGAGCACGGCGGCGCTGTTGGGGCACACCGTGGCGCAATCTCCGCATCCCTGGCACATGGCCGCGTTGACCAGCACCTGGTCCATATCCGGCCCCAAAGAGCGCGCATGGTAAGGGCAAGCCGCGATACAGCGCTCGCAGAGGCTGCACAGGCTGTGGCGGATCGCAGCGACCACCTTGGCCCCGAGCAGTCGTTCACGCGATAAGATTCTCAGGCAACGCTGCGCCGCGGCGCCGGCCGTGGCGATGGATTCGGGGATCGAACGCGGCGAGACGGCCAATCCGCAGGCGAACACGCCCTCCTTGAGCCCGTCCACCGGGCGCCACTTGGATTCGGCCTCCGCGAAGAAGCCGTCGGCGTCGGTCTCGGCTCC
>JBLMXM010000026.1:0-15321 GCA_050257775.1 Hyphomicrobiales bacterium
GCATGCAGATGTTTGCCGAGCGCTACGGGTTCAAGATCCAGATGGACTCCACGCGCTGCCGATTCATCCCCACCGACAAGGACGAGTGCCCGGGGGATGTAACCGCATGCGGCCATCTACACAGCCCGGAGGAATGCCGCGAAACCGGCGGCACCGTGGTCACCGTTCGGTTCCGTCCGGAGGCGGCTATGGCCAAGACCGAGCACTGATGGATTCGTAAATAGTCCGGTCTCGGCGTTGCGCATCACCCCGTTGTCGCTGGGGCGTATTGAAAGTACGCCTCGCTTCTCGAGACTCGCGCGCCTGTGAACTTGGCCTCTTTACAAAGCCATCGGTTCGGGTGACCTTTTGCAAGGTCATCGACCCTGGCACGTCCACCTTGGATCTGCGGAGGCAATACGGTATGGACGAGGAAAAGAACGGACGATCGCAGCGGCTCGCGGCGACGAGCGGGTTTTTTCAGGACATCAGCATCGAGTTCCTGATCCACGAGCTCAAGGACCCCATTGCGGTCATCGAGACCGGCCTGCGCACGGTGCTGGAAAAGCAGGACGCTTTTGGACCGCTGACCGCCAAGCAAGCCAACACCCTGATGCGAAGCCTGCGCAACGCGCGCAAGGCCTGGGGGCTTCTGAATGACCTGCTGGAGGTGGGACGGTGCGAAGCCGGCTGCCTGGCGTGCAGCCGCTTCCCGGTCTTCAAGGCGCTGGGCCAGGCGCTCAAGGATGCCCTGGAGACCGTGACCGGGCCGGCATCCGAGGTGATCGGCAAATACCAGATCGAAGCGGAGCTCATCAAGCTCCTGAACAGCCACGGCATCTTCATCCACATTGCTTCCGAAACTGCTGCCGTCGAGATGTTCCAGGATGAAACCAAATTCCGCCGGATCGCGGGCAACCTGTTTAAAAATGCCCTGCATCACCGTCGGCAGCGCATCGATGTCCACATGGACATCGACGGCGACCGGCTGCTGCTGGCGGTCAAAGACGATGGGCCGGGGATCGAGCCGGACCACCATGAGCTGATTTTCAAGCGCTACACGCAGGTCAAGGAATGTGAACTCGTCGAGCGCAAGGGCCACGGGCTGGGGCTTGCCGGGTCTCTCATCATGGCCCGGACGCTTGGCGGAGACATCCGGGTGACCAGCCGCAAGGGGGAGGGAGCCACGTTTTGCCTGAGCTTGCCCCTGCAGCTGAAAGAAACCGGATGACGTTGCCGGAAGACCAATTTCGGCGTTGCGCTTCATCTCGCTGGTGCTGCGGCGTACTGAAAGTACGCCTCGCGCCACGAGATTCGCGCGCCTTGAACTTGGCCTTCGGGCAACGCCATCGATTTGGATGAGAGCTGATGGGATCATCAGCATTTTGTCAGAGAAAAATCGGGCAGGCGGCAATTGCGTTATGACGACACACACAAGGAGGTCGCAGATGGCAGTTTCCAAGTCCTACATCAAGGGGAAGAAGATCCTGGCGGTGGACGACGAGGCGGACATCCTCGAAACGATCCAGGACATGCTGGACGAGGCCCACGTGGACCGGGCGCTCGATTATGAAACCGCCTCGCGAAAAATCAGGGGGAATCGCTATGACCTTGCCATATTGGACATCATGGGCGTCGATGGGATGAAGCTTCTTGAAGAGGCGGTCGAGCGGGGCATCCCGACCGTCATGCTCACAGCGCACGCGATCAACCCGGAGACCCTCATGGAGTCCATCCGCAAGGGAGCCATCTCCTACCTGCCTAAAGAATCCCTGGCCGAACTGGATGTCCTGTTGAACAGTCTTTTAGGGGCTGTTGATCGGGGTGAGCCACCCTGGAAGCTCCTGTTCGACAAGCTCGGCGCATATTTCGACAAGCGTTTCGGACCGGATTGGAAAACAAAGAACAGTGAGTTCTGGTCGGAATTCAGCCGCACGTATCAGATCGGCAAGGGTATCCAGGAGCGGCTCAAGCACGATCCGAGCATCCTGGAAAGGGGCATATAAAGCGCTCCGCATGCCGAGGGTTCGGGGCTTCAACTGAAGAACCCCGCCTCATTTGGGCCAATCGCTGATAATCCCGAACCCGGGAGCAGAGCGATAGGGGTTTTTAGAGAAAGGGGATGGGCTTTCCGGTGCGGTAAGCCAGCGCCTGGCAGACCGCGATGAGGCGGCCGTTGCCGTCGGTGACCTTGATATCGTAGGTGGCTGTTCGTTTGGTCTGGGCCACGCGCCGGGCCTCGGCCTGCAGGCGGTCTCCGGGGTTCGGGGTGGCGACGTACGTGACATTGATATTCATGGCCACTGCCACCGTTCCGTCGGTCTGGCCGGCCGTTTCGAAAGCCTCATCGATCAGCCCGAACACGGCCCCTCCGTGGGCGCGGCCATAGATGTTGTCCTGCCGTGCGGGATCGTAGACCATTTCGACGCGCGAATAGCCTTCATCCAGGCTGCGGAGTTCGATTCCCATGGATCTCGCAAAGGGCTCCTGACCCACCGCTGTTTCGATTGCCGCCCTGACCTTCGAATCCATCTCCTGCCTCCCCAGCGGACCTTCAAAGTTCAAGCGGTTTATAGCAGAAGGCGGGTCTTTGAGCAAATCAGGACGGGGGCAATTTTGATGTCCTAATGGGTCGGATCGGATGCCCCGTGCAATGCGGGCTTGCATGGGCTGGCACAACGCGACCGCCTACGGTGTTGAAGCCCCACAAATACATGCTTCCCCTTATTTCCACCCGTTTTTCATCCACATAGAGTATTGCGGTATGTAATACTCTTCCAGGACTCATTCCAATTCAGCAGACATCAGGCTACAGACAGGACGAACATCCGATCGAAGGGCATGGTTAGTGGTTAACGGGCGCGAGGTTTTTCCTCTTCCGGTCCGAATGCCTCGCAATCTGAGAGCAACCCGTGGGTCTGAGAAGGTGAGCGGCGTTCCGCTCTTTCAAGGTGTCTTTTCAATCACCCTGTTTATATTTTGTTATTAGTTCCCAAATTGAATAAATTCAAAAGCAGTGAAGCCACGCCGGGTTAATTAGCGGCCTCGCGGATGGGATCGATATGGCAAATTACAATGAGGAGCGATTTTGCAAAGGGATACGAGGCCGGCATTATGGTCAGCAACGCGATATTCCAGCTGCCTCGCAAGGCCGACTATCGCTACCTTCCATGGTGTACCAGCACCGAGCCCGAATTAGGGAGTATCGGAAGAAATGAGACCCGCGCCAATGCCGCAAGCTTCGACGATATCGTGTTGGCCGGGGAGTTCAAAGACAACGACCGCAGCCTGGTCGAAGGTGAACGCATCGGCAAGGTCAAGATGATTGTAACTGGAAAAGGACTCAATTTTACCTTTCACTCGAAGAGATGCGCCTGCAGTACTGATCAGGACGGACGGAAGTCTGCGGCTTAAACGCAAGGGATTTAGAGATGAAGGACGGCAGGCTATGAAACCAACGGCGACGGCCGAGTATCAACGACTGGAAGCTTACCGGAAGCGGCAGGCCAACTGGAAAAAGTGGGGGCCCTATCTCAGCGAACGCGCTTGGGGAACGGTGCGGGAAGATTACAGCCCCGACGGCAATGCCTGGAACTATTTCCCTCACGATCACGCCCGCAGCAGGGCCTTCCGCTGGGGCGAAGACGGTATCGCCGGAATTTGCGATCGCTTTCAATATATTTGTTTTGCTTTGACGCTCTGGAATGGACGCGATTCGATCCTGAAGGAACGGATGTTCGGCTTGTCCGGCTCGGAGGGAAACCATGGCGAGGACGTCAAGGAATACTATTTTTACCTGGACAGCACTCCGACCCATAGTTACTTGAAAATGCTTTACAAGTATCCTCAAACGGCATTCCCCTATGCCGACCTGGTGAGCGAAAACCGAAAACGCGACCGTTTCGATTTCGAGTATGAACTACTGGATACGGGGGTGTTCGCGGAGAGCCGCTATTTTGACGTGCTGGTCGAGTACGCTAAGGCGGACCCGGATGACATCCTCTGCCGGATCACGGTGGTCAATCGTGGCCCGGAAGCCTCCGAATGCCACGTGCTGCCGACGATTTGGTTCCGCAACACCTGGAGCTGGGGGTATGAAAAGGGCCCGATGCGGGACGTGCCGCAGAAGCCGCGCCTGCAAAGGATCGACGCGCCCCCTGGGACCTCGGGGATCCGGGCGGAGCATGCGGCGGCCGGCACCTACTATCTTTACGCCGAAGGGGGCGCCGAACTGCTGTTCACCGAGAATGAAACCAATACGCGGGAGCTGTATGAATCAGCCGACGGCGCCCCGTATGCCAAGGACGCCTTCCACCGCTACCTGATTGAAGGCCGAGCGGATGCCGTCAATCCGGCCCAAGAGGGCACCAAAGCCGCGGTAGTCTACCGGACGGTCATCCCATCCGGCGAATCCCATACCGTTCGGCTGCGCATTACCGCTACAGTTCAATCCCGTCCGTTTGGCAACTTCGAGGATCTCTTCGACCGTCGCCGCCGCGAGGCAGATGAATTCTACGCGTTCCTGCAAAAGCCGAACTTGAGCAAAGATCTGCTCCGGATCCAAAGACAGGCGCTCGCCTCCCTGCTGTGGAGCAAGCAGTTTTTCTACCTGGATATCGAACAATGGCTGAGCGGCGACCCGGTCGCTCCGCAGCCGGAAGCGCGCCGAAGCGGACGCAATGCCGGCTGGGAGCATCTCAACAATTTCGACATCATGTCCATGCCGGACAAGTGGGAATACCCCTGGTACGCCGGCTGGGATCTGGCCTTCCACTGCATCCCGCTCGCACTGGTGGATTCCGATTTCGCCAAGCGCCAACTGGAGCTGTTGGCCCGTGAATGGTACATGCATCCCAATGGTCAACTGCCGGCCTACGAGTGGAACTTCAGCGACGTCAACCCGCCGGTACACGCCTGGGCGACGTATCGCGTTTACAAGATCGACGCCAAACAGTGGGGCAGAGCTGACCGGGGGTTCCTTGAAGGCATCTTCCACAAACTGCTGCTGAATTTCACCTGGTGGGTCAACAAGAAGGACGAGGAAGGGAAAAATGTGTTCCAAGGCGGCTTCCTGGGCTTGGATAACATCAGTGTATTTGACCGAAGCAAACCGCTTCCCACCGGCGGGCACCTGGATCAGTCCGACGGGACCTCCTGGATGGGGTTCTACTGCCTCGTTATGCTGAAAATCGCCTTGGAGCTCGCCAAGGAGGACCCCGTTTACCAGGACACCGCCAGCAAATTCTTCGAGCACTTCCTGCGTATCGCCAGGGCGATGACGGACGAGTACCGCGGAGGGGTGAGTCTCTGGGATGAGGAAGATGGCTTTTTCTATGATGCCGTGCATCTGCCCGGCCGGCGAATGATTCGCTTGAAAGTGCGCTCCTTGGTCGGGCTGATGCCCTTGCTGGCCGTTGAAACGCTCGATCCTGAACTGGTGGAGGCCATGCCGGTTTTTTCTCGGCGTCTGCGCTGGTTTTTCGAAAACCGGATTTATCTCCGAGAGGAGGGGCATGTAGCCTGCATTCAATCCCCCGGGCAGAGGTCCCGGCGGCTGCTTTCGATTGTCAATCGGAATCGTCTGGCGAGTGTTTTGAAGCACATGCTCGATGAAAACGAATTTTTGTCTGACTACGGAATTCGCTCGCTATCGAAGTTTCACCGGGACCATCCCTACACTTTTTATGTCGACGGCCAGGCCCACACGATCAACTACCAGCCGGCCGAATCGCAGAGCGGTCTTTTTGGAGGCAATTCCAATTGGCGCGGACCCATCTGGTTTCCGATCAACTACCTGCTGATCGAATCTCTGCAAAAATTCGATTATTACTACGGCGATAGTTTCAAGGTGGAATGCCCCACCGGATCGGGCCGGCTGCTGACGCTGGGGGAGGTCGCCATTGAACTCTCCCAGCGATTGATCAGACTGTTCCTGCGCAACCGCAACGGCCAGCGCCCAGTTTACGGCGGACAGCGTCTTCTGCAGGCCGATCCGCACTGGCGGGACTTGATCCTCTTCAACGAATATTTCCACGGTGACAACGGTGCAGGCCTGGGCGCCAGCCATCAGACCGGGTGGACGGCCTTGGTGGCCAAACTGATTCAGCAGTCGGGCGGATTGGTGGAAGATGCCTATCGGCAGCGATAAAGGAGGCACGATGGGACCGATCAAAGAGGAAGCACTTCCGGAAGTCGTCATGCCGGAGTGCCCGACCAAACAAATTCTAAAAGGGCAAACCGCCCTCGTGACCGGCGGCAACTCGGGTATCGGGCAAGCCGTTGCGATTGCTCTGGGCCAAGCCGGGGCGGCGGTGATGGTCAACTATGTTGCGGGTGACCAGCAGGCCGATGCGGTCGTGAAGGAGATTCGACGCAACGGCAGCCCGGCGGTGGCCTATCAGGCCGACGTATCACAGGAGAGCGACGTCCAGGCCATGTTTCGGAGAATGATAGAACAGTTCGGTACCATTGACATTCTGATCAATAACGCCGGCTTGCAAAGGGATGCGCCCATTGAGCAGATGACGCTGGACCAGTGGAACAAGGTGATCGGTGTGAACCTGACCGGCCAGTTCCTGTGTGCCCGCGAGGCGATTAGAGAATTCAAACGCCGCGGGGTAGTCAAGGAAATCTCCTGCTCTGCAGGAAAGATTATTTGCATCAGCTCGGTCCACGAAATTATCCCGTGGGCGGGGCACGTGAACTATTCCGCCTCCAAGGGCGGCGTTATGATGATGATGAAAAGCATCGCCCAGGAGGCGGCTCCTTACCGGATTCGGGTGAACAGTATCGCGCCGGGCGCGATTCGTACCCCCATCAACACGATGGCCTGGGAGACGCCTGAAGCATATAATTCGTTGATGACATTGATTCCGTATAAACGTATCGGCGAGCCGGAAGACATCGGCCGCGCTGCTGTCTGGCTGGCTTCCGACTACGCGGATTACATCACCGGCGCCAGCATTTACATCGACGGAGGCATGACGCTGTACCCGGGTTTTGCCACCGGGGGATAGAAAACCCGCCGTGCCGATTTTTCATGGAACGCCGGATGGCCACCGGCGAGAAACGCGGAGCCGCACCTGCGGGAGCAGCCCCAGCTCTCATTGCATCGGGGTTTCAACCAGGAGAGGATCATGGTCTTAGCAGACATTACCGTTTACGGCGCCCATTGGTGCCCGGACTGTCGGCGGAGCAAAATGTTTCTGGGAGAGCATCAGGTTCCTTACAACTGGGTGGATATCGAAGAGGACGCCGGCGCCCAGCGCCTGGTTATTGAGAAAAACCACGGCAAGCGCATCATTCCGACGATTGTCTTTAAGGACGGCACGTTTCTGGCCGAGCCCAGTAACGCTGATCTGGCAGCAAAACTGGGATTGAAAACGCAGGCGAGCCGCAGCCACTTCGACTTTATAGTGATCGGAGGCGGTCCGGCCGGGCTGACGGCATCCTTATACTCGGCGCGCGAGGCAATTGATACCCTGGTGATCGAGCGGGCGGCGTTTGGCGGGCAGGCGGCGGGAACGGAAAAGCTGGACAACATGCCGGGATTCCCGGAAGGAGTAACGGGCGCCGATTTTGCTCAAAGACTGCGCCAGCAGGTTGAGCGTTTCGGCGTGGAATTGCTGCAGGCACAGGAAGTCGCCGCTGTCCATCAGCACGGCAACTATCACTGTGTCCAGACCGGCGACGGACGCGAATACAGTGCCCGGGCCCTACTGATTGCCACCGGCAGCCGTTACAAGCGGCTGGAAGTCCCGGGAGAAACCGACTATCTGGGAGCCGGGGTTCATTTTTGCGCAACCTGCGATGGGCCTTTTTACAAGGGTAAGAAGGTGGCCGTCGTGGGCGGCGGAAACAGCGCCACTGAGGAAAGCCTGCTGCTCACGAAATTTGCCGAACGGGTCACCATTCTGGCTCGCGGGGAAAAATTCACGGCCAGCCAGGTGATCCAGGAAAAAGTATTGAGCCATCCCAAGGTCGATGTGCGCTGGAGTACGGCGGTAAAGGCCTTCCTGGGGGCCAACAGCAAATTGACGGGCCTGCGCATCAAAGAAACCCGAAAGGGGACCGAAGAACAATTGTCCGTGGACGGCGCCTTTATTTTCATTGGTCAGAACCCTAATACCGGTTTTCTGCAAAACGGCAAGATCATACTCGATCGCTGGGGTTACATCGTTACCGGGCATGCCCTGAGGCACGGGGATGGGCTGGCCCTGGGTGAGCTAATCCGTGAGCCGTTCCTGATGGAAACCAGCGTGCCCGGTATTTTTGCTGCCGGTGATGTGCGAGCCGGGAGCACCAAACAGGTGGTCAGCGCTGCCGGCGAGGGGAGCAGTGCCGCCTTGGCCGTTCGAGAGTACCTGAAAACGGTCTAACGCGGTTTTGAAAACCGACTCTCAGGCCCTGATCCGCTTTTCCCTCATTTTCAAACCCCGATCAAAAGAACCGGCGCATACGTGACGATCAGGACCACTGCCAATAGAATGAGGGAAAAAGGCAGGCTGTCTCGATAGACCTGGAACAGCGGTTTGTTGAACCGATAGGAAGCCAGAAAGAGGTTCATTCCCACGGGCGGAGTCAAGTACCCGAGCTCCAGATTGGAAAGGAAGATAATCCCCAGGTGCAGCGGATGCACGCCGAAGACTTCACTGACCGGGAGAATCAACGGCACCACCACGGCGATGGCTGAAAAAATGTCCATCAGGCAGCCGACCAGAAGGAGCAGCAGGTTCAAATACAGGAGAAAAATCCACTTTGATCCGATATGGAGCTGAACCCAGTCCGCCGCCCTCATCGGAATTTCGGCATCCACCATGTAGTTGGTTAGTCCCATGGAAACGCCTAGAATAATGAACACCCCGCCGATCAGCGATGCGCACTTGAGAAAGACGCTCGGCAGGTCTTTCCAGGGGTCAAGGGTTCGGTAGATGACGGTTTCGATGACCGCGGCAAAGAGAACGCTCACGGCGGCTCCTTCCAGCAGCGTACAGTATCCGCCGAAAATTCCCACCAGCACCACTATGGGAAATGCGATATCCCACTTGGACATCCAAACGGATTTCATAAGCTCATGAAAGTTGAAAGGGGCTTTCTCCCGCGCCGCGTGCCTCCCTTCATAGACGCCGGAAACGCAAAAGAGAAAAACCATCAGGGCGCCTGGTATGGCCCCGGCCTTGAAAAGGTCGAGGATGGACACGTGTGCTACCACTCCGTAAAGGATGACAGGAAGACTGGGGGGGAAGAGCAATCCGAGAGAGCCGCACGAGGTGATCAACCCTAGCGAATAATGCTCTCGGTATCCCTCTTGGAGAAGGGCGGGCAGCAGGAAGCCGCCGAGTGCCAGGATCGTCACACCGGATGCACCGGTAAACGTGGTGAAAAAGGCGCACACCAGTATCGTGACGATGGCGATGCCTCCCGGCATCCAGCCGACCAGGGCACGGAAGAGTCCTACCATTCTGCCGCTGGCACCTCCTTCCGCTAAAATGTACCCGGCGAGCGTAAACAGAGGAACCGCAGAGATGACGGGAGAAACGGTGATCCGATAAGTCTCCACTGGGATCGACGCGATGGGTACCCCATTGGCCAGGAAAAGCAGCAACGCAACCCCGCCGAGCACAACAAAAATAGGCACACCGAGAAGGGAGATGCAGATCAAGCCGATTATCATGGGCCCGGCCAGTTGCGACAGGTACGGCGCAGCCGCAAAACCGATTCCGCCCGCCGCGAGCGCACCGGCCGCCACAAGCATACGGTTGAACAGGCCCGACGTTTGATCTATCCATTGCAACGTCATCAATCCGAATACCGCGGGAAGAATCGCCTCGGGCACCCACTGGGGCAGCCAACCCGCAATTCTCATGGGAGAACCCATTTCAGCTCTGACGAATTGCCATGAAGCCCAGCAGAGGCCGGTCGTAACCCCCGCCGATACTCCGCCGGCGACGGCTTCCGTAATCCCGCGGATCCGTTCAGGCATGAGAGAAGTCATGTTCACCAGAACAAGGTGACGTTTTTGGCTTGCTGCCACCAGGGCGCCCAGAAAACCGAGCCACAGGCACAGGTTCTGGACATAGACCGAGGAGCCTTCGATTCCCACATCGAAAAGCCGCAGGAAAAGATCCGACGCCGCCAGCAAGACCATCATGAGCAGGGCGCCGCCGGTCAGGGCCTGAACCGCCCGGGCCGCAAAACGGCAGGAACTGGAAAACAGGTCCATGTCAATACCTGGGATGGGATGCGCGGTAATCATTTCTGACCTTTTCAATAGCGTGCAAGATTTCAGTTGGGTTTCCTTTTTCCAAGAGCCGGGGATAAGTGGCGCGGGCGCTGCGCTCCCAATCCGCGGCCACATCACGAGGAACGGGGACTACTGCCAGGCCGTGCCGCTTCATGATCTCGACCGCGTCATCACCCAGCTTGCGATTCTCCTTGCGCATCCGGTCCCCCGCAGCGGCGGCCAATCGGAGCAGAACCGTCTTTTGGTTGTCAGGAATCTCCTGCCACTTTTTGGCGGTGACGATGGTGGCGCCGACGAGCGGAGCCCATTTCAGGTCCATCATGTTCGGCGCCAGGGCGAACCATTGAAATGAGAGTGCGGCCAGCGGCGTCGTAGAAAAGGCGTTGATGAGGCCGGACTGAAGCCCCGTGTAGATATCAGTGGCCGGAAGGGGTACCGGACTGAACCCTTCCGCCTTCCACGCCTCTACGGCGGCGGTGTCCCCCGACCAAACGAAAAGTTTCTGGCGTTTCAGATCTGCGGGGCGAACTACCGGGGCTTGCGAGAACAAGTGGACCCAGCCGGCATCCAGCCAATTCAGGACCTTGAACCCCTGTTTTTCAAGTATCGTGTCGAACGTCGGAGACATGCGGTCCATCACGAAATCCAGCTCATCGAAAGAGGAGAGCAGCATGGGCATTTGCAGTGCGTTCATTTCAGGGGCGATCTGGCCAAGCCCCATCACGGTTAGGGCTGCCGCGTGCAGTTGCCCGATCCGCATCTTGCGTACCATATCCGGCTCGTCGCCGGCGACTCCGCCGGAATAGATCCGCAGGTCGATCCCTCCAGCGGTTTCCGTTTTCAAGGACTCCCCCATTTCACGCATGATCAGGTCCCACGGGGAACCCTGCGGGGCGAGGGTTCCGAACTTGATGGGCATCGGCCCCGCCGAGAAACTTTCGGAGAAGGCGGTCAACACGACCCACAGCACGATTGCAATGGTTTTCATGGCATAGCCTCCGTATCGACTGGATCCAAAAAAATATCCGCCAGGCGGTTCAACAGCCATTCGGCGCGTTTTCTTGCGATGGTGTTTGAAAGACGCAGTTCGGGATCTCGATTGGGGTCGATCGCCAGTGCAGCTTTCAGGAGAGACCGAAATTCGGGTGCATTCTGTTCGCGGATCGCCACCGACTCCGCCAGTGCCAGATAGACCGAAGCCCGCCGACTTTTCGACAAGTCCAACGCCCGCTGGAAATGGCGGCGGGCCGCCGCCGTGCTTCCGCCCGGCCGGCTGCCCTCGTAGCTAATGAGAAATTCATGAGCCGCACCGCCTTCAAAGGCTTCATCGAGTTGCAGAATGCGTCGGGCCATCATTCCAGGAACAGGAAGTTCCGATATCAGCTTGAGATCGTCTTTGGCTGCGCTGAGGGCGCCGGCCCAGGACACAGCGGCCCAGTAGAGGAACGGGACATCCTCCGGTGCGGTCAACGGGATTCGGGCCTTCACCTGTTCGAAGAGGTCAGCGGAGAGGTTTGTGATGCATAGACCTCTGAGCGCGTAGTCACGGGACCGCAAGTAGAATTTGCATGCACGGGCTTGCAACGTCCTCGCCTTGGAGAAATCGAATGCTTCAGTGCGATCGGCCTCATCCTGCAGCAAGTAGGCGTAGACGGCGTAGCCCTTGGCGACCGTGAGCAGAAGCCCGCGGTGCGCCGGGGACTCCTCCAGCAACCCTTCCGAAACCTTGATCCCGAAGGGAAGGGCTTCCCGGATGAATTCCGGATCGTCGTCGGAGGAGTAGGCCTGGCCGCCTCCGGAAATCGCGTCACCGGCAAGGTTGACCGCCGCTCGCTTCATCGAGCAGCCTATCAATAGCATCACCGCAGCACAGGCCAGAATCAGCTGGTTGAGCGCCTTACGTTGTCTTTTGTTTATAGAGACATCGTTCTGCATTTTTTTCTCCGGTGTCATTGCCGGTTGACGTCGTGTGATGTTTGTCGACTTGCAAAGCAAGCCGGATGCCACCGGCGACCTCAGAAGCGTTGGAAGGAAACGAGAATCCGTTGGAGAAGTGAAATAATATTGAATTCTTTTGGTTAAGTTTGATCCGGTTCAGGATAAGTTTTCCCCGCTCGAAGGTCGCATCGTAGCTGAAGCCATCAGTCGAGGTAGCAACACGAGTTGACGCCGATGAGTGGGTCCGACCGATAGCTTAGTTGAATCAATCAGTTGCCCTGCTGCAGGGACAGTGGATCGTGCAACCAGGATTTCAGCATTTGGCCAATCGGCCTTTCCGGCAGGTTGAGTCCGCACGTCACAGGCCTTATTTTTCGAACCAATGGACAGCTCACCCAGACACTCGCGCCTGCTCTCGCTGGACGCCATGCGCGGCCTGATCATGGTCCTGATGGCGCTGGACCATGCGTCTTACTTTGTCGCGAAGACGCATTCCCATGAATTCTGGGGGACCGCATTGCCCCGGTACGACAGCATCTTCCCATTTCTCTTGCGGGCGGTGACCCACCTGTGTGCTCCCGGATTCTTCCTGTTGATGGGTACCGGCATGGCGCTGTTCATTGCGGCACGGGCTGGAGATGGATGGGACAACTGGAGGGTGACTCGGTTTTTCCTGATCCGCGGGTTCCTGCTGATCGTGCTTCAGCAGGTATTGGAAAACCGGGCCTGGGACTTGGGGGTCCTCGGCACTGCCGCCGGAGCCTTTACCTCCAGAGGTGGGCCGATACCCGGAGGCGGTGCACCGGTCAAGTATTATCTGGGGGTTTTGTATGGGCTGGGCAGCACCATGGTGGTCTGGGGGATTTTGTTCAGACTGCCGTCATGGGCGGTCGTGGCGGTCAGCTTGGCGGCGATGGGTTTGACGCAGGCCGTGGCCTCCGAATTCGCAGACCCACGGGCCCTATATCCCCCTCTTATTCGAATGCTTCTTATCCCGGGACACACTTATGAGTGGTTGGTATTCTATCCGACCATACCGTGGATGGGGATCACGGGATTAGGAATGATTCTGGGCCGCAGCCTCCGAGCTCCAAATGCACAAGTGGAGCGCGCCTTGTGGATCTCCGGCGCCGGTGCACTCGCGCTTTTTGCCATCCTCCGTCTGCCCGGCGGGTTCGGAAATTTCCACCCGGCGGCGCCGGGATGGATCGGCTTTTTCAACTTAACCAAATATCCGCCTAGCCTGGCCTTCCTGCTGCTGACTATCGGGCTTGACCTGCTGCTTCTGCTGGCATGGATGAGGTTTGAAAACCGAAAATCTCGCGGGGGCCGGATGCTGGCAGTAATCGGCGGCTCGCCGTTGTTTTTCTACGTCACGCACCTGTACCTCTATGCCCTCATGGGCTGGCTTTTCCCGCACGGTGTGGGACTGGTTCAGATGATCCCTTTCTGGTTGGCGGGCCTGTTGCTCCTTTATCCGTTATGTTTCTGGTATGGGCGGTTCAAGCAAAGCCGCCCGGCCGACTCCCTATGGCGGTTGTTGTGAGAAACCGATGATAATGCAGAAACTGCATCGGAGATTAGATCATCAGATATTGACAATCCTGCACTGGTTAAAAGCTTCGGCGATGCAATTCATCTCGAAAATGCATCTTTGCCCAGCTGAACTACAGATCGAGACGCCCCTCCAAGGTCGGACTGAGGGCGCGGAACCAATTTTTGGGCATCCTCAAGGATTCGCTGGATTTCTGTTACCTATTGCAAAGTTGGGCAGGCTTGGGATACCATGCACCATATCAACAAAGCACCTAAGCTGTGATGTGCTGTGGAAGCCGACTGAGAATAGCAAATAAGAACTTCTGGCGTCTCCTGTATTGGGATAATAGTGCAAAAATGCAATCAAGGGGTTTTATAAAAAACATAAAATCATTGGTTAGCTCTCCAGGCAGGCCGGGAATCGGAATCATGAGAAAAGTAGTTTTTTGTGCAGTAATTGGTTTTCTGGTAATTTCGCCCTCTACCGTAATACTAGCTGAGACTCTCCTCTACGATGACTTTAACGGGGATATGGTGAGTTCCAGTAAGTGGCATATCCCAACCTGGGTGTCGCCAACTGACGGAACAGTCGTCGGCCTTACTCAGTTCAGACCTACTCAGAGTTCTTCGCTTCCGGCCGCCCATAACGGCAACGCGATTATTGTGGTCGAATCTTATAATCCATCTGCGCTTTCTTTCTACGGTACGGATTTGAGAAGTAATCAGTCGTTCGCTTTGGGGACAGGAATCCACATAGCAGTGCGCGCTAAAATGAATACCACCACGCCGGGCATCGTCGGAGGCATCTTCCTATATGCTCTCAAACCAGGAAGCACAACCTATCATGATGAAATCGATTTCGAACTTCTCACTAATATGCCTAACGGGGCACAAACCAACATTTATGGTAACGAAAAACTTGGCACCGGAAATGTGCAATTTGTACCCTATGCTTCTGGATCGATAACTGACTACCACACATACGAAATCAAGTGGCAGCCAAGCCAAGTATCCTGGTTTATTGATGGCAATCTGGTTCGGACAAACACGAGTTATGTACCGGCTGGACCTATGAATTTCCACCTCAACATCTGGGTGCCCGATCCGGGATGGGCTGTAGCGCATGACCCCAATTTAAAACCTGCGACGTCGGCAAGTTCCAACCAGATTTTTTCGATGAGCGTCGACTCGGTTCATATACAATCCATTAAACCACCGTTAGCCGCTGAGTTAGCGGAGCAGCACAAATGACGTAATTTTCTGTCTTCTGAACTGGCACGGAGACATCATCTTCAGGGTTTTACGAGGATGATGCTCTTTGTAATCTTCAAACCATATCGGCAACTGCTCCATAACGGTCCGGGCATCGGCCAAGGAGCGCCTGTTCACATAATTCCGCTTGAACGTCTTCACGAAGGCTTCCGCCACTCCGTTGGACTCAGGGCTATAACAACGGCTTGTGCAGACCTGCAAGCCGTACGCCGCGCCAAACCGTGGGGGTGTCTGCGGCGGTAACAACCGGGGCATTGTCACTGAGCCGCACGACTGGACGGGGGAAGTTTTGTTTGTCAAAGCGCACCACAACCGCCTCCAGCATCAACTCCCCGATCAGATCGCCATCGATG